>JAQBVV010000129.1 GCA_027622905.1 Acidobacteriota bacterium
GGGTTCTACGCGTCGCAGACGCGACCGGAGTCCCGCCGCGCCCAGGACGATCGACGGCTCACAGTCCTGCTGCACGCGTCGTTCGCGGGCGGGCGCGGGTACTACGGCAGTCCACGCATCCACGATGACTTTATCGAGTGGGGGGAGCACGTCAGCCGGAAGCGGATCATTCGCCTGAAGCAGGAGGAGGGCCTGCAGGCGCGCGTGCGCAAGCGGTACAAGATGACCACCGATAGCGATCACGACCAACCGATTGCCGACAATCTCCTGCGCCAGGACTTCACGGCGGAGCGCCCCAATCAGCGGTGGGTCGGGGATACGAGCGAGTTGCACATCGGTGAGCAGGGGAAAGCCTACCTGGCGGTGGTCCTGGATCTCTATTCGCGCTTTGTCGTGGGCTGGGCGATCAGCGCCGTCAACGATCGCCATCTCACCATCAAGGCCCTCGAGATGGCCTTGAAGCGACGGTGCCCAGGACTCGGCTTGCTCCATCATTCCGACCAGGGGTCGACGTACGCCAGTGAGGACTACCAAGACGTGCTCGCCGCGTACGGCATCACGTGCAGCATGAGCCGGCGCGGCAACTGCTACGACAATGCCGTCATGGAAGCGTTCTTCTCGACGGTGAAAAGCGAGGTCGGCGAACGGTTCGCGAGCCACGCCGATGCGAAGGCCGAGTTGTTCGACTACCTCGAAGTGTTCTATAACCAGCGACGGCGGCACTCATCGGCAGGTCGGATGAGCCCGGCGGCGTTCGAACGTAGGGCAACCTACGCAGCGTAACTAAACCGTCCACCGAATCGGATCAAGCACAGACACGATGGGACAGGCGGACGCCGTCCGCGAGAGTCTTCGCCGCGTTGTCGTGGCATCGATCGGCCCGACGACGACCGAGGCGCTGCAGCAGCAGGGCGTGTCAGTTGACCTGGAAGCCTCGCATCCGAAGATGGGCTTTCTCGTGCGGGAAGCCGCCTTGCAGAGCGGACAGCTGCTCCTCGCCAAACGCGCGTAGTACCCGGCGCCCTCGTGCATCGGCTTCCGCCGCCGGCGGACCGACCGGTGGGCCATGCGCTCGCCTGCTACTCGATGCGCACCAGCTCGACGCGTCGGTTCTGCTGCCGGCCCTGCTCATCGGCGTTGTCGGCGACCGGTTGGTCCGGGCCGAGACCGCGCGGCACGAGCCGGCTCGCTTCCACGCCGTAGAGTCGCAGCGCGGCGGCCACGGCTTGCGCGCGCTCGAGCGACAGCTCGCGGTTTCGCTCAGCGGAGCCGGTCGAGTCGGTGTGGCCCTGCACCTCGATGCGAAGGGTCGGGTTCGCCTTGAGGACGTCGGCAACCGTGTCGATCACTTCGCCACTCCCCGGTCGGAGATCGGCCAGGTTGACGTCGAACAGGATGCCGTAGATGGCCACTTTGCCATCGCGGGTCAGGGCATCGAACATCGCCGCGGAGTCGAACTCAAGACTCAGATCGAGGCCGGCTTCATCGACGATCTCGAGCTCGTAGGCGCCATTGGCGCGCGTGTCGAGGATCGCCCAGGTCGTGCCGCCCCGCGGTTCACGATGCGAAAGCGCAGCCGCGTTCCGCTTCTGTCAAGGACCTCGCCGCCCACGCGCTCCGCTTCGGAGGCATAGTTGGCCATGATCTCGTCGCGACTCGTGTCGCGGTTCTCGAGCTGGTACTCGAGGTGCCAGAACCTGCCCTCCGCCGTCTCGTCGATGGTCCTGCCGTCCTGGCGGTATCGCACCAGCATCTGGCCGAAGTCGTCCACGCGGGACGAGTCCTCGAGCAGCGTCGCGCCGATCATCGGCCTGATGACGGGGTGCTCGGGCACCTCACCGACGGCGTCTTGCGCGAACATGGGCACCGCGAGCCCCAGGATCAGCACGACGGCGGCGAACGAACAGAGCGCCACGCGGTGGTTACGCATCATTGCAGGCTCCCATCAGGGTTGAAGATCTCGCCGAGTGTCAGTGTGGTCTCTCGGCGAAAGGTTTGCACCACCGTTGGACCGCCGAGATCGCTCCGCGCCGTCAGGACGTCGGACTGCTGGTCGTATTCGAGCACCATCGTCATCTTGCCGATCGACATGCTGGCGCAGTTACCGCAGGTGACGTCGATGTCAGCCCCGGGGCACCGGATGGACACCGGCGTCATGTCGGTGCGGATGTTGGCTCGCAGCGTGAACGGTCCGACGGGCTGCGAGGGGGTGCTGCCGCTGCTCTGCACGTAGACGTCGGAGCGTACGGCGCCGCCAAAGACCGCGGACTCGCGGCAGGGCGTCGCGCCGAGTCCGGCCGGCAACGCTGGCAGTGTCATGCCACAGGTCGGAGCCGCCGCCGCGCCCTCGATGCAGAACTGTTCGGTGAGCCACTCCTCCTGTGCCATGACGCCTCGAACCGTGGGATCGAGCTCAACTATGGCTCTCGGCAGGATCTGGAGTGTCTTACCGGCGGAGTTTCCGATGAGGGTGTTCGGGCCGGCCTGGACCTGCTGGCTCACCAGGATCCACGTGCCGAGCAGATCGGAGAGGTCCGGCACGACGCAAGGGCCAAGTCCGCCGAAGTCAGTACCGTAGAGGTAGTCGAGATCCCAGCCCATGGAAATGGCCGTGAAGGCGACACCAGGCGAGCAGGTCGCGCTTGCGAGGACCCCCTCGTACGGGTTCTGGCCGGCGTGAACCGGCGGCGTGCCCCCAGGCACGAGCATCGTCGCCAGAAGAGCGACGCCAAGGGCACGGAGAGTAACGGTCATTGACATCTCCTGAAGGAGGACAGGGCGACTGACCTCACGTCAGTCGTTGCATGAGCCTGCCTGAAAACCTGTCGAGGGTCAAACGTCCGTCGCGTGTGCGTGGCGAAGGCTGTCGAGCCAGGTGCTGGCCAGGTGCTATAGTGCGGCCGTGAAAAAACGAATACTGACCGTGTTGTTTCCCGTCGTGGCTGCGTCGCTGTGCGCCTGTTCGAGCGAACCTGCGGCTGGCGACCAACCCGCCGAAGCAGGGGTGCCGCCAGCGGCCTCGACTGCCGGCGCCACCAGCGGGATGGCGTATCCGGATCTCTACCGCGACATGGACCTGCCGGAGTTGCCTGGCGGAAACCTGACGTCGACCGGCCGCCAGACCAGTTCGCTCAGCGACGGACTCGCCCTCCGCGTCGAAACGGCGATGCCGGTGGCCGAGGTGCGCGACTACTACAGCACCGCGCTGGGGGAACTGGGCTGGGAGGAGTCTCCGACGCGTGGCGTGCCGGGTGCACCGATGGCCGGGCTGCACGCCACCAAGGACGGCGTCACCTACATGGCGACGATCACGCGCATCGGCGACGCGACGCAGGTGGCCATCACGCTCCACGACTAGAGCGCTGTTCGGTCTCCAGCGAATCGACAAACGCTCTGAAGCGCCCAGGGAGCCGTCGTCTCTCCCCGGTCAGGGCAGCAGGCTGCCCGTGAGGCGGCTCCAGATCGGCTCGGCGTTCGCGCTGTAGATCACGAAGTTGCCGTCGTCGTGGAGCAGGAGGTATGCACCGGGGTTGCCAGCCGTCCCTGCCGCCCAGAGTGCGTTGCCGACCGCGTCATAGATGACGAAGTTACCGTCAGCCTGTACGACGGCCTGTCCAGGAGCAGTGCCGCCGGTACCTGTGGTCCAGAGCGCGATTCCCGCCAGCACGTCGTACAACACGAAATTGCCATCGGTCTGGTACACGACGCTGTACTGGCCACTTGCTGAGGACAGCGAGCCGCCTGGAAGGATCTGCGTGATTCGCGAGCCGCCCCCGGCGGTTGGCGTTGGCGTGGTGCTGGCGACGGGCTCGGGGCACCGGGCCAGATTGATCGTTCCCCCGACCGCTGGATCGAACAGGCCGAAATACACCACGAGCGAGCCGTCCACCAGCCGTAACGCGTCAGGATCGTTGCCGAAGTAGACGTCGTACGTTTCAGTCGTGAACGTCAAGCCATCGACCGATGTTGACTCGTAGAGACCCTCTGGATTGGCCGAGCCGGAGCCTGGGCCCATGAACTTGCCGTAGTACAGCGTGACGGAGCCGTCCGGATTTGCCAGCGCGAACGGGTGCTCGGCCGAATCGGTCAGCACCGGAGCACCGGCTCCGAGCCTGACGCCCTCCTCGACGATCCACGTCAGCTGATCGGTCGAGATGGCGCTCTTGATCCAGTGTCCGCCTGGCGCATCGCCCGGCCGAGGCAGATCGCTGAAGTACATACGGTAGCGCCCGTCAGCCAACTGCGTCACGGTTGCTCCGCTCGTTGCGCCGCCTGCGGTCGATCCGGTGAACCCGGCGGCCTCGGACGTGATCCTGAACCCGTCCTCAACCGTGAAGTTGAGGCCGTCGGTGCTGACCGCGGATTGGATGCCGTCGCCGTTGATATGAAACAGTCGCCAGCCGCCACCTGGCATGGCGACTGCTCGGGGCATGCCTCTGCCGTCCGGAAGCCGCACACCCGCCTCCGGTACGAACGATGCACCGTCGGTGCCGACCGATACAGCGCTGACGATCCCCACGCCTTGCGCGAACATGTACATCCGGACGCGACCGTCCGGGAGTAGCACGGCTGACGTGTCGGCCAGCGGCAGGCCGGCAGCCACGCCGAAATCAGACGGCCCGAGCAACTGCCCGACGATCGTGCAGGCGCCTGCTGCGGTCGATGGGGGAGTCTGATCCGGTAGCTGGGCGGTCGCCTCGTACGGAACGAGTCCCATCAGTGCGATGGAGAAGGCTGTGCGGAAGAAGCTCATTCGGGGTCTCATAGCCAGAATCCTCTCATATTTCGTTTTAGTCCGGGCGAGCAGAAACCAGCGAACGCCCCTGGGGCAGAGCAGAAGTGCGCAATGATGCGCACCCTTCCGCGCCTGCACCCGTAATTATCGTCCGGTCACCGTCCGTGTAGCACCCCTGGGGCCAGCACGGGCGCGATAAATCGTAATATTCAGGGATGCCCACCTCAGAAGAACTCATCGAATTGGCCGAACAGTGCGCGACGAAGCTCGACCTCGACGGCACGCTCAGGCACGTGCCGTCTTTCTCCGACACCGAGGAGCAGTGCGAAGAGGAATACGAAACGCTGCTACAGGCGATTCACGAGGACGAGCTGTTTGCGTCCGTGGACATTCAGCGCCAGGAGGAGCTGGTGGAGTCGATCGCGGCAGCGCTACCCGAAGAGGCTCGCATGCTGATCATCGAACTGGCCGACAATCACGCCCGCCACGTCTGGATGCAGCAGGAAGGGGCCTATCACCTCGGCCTGGCCGTGGGCGGAAGGCTCAAGGTTCGTCGAGAGCACTGACCCAGGATGCAGGCGTCGATGCGCCTGCGTCGCCGGTGACATGCCGCTTTCTTTTCTGCAATACGACGTCTTCACTCAGCAGCCCCTCGCCGGCAATCCGCTTGCGGTGTTCCCGGACGCGAGGGGGTTGACGGCTGATCGCATGCAGGCCGCCGCGCGCGAAAATGATCCTGCCCGAGAGGCTCCGAGACGCCCAGCGCTGACGTGCGCACCTCATCCGTCAGGGTCGGGGATAGAGCGCCCGGACGCGGTTGATGTCGCTGGTCGAGAGCCCGGGCACACGGGGGATGCTGTCGCGATCGTCCAGCTTCATCCGGTAGCGGTTGAAGAACCCCGGAATGTCACCGCCAAAGCCGAAGAAATACATGATGTCGTCGAAGTCGCCGGCATGTGCGAGGCCCAGCGCGTGCCCGAGTTCATGCAGGCACGTGAGATAGACCACCGTGTCGCGGAACAGCGGATCGGCCTGCGCCTGTCGCGCGATTACCTCGCCGCCCATCTCGGCATCCGGCCGGACGTATACGGCGGCACCACGGCGCCCGTTCACGGTGATTGAGGCCATCTCGCCGTAGAGACCTGCGTCAGGTGTGACCCAGTACACGCGGATCAGCGCCTCGTCCTCCGACGAGGAGACAAACCGCAGCGTGCCTTCGATGCTCCGCTCCCACGCCTGCAGCGCCCACGTCGCCAGATCCCGGTCGGATGGCCGGTACGCAGACGCCGGCTCTCCATCCGCGATGAAGTAGGTCACGGTTCCGCTGGCGTCGAGCGGATCCAGTGCCCGTGACGACTGCGCCGAAAGTGCCACTGACATGACGGCACCAGCAACGAGCACCACGGTGGCCAGACGAAGGAGGTGTGAAGGCATGCACATAAGATATCTGCAGCGGACATGATTTCCTTCACGCGTATCAGCAAGCAGTACGGCCGGCAGATCCTGTTTGTCGACGCCTCCTTTCAGTTGAATCCTGGAGACAAGGTGGGTCTGGTCGGCCCCAACGGCTCTGGCAAGACAACGCTGTTTCGGATGATCGTCGGCGAGGAATCACCGGACGAAGGTGACGTCTCGGTGCCCAGGAAGATGACCGTCGGCTATTTTCGGCAGGACGTGGAAGAAATGTCAGGTCGCTCGGTACTCGATGAGGCGATCGCCGGAAGCGGGCGCCTGGGCGATCTGCACCACGAACTCGAGGCGTTGCAGCAGGCGATGGCCGATCCTGGGCAGGCGGGCGACCTCGACCGTATCCTTGCGCGGTTCGGAGAGGTGCAGGAGGAGTACGAACACGCTGGTGGCTACGGACTCGAGGCGCAGGCGCGTGAGGTCCTCGAGGGATTGGGGTTTGATGCGGAGCGGATCGACGGAGACGTCGGCGCGCTGTCGGGCGGCTGGAAGATGCGCGTGGGCATGGCTCGCGTGCTGCTGGGCCGGCCGGATGTGTTGCTCATGGACGAGCCGACCAACCATCTCGATATCGAGTCGATCATCTGGCTCGAAGGATTTCTGAAGTCACTGCCCGCGGCGCTGCTGATGACATCGCACGATCGCGAATTCATGAACAGAGTGGTGACGAAGATCGCGGAGATCGACGGTGGCGAGATCACCGTCTACGCAGGCGACTACGACTTCTACGAGCGCGAGCGGGCCATCCGCGAAACCAACCGCGAGGCAGCCTATGCGCGCCAGCAGTCCATGCTCGCCAAGGAACAGCGTTTCATCGACCGTTTCGCGGCGCACGCGGCCAAGGCGGCCCAGGTGCAGAGCCGCGTCAAGGCGCTGGACAAGATCGAGCGAATCGAGTTGCCGAAGAGGCGCAAGGTCGTGACGTTCGAGTTCCGGTCGCCGCCGCGCTCTGGCGACCAGGTGGCGGTGCTGAAGGACGTGTCAAAGGCGTACGGGCGGCGCGTCGTGCACGACCACCTGAGCGCGACCATCCGACGCGGCGAGCGGTGGTGTGTGATGGGGAAGAACGGCGCCGGGAAGACGACGCTCCTTCGAATGGTCGCGGGCGTCCTTCGACCGGATACGGGTGAGGTCGCGATCGGTGCGAGCGTGCGGCTTGGCTATTTCGCCCAGCAGGCGCTCGACGTGCTCGATCCGAACCTCACGATCGAGGAACAGCTCCAGAAAGAATTCGCGCAGGAATCCGTCGGCACGTTGCGCAGCCTGGCAGGCGCGTTCCAGTTCTCCGGCGATGACACGGACAAGAAGATTCGCGCGCTCTCCGGCGGCGAAAAGACGCGACTCGTCATGGCGATCATGCTGCTGAATCCGCCGAACTTCCTCGTGCTTGACGAGCCGACCAACCACCTCGATCTGGCGACCAAGGAGATGCTGATCGAGTCTCTTCGCAACTTCGAGGGCACACTGCTCTTCGTCTCGCACGACCGCGCGTTCCTGCGGGCGCTCAGCAATCGGGTGATCGAACTCGGCGGCGAGAGCGGCACCGATGCCGAACCGCACCTGTATCCGGGGTCGTACGTGGAGTACGTCGCGCGCACCGGTCACGAGGCACCAGGCGTACACGCGTAGCTCGCCGCTCGAAAGCAAGCCTTCGTGTTCGGGTCCTGACCGCGAACAGCCCCATTCGTGCTCGGCGCCAAGAGCATCTGTCACGTGGAAGGCGCCTCCACCCCACCGCGCAGGCGTGCGCGGCGGGGGCCCCGGCCTGCGGCGCGAACGGGGCGGCCCCGTTCGCGGCCACCCGCTCCGCTTTCGATTCGTCCACGCGAGATGCGGTGCTGAGCCTGATCGACCCGTGGTGCCCAGCCTTGACCTCCACGGTTGCCAGGATGTCCCCGATCTTGACGATGAGACGTCGCGTGACAGACCATGGCGCCCGTGGCGACTCGTGCGACCAAGCGGCCTCGTCGTACCCGTGAGTGGGTAATGGTCTCCGTCCCGGTGGCAGTGCGACAGCAGGTCGACCAGTGGGCCGAGGCGTGGCTCGGCACGTTCTCGCACGTCCTTCAACTGCGTGCGCGCGAGCCGGGACCGTTCAACTATCCGGTCGAGGTCTTCTCCCAGTGGCGTGGCAAGGCGCTCTACCTCTGCGCCAGATACCGCACGCCGAGTGGTCGCGTCGAGGATGACTTCGTCGTTCGGCAGTCGCGGATGACGGTGACGGGATTCGGCCGATTCGACCTCGCCTACTTCCGGCACACGGGCCGCTGGTTCACCGTCTACCGCGGGCTGACGGCGGCGGAGTGCTTCAGCGAGATTGAAGGGAACGAGCTCTTCTGGCCAACTACCTGAACCCAGGGGACTGCCTTCGCTCCCCCTCTGCTAGAATCGCCCCCTAGATGGCGAAAGCAAGAGGGACGAAGCGCCGGACTGGCGGAACCAACAGCGGTAGCGCCAAGGGTGGTGCCAAGGGTAGGACCAGGAGTGGCGCCGGCAAAGTCGCCGACAGCTACACTCATCCCGACCAGTCGTTGCTCATGCGGCCCGAGGTGGGCACGCAGTCGCAGTTTCGAAAGAAGAAGCCGCCACAGGCGTATCGCTACGATTCGTCGCTGTCGCCTGCGCTCGACTGGGACGCCGGCAACGGCGCGCGCGAACTGGGTGAATGGCTGCTCGGCGTCATCGAGCAGGCCGCGGCACTGCCTCCTCCGCATGCCTTGCCGGCGCCCGCTGAGTTCCTGGCGGCCGACGGGCGCGTCGTCGTGTCCGTCGGTTCGCTCCAGGAGGCGGTCGATCGGCTCAGGCGCCTGAGCCGGCCGTTTCTCGACTGGACCGGGAAGGCGGAGCACCTGTCGTTCGACGTCCCGACGCTGCCGCTGTTCGTCTGGCTCCTCAGCGAGTGGCCCCGCGGCGAGGCAGCGCCCTCGAAGTTCTATCTCTCGTCGTTGCCGCCCGAGACATCCGTGCGCACCCTGATGCGTCTGGCCAAGCTCCGCTGGCGCATCGAGCGCGACTACCAAGAGATGAAAGGCGAGCTGGGATTGGATCACTTCGAAGGGCGCACGTGGCAGGGCTTCCATCATCACGCCGCGCTCTGCGCCGCCGCCCACGCCTTCCTCGCCCGGCGCCGGGCGCTGTTTCCCCCGCAGCCGCGTGCCGTGGACGCTCGCCGCCGTACGACGGCATCTCCAACCGCTGCTGCTCAGACTACGTGAACCTCCAAGAGCGGACATCCGTGCGCATCACCACTGGCATTCGTGAGCCAGTCATCTGATAGACACTCCGTTTCATGGAAAGTCACAGCGTCGCCATTCCGGCGTTGTTGAAGAATCGGTCGTAGTACTTCGCGTACTGCACCTTGCGCTCGAAGCTGTCGATGACCGCGTGCGTGAAATTGACATTCTCGAACTTCTGCGCGCTGCCCAGACCGCCGGGGCTGAAGACATTGATCTCCATCAACTTGTCGCCGACGATGTCCAGACCGACCAGGAACATGCCGTCCTGCACGAGCTTGGGCCGCACGATCTCGACGAGCTCA
>JAQBVV010000130.1 GCA_027622905.1 Acidobacteriota bacterium
GCGGGTCGATGGCCATGATGGACGCCGGGGTGCCGCTCAAGTCAGCGGTCGCCGGCATCGCCATGGGGCTCATCGTGGACGAGGCGGCGGGCCGGTCCGTCGTGCTCTCCGACATCGCGGGCGCTGAAGACCACTACGGCGACATGGACTTCAAGGTCGCCGGCACGGCGCAGGGCATCACCGCGCTGCAGATGGACATCAAGGTCACCGGCATCACCTCCGAGGTGATGAGCAAGGCCCTGGACCAGGCCCGGGCAGGGCGTCTCCATATCCTTGGCGAGATGGCCAAGACGCTCAGTGCGCCGCGTGGCAGCATGTCCGACTTCGCGCCCCGAATCATCACGATCAAGATTCCTGTCGACAAGATCCGCGACGTCATCGGGCCCGGCGGCAAGATGATCCGCAGCATCATCGAACGGACGGGTGTGAAGATCAATGTCGAAGACAGCGGCACGGTGAACGTGGCATCGGCCGACGGCGAGTCGGCCGCCCGGGCGATCGACATCATCCAGGAGCTCACGGCAACGCCCGAGCTCAACAAGAGCTACATGGGCAAGGTCCAGCGGATCACGGACTTCGGCGCATTCGTGGAGATCATGGCTGGCACCGACGGCCTCTTGCACGTCTCCGAGATCGCCAACCATCGCGTCCAGGACGTCCGTGACGAGTTGAAAGAGGGACAGCAGTTGCTGGTCAAGGTCATCAACATCGATCCGACCGGCAAGATCCGTCTGAGCCGGAAGGCGTTGCTGCAGGACGAGGCCGGCACCCAGGCGGGCGCGCCGGCTCCCGCCGGCAAGGAATAAGCGTGAGCGCTGGCGAAGTTGACCCGGGAACGGTGTCCGCTTCGCCAGTCGCACGTTTGACGCTGACCCGCTCCCAGATGGGATGGCTGCTGGCGGCCGCTGGCATCCTCCTGCTGACACGTCCGTTCGTCCCTGGGGTACATGCCCAGGATCAGGCACCCGGCCGTCCTGAGCTGAACCTGGTCGCCAGCAACTTCCAGTACGTACCGGACCAGCTGGAGGTGCTCCAGGACGACCTGGTCACGATCACTATCCGGAGCGAAGACAACACGTACAGCTTCGCGATCGACGAGTACCGCATCATCCGCCGGGTGCCAGCCGGTGGTTCGACGACGTTCGAGTTTCTGGCGGCCCGGCCAGGCACCTTCCGGTTCTACAGCAACCTCACGGACGACGATCGCCACGCCGAGATGCAGGGCGAGCTCGTCGTTCGCGCCCAATAGCCCCCTCAGCCGTCTCCCGGACTCCCGTCGCGCGATTCCTTGCGCCACCGCGCAACTGGCTCAACTTCACGGCTTCGAGTTTGAACCATGAGCGCGAACTCGCTCTGCGAGGCGTCTCGTCTACCTGCGTCCGGCCTCCCAGGCCCGGGCCGCCTCGAGTCTCGCAGCCACCGGCGGGTGCGAGCACAACAGGAGTTCGACGAGCTTCGACGGGCGTTCCTCGGCAAGGTGTTGGCTGGCGAGCCGTCGCATGGCACTAATGAACGCCTCCGGCTTTCCCGTCATCGCCAGCGCATACCGATCGGCGCGTCGCTCGTGGGCACGCGACATCGCGTTGGCCAGCGGCACGAGTGCCAGCGAGACCGCGCCACCCGCGAGCACCAGCAGGGGAAAGCCGGCAATGTCGTCGAGGCTCGTCACCCCGAAATGTCCCACGGATGCGCGAAGCACCAGATCGGCGACGTAGAAACCGAGCACGATCAGCGTCGCGTCCAGCGCGATCGCCTTCCAGATGTCGTGATGCGCGTGGTGGGCGAGCTCGTGCGCGAGCACGACCTCGATCTCGTCGTCCGAATGCTCTGCCAGCAACGTGTCGGACAGCAGGACCCGGCGTGTCCGCCCGAGACCGGCCAGCACCGCGTTCGCTTTCCGCTCCTGGCTGCCGAGCTGCCATTCAAAGACGTCGACCGCCCCGGCACCGGCCCGCTCGGCGAGCTGTGCGATCCGCAGGCCAAGCTCCGGACGCCGGAGGGGTTTCAGCGTGTAGAACGCGGGAAGCAGCAGCACCGGCCCGATCTGCACCAGGCAGACCAGCACCGCCGCGAAACAGAGTGACGCGGCAAGCCACCAGTACGCGGGGCTCCATCGCAGGAGAGACCAGACGACGAGCGCGCAGACGGCCGTGAGCCCCACCGCGATGCCGCCGACCTTCAGACGATCCACCCACCATCGAGCCGCCGTCTGACCCGACAGCCCGTACCTGCGCTCGAGGATCACGCCCTGGTAGAAGGCGACCGGCGCCTGCACGACCTCGGTCAGCACCGCCACGAATACGGCGTAGTAGAGGACGGTCGGGAGGAAGGCATACCCCGCCGCTCGGCCAGCCACATCCCGAAAGACGGCGGACCAGCCCGTGGCGAGTAGCAACAGCATCCACGCCGCGGCCACGACCGCCCCGGACGCGGATGCCCGTCGCCGCAAACGGTGATACCGACTGGCTTTGTCTTCGTTCACGGGGGAACGACCCGCAGGGATTTCTCGACTAGTTCAACTGCACCGAGATCAGCTTCGACACGCCCGGTTCTTCCATCGTGACGCCGTACAACCGGTTCGCGATCTCCATCGTCCGCCGGTTGTGGGTGATCAGAATGAACTGTGTCCTGTCCAGCATGCCCCGCAGCATCTCCACGAATCGCCCGACGTTGGCATCATCGAGCGGCGCGTCGATCTCGTCGAGCAGGCAGAAGGGGCTCGGCTTGAATCTGAAAATCGCAAACATCAGCGCGATCGCCGTCAGCGCCTTCTCGCCTCCGGACAGGAGCTGGACGCTCTGCAGCCGCTTGCCGGGGGGCGAGGCCACGATGTCGATCCCGCTCTCCAGCGGATCGTCCTCGTCGAGAAGCGTCAGGCCCGCGCGACCGCCGCCGAACAACGTGCTGAACGTCACCTGGAAGTTCTGCTGGATCGCCGTGAACGCCTCGCGGAAACGCACCTTCGACGTCTCATCGATACGCTTGATCGCCTGCGACGTCTGCGCGATGGAATCGACCAGGTCCGTGCGCTGGGTCGTGAGGAAGACGTGGCGGGTCTCAAGTTCGTCGAACTGCTCGATGGCCATCATGTTGACGGGACCCAGGCGGTCGATCTTCGCCTTGAGCGCGTCGATCGCTTCGGCCGCCGTCATCTCGCCGCCGCTGGCGACGCCGGCGTCGCCACCGGCTGGCCTCTCATCGTTGCCGTCTGCGCCCGCGGCGGCCTCGGAGTCGGGGTCAGACTCCTCCGCCGTGATCGACGCCGCGTCCGGCGTCGTCTCCCCCGCCAACTCCATCGCCTCGACGTCGATCAGCACCTGCTCCAGCGAACACTGCACCGCCTCCCCACAGAGCTGCTCCAGATGGCCGAGATCGCTTTCCGCCGTGGCGCGCGCGACGTCCAGCTCGCCAGTCCTGGCACGGATCTGTTCGACCACCCCGCGCGCCTCGCGGATCGCCACGTCCTGCTCGTCCACGGCCACCCGTGCGGCGGCCGCAGCCTCGTCCGCCGCGCGCACCTCCGCTTTGAACTCCTCGAGCTCGCGCAGGTGGTGGTCCAGCGATCGCGTCTCGTCTTCGATCGACTGCAACAACGCTTCTCGTCGCACGCGCGTCTGTTCGAGTTCTCCCGATCGAGCCGCGGCGCGGGTCTCGACATCCCTGGCCACATCCTCGAGCCGCGCCACTTCGGCTTGCAGACCAGACGCCCGTTCGTTCATCGCGGCATGTGCGGCCCGCGCGTCGGCTGCCTTCATGCCCAGAGTGCCGACCGCTTCGCGGGCGGTCGTCAGGACACGCTGGGCTTCGGTCAGGCGCCCCTCAGCCTCCTGCTGCTCCACCAGCAGTCGCTCGATGGACGCCTCGGCCTCCGCGTGACGGGCGTTGAGCGACGCCTGCTCAGCCTCGGCCTGCGTCCGCTCCAGCGCAATGACCTCGACCTTGCGCCCCAGCCGCTCGGCCTCCTCCGCGGCGCGCGCAACGGCCGACTCATGACCGACGATCGCCACCTGTTGCCGGTGCTGCTCGGCCGTGAGCGCCGTCTGCGCGGCCGACGCTTCAGCGATGGCGACCTCGAGTCGCGCGGCATCCTCCATCAGACGGGCGAGCCTGTCGCGATCCTCCGCGATCCGCTCCTGCAATTCCTTGATCTCGCGCTTCGTGCCCAGGATGCCCCTGGATTCGGCTTTGGCCCCGCCTGACACGATGTGCGGCCCTCTGAGCACGTCGCCGTCGAGCGTGGCCACTGGCGCTGCGGTCCGCCGCGACATGGCGACCGCCTGTTCAAACGTGTCCGCGACGTATGCCTCCGGCACCACCTTCATGATCGTCGCCACATGCGGTCCGCTGACACGCAGTACCTCGGATACCGGCACGACGCCGGCCATCCGGATCATGTCCGTCGGGTGGAAGCCGTTGGACCCGGGATCGATGACCACGAAACCGCAGCGCCCGGCGTCCTGCTCGCGCACGAGCGCGAGGCCCGCCGCCGCCTGATCATGACGCTCCACGATGACGTGCTGCAGCAGATCACCGAGGCACGCCTCGACGGCCCGTTCGTACCTCCGGTCGACGTTCAGGAAGTCCGCCACGGCGCCCAGCTGGCCGACCCGACCGTTGGCCTGCACGAGCACCATTCGAGCCGCATCGCCGAATTCACCGCGGCTCGCTTCAAGCTCCACAAGTGACGACAGCCTCGCCTCGCTACGTGCCAGTGCCTGTTCATGCGATCGCAACGCACCGACCCGCGCCTCGTGCTCCGCCCTGGTACCGACCAGTTCCGATTCCCGCGTGGCGATGTCAAGTCCGAGCCGCTCCAACGCCGCACGCGCGCGCGACAGCGCGTCGGCGGCTGACGCCCGCGCCGCCTCTGTGGTCTCGGCCTCGCGCTGCACATCGCCGCGCTCGACGTCCAGCTTCCCGAGCGTCTCGCCCACGCGCTCCCGCTGTGACCCCGCGTGCTCCATCGCATGGCGCACCGCCGTGCCCGAGTTGAGAGCCGCGAACACCCGCGCCCGCGCCGTCTCGACATCCGCCTCGAGGCGCTCGATCTGCTGCTGGGACCTGGCATGCGCGTCGCTGGCCTCCGACAGTGTCGCCACCGCCGCAGCCAGGACCTGGCCTGCATCGGCGGCCGCCTGGACGCCATTGGCCACCGCGAGCCGCGCCGGCTTGCGCCGCGCCTCCAGCTCCGCCAGCTCGGCGGCGATCTCCCCGGCGCGCGCCTCCAGCGACTCTGCCTGATGACGGTTAAACTCCTGCTGCTGTTCCCGACGATTGATGTCGAGTTCGCGCGCGTGTGCGTCCTCCCGCACCTGCGCTGCCCGGGTGTCCACCTCTGCCTGCTCGATCCGCAAACGCGACAGATCGGCCTCGGCCTCACCCAGGCGCGCGGCGGCAGCCGCCTCCCGCTCGCGCGCCTCCGTCAATCGCGCGCGCGCGGATTCGATCGTCTGTGCCAGCTCCCGGTAGCGACGGGCGAACAGGACCTTTTCCCAGCGCCGCAGCTCTTCCCGAAGCCGCTTGTATCGGCGGGCCTTTGCCGACTGCCGCTTGAGCGCGCCTCGCTGTTTCTCGACCTCGAAGACGATGTCGTCGATCCGCGTCAGGTTCTGCTGCGCTGCCTCCAGCTTCAGCTCGGCGGAGCGGCGACGCGACTTGTACTTGGTGATGCCAGCAGCCTCCTCGATCAGCTGGCGACGATCAGCCGGTCGAGAGCTCAGAATCATGCCGATCTTGCCCTGCTCGATGATGGCATACGCCTTGGCGCCCAGGCCGGTATCCATCAACAGCTCGTGCACGTCGCGCAGGCGACACACCTCCCCGTCGATCAGATACTCGCTCTCGCCAGACCGATAGAGCCGTCGCGTCACCTCGACGTCCCGGGTGAACCGCTCGGCGGCCTCCAGGAGATCCTCGTCGCTGACCGCGTCGGGCAGATTCGCCAGCTCGCTCGATTCCGGAACGCTGTCGCTCGGCGGGGCTGGCAATCCGGTGAGATGGAGTCGAACTTCGGCGGTGGCGCCCGGCTTCCGCGCATCGCTCCCGCTGAAGATGACGTCCTCCATGCGGTCGCCGCGAAGACTCTTGGCACTCTGCTCGCCAAGCACCCAGGTGATCGCATCCGCCACGTTGCTCTTGCCGCAACCATTCGGGCCCACGATGGCCGTCACCCCGTGGTCGAACGCCAGTTCGGCGCGATCGGAAAAGGACTTGAAACCGTTTATATGGAGGCGATCTAGACGCATACCTGTCACTGAGAACCGAAGGAGGGATCAGTCTAAACACACCTAGCCCTAGTGGCAAGGGTAAAGTCGCACCACAATATTTTGGGGCTACAGCCCCAGATGGGAACGGTCAGGCTAACGAGAAATCCGCCTGCGCGAGAGGGGAATTATCGCTGGGCCTGCTGCGCAGGCGGAGAGGCCGGGAGCCGCATCAGGGCCTCCGCCTCAGGGAACAACGTGAGCGCATAGGTCAACTGGGGATCCTGTCCGGCCAGGTTCTTCCGAGCCACCCCGCCGCCGAACAGATCGACATCGATCCCGAAGCGAAGCATGGCTCGGATGAATGCCTCGTCCTCCTGCCACGCGCCCTCGTCGATACGCACGCTCGCATCCTCCACGTACGCCCTGAACTCGGCAACCATCGCGTCCGTGAGTACAAAATCCTCGGACAGCTCGCGGTGCGGGACCGTCGGACTCGCGGTGATCCGCTCATCGCCGGCGCGCGTGAAGCGCTGGGCGAAGCTGTTGAACAGGTTCCTGGCCGCAAGGGTCCTCGAGAAGCGGTTGGGGTTGAAACCTTCCGTCGGGCCGTCGAAGCGGCGGTCCGGCTCGACCCCGCCGCCACTGTAGACACGGCGACCGCCATCGGTGAACTTCAGATCCTCCGCACTGTGCGGCGTGCTCGCCTCCTGATCCCGCAACGCGTAGGTCAGGTACTCGTCGAAGGTGCCGTCCCACGGTCGCTGGATCAGCCGGCCACTGGGCGTGTAGTAGCGTGCCGTGGTCACGGCCACTCCGGCGCCGCCGCTCACCCGATACACGGACTGGACCAGGGCTTTGCCGAACGTCGTTTCGCCGACGATGAGTGAGCGGTCGTGATCCTGCAGCGCACCGGAGACGATTTCTGACGCGCTGGCGCTGTTGCGATTGACCAGCGTGATCATCGGCAGGTCCAGATACTCGCTGTCCTCGGTGGCCCGATAGTCATGATCGGAGTTCGACACCCGCCCGCGCGTGTAGACGATGAGATCTCCGCGCGGCAGGAACCGGTTGCTGATGCTGATGGCCTGATCCAGGGCGCCGCCCGGGTTGTTCCGGAGATCGAGCACGATGCGCTGCATCCCCTGCGCCCGCAGCGACGCCAGCGCCACTCCGATCTCGTCGTCCGAGTTCTCGCCGAAGTCGGACAGCAGGATGTAGCCCGTCGCGTCATCCAGCATGAACGCCGCGCGCACCGTGGGGATGTGAATCTCGTCTCGCAGTACGTCGAGGCGGATCAGATCCGCGTAGCCCTCGCGCCTGATCGAGATCTGCACGGATGAGCCACGGGGGCCACGAAGCTGGGCGACCGCCTGATCGCTGGTCCAGCCCAGCGTGTCTTCGCCTTCGATCCTGGCGATGATGTCGCCGCGGCGCAGGCCCTGCTGATATGCCGGGGAGCCTTCGAAAATGGAGAAGACCGTGATGCCGCCCTCGACGACGTTGATCGAGATCCCGAGCCCGTAGTACCGGCCCTCCTGGCGCTCACGCATCTGCGCGTAGCTGCGCGGGTCCATGAAACTGGAGTGCGGATCCAGCGTCTGCAGCATCCCGCTGATCGCACCGTACACGAGGCGGTCGGATTCCACCTCACCGACGAATTCGGTCTCGATCGCGTCCAGCGCGTCGGTGAAGACCTTGTACTGGTCGGCAATCTGGTCCTGAGCGACCAGTGCGCTCCGCCCGAAGAAGCCCCCGAGCAGGGCACAGAGCACGACGGCCATGGCCGCCGCCGACAGCGTTCGGTAGGTGCGCATATCCGAAACTATAGCCCGTTCGCTTGACCCCGTCCAGATCCCGTTTCTATAATCCAATGAATCATTTGCGGGGAATGAAGGCATCCATCCGGCCCTTGCGATGTCGATTGTCCCGCAATCAGCAATTCCGGCTCACTCGCCGGTTGGAGTACGACTATGGGTTCCCTCGGCATGCCTGAGCTCGTCATCATTCTGGTGATCGCGCTCATCATCTTCGGGCCACGAAAGCTCCCGGAACTCGGCCGCTCCCTTGGCAAGAGCATCGGCGAGTTCAAGAAGGCCTCGAACGAGCTGCGCAGCACGCTTGAAGAGGAGATCCGCGTCGAAGAAACGGCCGAGAAGCGCAAGACCATGCGCGACGAGCAGGACACGGCGATCGCGGCAGCGACGACTCCGCCGGTCGCCACGCCGTCCGCTGCCGCTGCGACTACCGCTGCCACTGCCGCCGCCACGCCCGCTCCTCCGGCCGACGAGACGATCAACCGCGCGACGGGCACCGACCCCGTGGCGTAACGGCGCTTGGTGACGGTCTGTCGGTATTCGATGAGCGACGTGCCCTCTCGCATGGCATGGCTCATCCATCGCGTCCGAGCCGTGGGCTCGAGCGCCCTCGCGTGCCAGCAGGCCCCGTCGTGCGTCTCGGCGCCGCGCCGGGCCATTGCGACGGTCTGACCCGTGGGCCTCGTTCCTCCCGTAGATTCGACCTCCACCGGGGTTGCGCCCGACGATGACGAACCGCGTCGTCTCGGCACGCCGGACGATGACGGCATCGCTGGCAAGATGTCGTTCCTCGATCACCTGGACGAGCTGCGACGACGCATCGTCTACTCGGTGTTGTCGATCACGGTCGGGTTCGCCGTTTCCTTCCTGTTCATCACCAGAATCTTCGACTTCATCATGCGCCCGCTGCAGGAGTTACTGCCGCCTGGCGGCACGCTGATCTTCACGGAACCGTCGGAAGCGTTCATTCTCTACATCAAGATCGCACTGATGGCGGGACTCATCCTGGCATCACCGGCCGTGATGACGCAGGTGTGGCTGTTCATCGCGCCCGGGCTCTACTCGAACGAAAAGAAGTGGGCGATCCCGTTCATCGTGATGTCGTCGTTCTTCTTCGTCGCCGGCGCGGCGTTCTCGCATTACGTCGTGTTTCCGCTGACCTGGCGGTTTTTCGTCAGCTTCACGACCGACATCCTGACCTTCATGCCACGGATCCAGCCGGCGTTCTCGCTCTACTTGCGCCTGCTGCTGGCCTTCGGCCTCGTGTTTCAGATGCCGACCATCGTCCTGTTCCTGGCTCGGATGGGTATGGTCACGGCGGGGTTCATGATCCGGCACTTCAAATACGCGGTGCTCGCCATCGCGGTCATCGCTGCGGTCGCGACGCCTGGAGGCGACGTCGTGCCACAGATCGCCATGGCCGTGCCGATGATCCTGCTCTACGGCCTCAGCATCTGCCTGGCCTGGATCTTCGGAAAAAAGAAGAGGACCGAAGACTAGCCCCCGCACCTGCAGCGTCGGAACTAGTACCCCGACGCAGTGGTTTTGATGGGTTCACGCCGCGACCTGGGTACGACAGGCGGG
>JAQBVV010000131.1 GCA_027622905.1 Acidobacteriota bacterium
GAGAGCCACAGTCGACACCACCGTGTCGCCTGCGCCGGTGACGTCGACGATCGATTCCGAGCCAAAGATCGGAATGTGCACCGTCGGTGCGTCACGCACGAACAACGCCATGCCCCGACTGCCGCGGGTGATCAGCACGGCCAGCATATCGGTGCGCGAAAGCACTTCCCGTCCGGCCCGCTCGAGCACGCGCCGGTTGTCGGCAATGCGAATACCAAGCGCCTCCTCGACCTCTGATTCGTTCGGCGTGCACGCCGTCAACCCGCGATACTTCAGCAACCGGTACCGGCTGTCGATCAGCACAGGGATCGGGGAACCGTCCGGTCGGCGTGCGCCCTTCAGCCTGCGCCGGACCGCCGCCACGAGCGCCGGCGTGATCAAACCTGATCCGTAGTCGGAGATCAGCACCGCGTCGCCCTGCGGGATCGCGTCGAGCACAGCGCGCTCGAACGCCTGCCGCACGCCAGGCAGCACCGGCTCCGCCACCGCGCGGTCGATTCGCACCACCTGCTGCTTGGCGGAGTGCACACCGCCCGCGAGAATTCGCGTCTTGACCGGCGTCGCGGCGCCCTGCACGCGAAGTACGCGGCGCGCGTCGACGCCACGCCGCAATGCCGCGATGACGCGTCGGCCGGGGGCATCGCGCCCGATTGTCGAGATCAGCGTCGCCTTGCCGCCAAGGCTGGCCACGTTGTTGGCCGCGTTGCCCGCGCCTCCGGGCACGATTTCGGTGGAGTCGTACTCGAGAATCAGGACGGGGGCCTCGCGCGACACGCGTGCCACACGACCGTAGACGAACTCGTCCACGACGAGATCGCCGACGACGGTGACTCGCCTGTTGCGAAAGGCGGCGGCTAACGAGAGCAGGTGCGCAGCATCCAACCGTGGCTCCTCCATTACGGTGTTGAGGATAGCAGTGACTCCAGCGTCCCGTACACGCGCTCAGGGGTGATCCCGGTCATGCACGGATGGTCTATCGGGCACTCGCGCAGCATGCAGGGACGGCACGGGACGGCATGCGTCAACACCTCCGCGCGGCCGCCAGGTCGCGTCAGCGGTGCGGTCTCATCTTCGCGGGTCGGGCCGAACAACGCGACCAGAGGCGTGCCGACGGCCGCGGCCAGATGCATCGCGCCCGAGTCGTTCGCCACGCAGGCGCTCGCCACGCTGAGTACACCGGCCAGCATCGGGATGGTCGTCTCCCCGGTCAGGTTGATCACGTGCGACGCCGCATCCGCGTCAACCGATCGCACGACCTCGCGCACCGTCGCGGTGTCGCCCGCGCTGCCGACCATCACGCATGTGGCCTGGCGTTGCCGCACCAGATCGGTGACCACGCGTCCCGCAGACGACGGAATCCAGCGTTTGGCGTTGCCGTACGCGGCGCCCGACGCGAACACCACCAGCGATCTGGCGCCGTCCCATCCGTGTGCGACAAGCTGCTCGCGTGCGGCTGCCGACGTGTCGGCCGGGACCGTGACGGCCGGATCGAGGGGCCCGCTCTCGATGCCGAGCTCGCGCGTGAGGTACTGGTAGTACGCGCCCTGGTGCATGCCGTGCACCGGACGCGACACGGCGCGCGACAGCAGACTCCCACGCATGTCCGATCCATACCCCCATCGCTCGGGGATCGCGGCCCGTCTGGCGAGCCACGCCGCCGCGAAGGAGTTCGGCAACAGCAGCGCCAGGTCGGCTCCCAGTTGCCGCACCCGGCTCACATCCGCGGCAAACGCGCGGCGCTGCCACCAGCGCCCGTTCCACTCCAGTGTCACGCGCGCGTCGACAGACGGGACCAACTCGAAGACCTCCGCGACGGCGCGGCGTGCCGCGACCACGAGCCGCGCCGCCGGAAACCTGCGGCGCACGTCACCGATCGCGGGCAGCGCCATCACGGCGTCCCCGAGCCAGTTGGGCGCCAGCACCACGACACACGCAGGATCAGACATCCGCTTCCGCGTCCGAGGCCTCGGCCACCGGAGACCCGTCGACCGGCAGCTCCCGCTCGCGCCAGCGTCGGTGCATCCACATCCAGAGCTCGGGATGGCGCCGCACGTACATCTCCAGCACGTCGGTGCACCGCTGCGTGAACTCGCGAACCGCATCCGGCGTGTCGGACTGAGGTGGCTCCACGGGATGCTCGTAGATGAAGCGGTAGCGACCACGGGGCAAGGGCAGCGCGAACACCGGAACGACCGGCGCGCCGGTCCGGAGGGCAAGTGCCGCGAGTGCTGATGTCGTCGCGGCCGGGCGGCCGAAGAAATCCACATGCACCGCATCGGCTGAGTGGAGATGCTGATCGATCAGGACCCCGACGATGCCTCCGCGGCCCAGGTTTCTCAGTATGCGGCGGACCGCGCCCTGCCGGTAGATCACGGCGTTACCCGTGGACGTGCGGATCTTCTCCAGCTCCGCGTGCAGCGAGGGGTTATCGAGCGGTCTGGCCAGCACGGTCATCGGCGGCATGCGCAACGCGTGCGCCATCGCCAGCAATTCCCAGTAGCCGAAGTGGCCCGTGAAGATCAGGACGCCCCGGCCCTGCGCCTGCGCCTGACGGAGCCGCTCCTCCCCTTCCACCTCGGTGGCGGCGAGCATCTGCTCGCGCGAATAGCCGCCGAACTTGACCAGCTCGAACAGCAGCGCGCCGAAATGCGAAAACATCGCCCGGACAAGCCGGCGACGAGCCTCGACCGTCCGTCCGGGAAACGCATGCTCGAGGTTCTCCGTCGCGGTGCGCCGCCGCCGGCCATCGACGACATACGCCAGCAGGCCCACGGCACGACCGAACGTACGCACCGCGGCCATCGGCACGATCGGAACGATGCGACGGACGCCACCTGCCAGCGCCGACTCGAATCGATACCGCCACGCGACGAAACGGCTCACGCGACCGCCCCACCATCACCGGACCGGGCTTCTGTCGCCTGCAGCGACGAGGCCGCGCGCTGACCAGCCCCGGGCTGTCGGCCCAGCCGAGCCGTGCGCAGCCGTTCGTGAAGCCACTCGGCGAACGCTGCGGCGGGCTCCACCTCGACCTGCTGCGGAAGAAACGCCCAGGGCATCCGGCCCGTGGCGGTCCGCACATCCTCCAGACGCATCGCGTCCTTCTCGGTTGTCAGCACGAAGTCGGCACCTGCGTCGACCGCCGCGTGCTCGATGCGGTCCAGATCCCGGCGAGAGAACCAGTGATGGTCGCGAAACACGATCTCCCGCGCGATGTCCCATCCCTCGCCTCCGTGCTGTCCCGCCGCCTCGTCGCGCAGTGCGGAAAAGAACCGCTCGGGACGCGCGATGCCGGCCACCGCCACGACGCGCCGACCGGGCTCAGGAGATCCGTCCGGCGGACCGAGGAACCGCGGGGAACCGTAGCGCGACGCAAGGTGAAACGTGGGCACCACGCCGAGCCTGTCGCCGATCGATGCCGCCACATCCGGGCCGTCAGACACCAGCAGCGCATCGGCGGCCGATGCCGTGTCCAGCGACTCGCGCAGCCGTCCCCACGGCAGCAGACGTTCGTCCATATCGACCGCCGACATCACCAGCAGATCGATATCGCGGGCCAGCTGCACGTGCTGAAACCCGTCGTCCAGCAGATGCACGGTGCACCCGAACCTGCTTTCGGCCAGGCGGCCCGCCAGATACCGGTCCGACGACACCAGGACCGGCACGCGCGGCAGAGTGCGCGCCAGCATCTGCGGCTCATCGCCCGACTCCCGCGTCGGCACCAGGATCTGGCGACCATCGCTCACCACGACCACGCCATCGCTCGTACGGCGTCGGCCGTAGCCTCGCGTCAGGATGGATGGAGATTCGCCCGCGGCGCCGAGGAGTCGAGCCAGCGCCGCAACCACGGGTGTCTTGCCGCTGCCACCCACGGTCAGGTTCCCGACGCTGATGACGGGCTGCGCAAGGCCGCGTGCGCGATCTGGACGGCGACCGTACCAGGCGCGGCGATACCCGGCTGCGCGACCGTACACACCGCCGAGCAGGCTCACTGGCGCACACGAAAGGGACGGACCACGGCCGCGTGGCGTCCCTCGGGCCGCAGGAGCGTGGTCACCACGGCCAGTGTCCGGTCCATCGCCCCGCGATTGGTGTCAACAAGGGCCCTGGCGGCCGCGCCGAGCCTGGCGCGCCGAACCGGATCCCCCATCAAACTCGCGATGGTCGTGGCCAGTTCCTGGTCGGACTGCACCTGGACCGCCGCGTCATTGGCCAGGAAGGTCTCGGCAATCTCCGCGAAATTGTCCATGTGGGGGCCGAAGACAACGGGCTTACCGAACGCCGCCGGCTCGAGGATGTTGTGCCCGCCGGCCGGCACCAGACTCCCGCCCACGAAGACCACCGTCGCAATCTGGTAGAGGTCGGCCAGCTCGCCGATCGTGTCGAGCACGACCGCATCGCCGCGGGGCTCGGCATCGACAGCCAGGTCGGAGCGCCGGACCGTCGAGAGGCCCTCGGACCTGCAGAGACGCTCGACGTCGGCGAACCGCTCCGGATGGCGGGCCGCCAGTACCAGCAACGGACGGACGCCGTCGGTGCTGAGGCGCTTGAACGCGCGTATCACCGCCGCGTCCTCCCCGTGCAGCGTGCTGCCGGCGACCAGTACGGGACGGCTCTCCGGCACGCGGAAATAGCGCAGGACACGATCGGCGGCGAGCCCCGGTCCGCGGACCACATCGAGCGCGTCGAACTTCAGACTCCCCGTCACCGTGATGCGCGCGGTGTCCGCGCCCAGTTCTGCAAAGCGGGTTGCGGCCTCTGCCCCCTGGACGCACAACCGGTCAATATCGGCGAGGACATGGCGAAACAGCGGCCGAATGATCCGATACCGTGGAAACGACCGAGCCGAGATGCGCCCGTTGGCGAGTACGGTGGGGATGCCGCTTCGACGGCACTCGCGGAGCAGATTGGGCCAGATCTCGGTATCGACCATCACGAACAGCCGCGGTCTCAACCGGCTCAGCGTCCGTCGCACGCAAAAGGCCCAGTCGAACGGGCAATACAGCACGCCATCGACCTCCACGGCGCCTTGGCGTGCGAGTCGCTGCCCGGTCAAGGTGGTGGTCGAGAGAAACAGCCGCAACTCGGGATACGTGCGGCGCAGTGCGGCGATCAGGGGTGCCGCAGCCAGGACCTCGCCCACCGACACGGCATGGATCCAGATCGAGGCGTCGCCGGCAGCGTTGAGCGACGGCGGAAGATGGCCGAGTCGCTCGCCGAGTCCGCTCGCGTATTTCCCGTGGCGAAGCGCCTGGTACACGAAGTACGGCGACAGGGCCACAAGTGCCAGCAACGTGATGAAGCTATAGAGGGAATACACGCTAAATAGTGGCAAAAACAGACCTTACGATCGTGCAGTATAGCCCCGCAGTATAGCCCTGGGCGTTGGCCCCGTTCAAGGGGCGGTGAGATACAATGCGGGGTTGCGTGTGCGACCCCGCACGCGCGTAGGAGGGACGTGAATGTCGGTGCGAGTCGGGATTAACGGGTTTGGAAGAATCGGACGCAACATCATGCGCGCGGCATTGGGCCACGCTGACGTTGACTTTGTCGCAGTCAACGACCTGACGAACGCAGCGACCCTGGCACACCTGCTCAAGTACGACTCCGTCCTCGGCAACCTTGCCGCCGACGTGAAGCCGGCCGACGACGGCATCGCCGTTGATGGCGACGCCTTCAAGGTGCTGTCGCTGCGAGACCCGGCCCAGCTGCCGTGGAAAGACCTGGGCGTGGATGTCGTCTTCGAGTCCACGGGCCTGTTCACCGCCCGCGACAGCGCCGCCAAGCACCTTGCCGCGGGCGCCAAGAAGGTCGTCATCACCGCGCCTGCCAAGAACCCCGACGTCACGGTGGTCCTGGGCGTCAACGAACAGACGTATGACCCCGCGAAGCACCAGATCATCTCCAACGCGTCGTGCACGACCAACTGCCTGGCCCCGCTCGTGAAGGTGCTCCACGAGCAGTTCGGTCTGCGCAAGGGGTGGATGACCACCGTGCACTCCTACACCAACGATCAGCATCTCCTCGACCTGCCGCACAAGGACCTGCGTCGGGCGCGGGCCGCGGCGATGTCGATCATCCCGACCACGACCGGCGCCGCCAGCGCCGTCGGCGAGGTGTTGCCGGAGCTGAACGGCCGCCTGGACGGATTCGCGCTTCGCGTGCCGACGCCGAACGTGTCGCTCGTCGATCTCAACGCGATTCTCGACAAGAAGACCAGCGCCGAGGAGGTCAACGCCGCGCTCAAGGCCGCTGCGCATGGTCCGCTCAAGGGCATCCTCGAGTTTTCCGAGGTGCCACTGGTCTCGATCGACTTCCGCGGAAACCCGCATTCCTCGATCGTCGACGCGGCGTACACGAAGGTCATGGACGATGACTTCCTGAAAGTCATGTCGTGGTACGACAACGAGTGGGGCTACGCAAACCGTTGCGTGGACCTGCTGCGGTTGATCGTCACAAAAGGACTGTGAGCGCTCGGTCTATTCGCGACCTCGTCCTGACGGGACGACGGGTGTTCCTGCGGGTCGACTTCAACGTACCCCTCAAGGACGGCGTGATCGGCAACGACGCCCGGATCCGCGCGGCGCTGCCGACGATCCGCTACGCGCTCGACGCCGGCGCGGCGTGTGTCGTGATCGCGTCGCATCTGGGCCGACCGAAAGGTCAGCCGAAGCCCGAGATGAGCCTGCGCCCGGTCGCGGCGCGACTGGGCGAGTTGCTCGGCGCGACCGTGGCATTCGCCACCGACTGCATCGGGCCCGACGCAGAGCGTGCGACCCGCCCCGCTCCACCGTCGCGCCTCGTCCTGCTCGAGAATCTCCGGTTCCATCCCGGGGAGGAGAAGAACGATCCCGCGTTCGCCAAGGAACTCTCGCGGCTGGCCGACGTCTACGTCAACGACGCGTTCGGCGCCGCCCACCGGGCGCACGCATCGGTGGAGGCGCTCGTGCGCCTCATGCCGGAAGCGGCGGCCGGTCTGCTCATGGAGCAGGAACTCCGCTATCTGGGCGACACGCTCACCGACCCGACCCGCCCGTTTGTCGCCATCCTTGGTGGCGCGAAGGTGTCGGACAAGATCGAGGTGATCGACAACCTGATCCCCCGCGTGGATCGGTTGATCATTGGCGGGGCAATGGCCTACACCTTCCTCAAGGCGATGGGAAAACCTGTCGGCCGATCGCTGGTGGAGGACGACAAGCTCGATGCCGCCCGGCGGATCATGAGGCTGGCGTCGGAGCGCGGTCTGCCCCTGCTCCTGCCGTCCGATCATGTCGTGGCAGACGCGGTCGAGGCCGGTGCGGCCACCGCCACGCTTGATGTGGACGACCAGGCAATCGGCACGCGGATGGGCCTGGATATCGGACCGCAGACCATCGCCGCCTACGCCGGCGCCCTCGCCGATGCGAAGACCGTGGTCTGGAACGGCCCGATGGGCGTCTTCGAGCTCGACGCGTTCGCCAAAGGCACGCTGGCTGTCGCCGAAGCGGTGGCGAACGTGAGCGGCACGACGATCGTCGGCGGTGGTGACTCGATCGCCGCAGTGACAAAGGCGGGTGTCGCGGACCGCATCACGCACATTTCCACTGGTGGCGGCGCCTCGCTGGAGTTTCTCGGCGGGCAGACGTTGCCGGGCGTGGCCGTGTTACCCCATGCGTAGGTCCAGCTTCTAGCCCTCCTCTCTGAGGGCATCACGCGAAAGATTCTTCATGCGCACCCCATTCATCGCCGGCAACTGGAAGATGTACAAGACCGTGGCTGAAACCGTGAACTTCGTGAAGGAGTTTCGCGCGCTCGTCAAGGACATCGACGGGGTGGACGTCGTGCTGGCGCCGCCGTTCACCTCGGTGCACGCGGCCGTCGAGGCCGCGCGCAACAGCAACGTGGCCATCGCCGCGCAGGACATGCACTGGGAGGCTGAGGGCGCGTTCACCGGCGCGATCAGCGCGTCGATGATCCGGGAGGCAGGCGCCGAGTACGTCATTATCGGGCACTCCGAGCGACGGACGCTTTTCGGCGAAACCGACGCGACCGTGAACCGGAAGGTCGGCGCGGCGTTGTCGGCCGAGCTGGTACCGATCGTGTGCGTGGGTGAAACGCTTGCGGAGCGAGAGGCCAACGAGACGTTCGCCGTCCTCGACCGGCAGGTCCAGACGGGCCTCGAGGGCCTGACGCCCGATCAGATCGCCCAGATCATCGTCGCCTACGAGCCCGTCTGGGCCATCGGCACCGGGCGCACGGCGACAGCCGGCCAGGCGGAAGAGGCCCACGGTCACATTCGACAGCAGTTGCAGGCGGGGTTCAGCGCTGAAGCAGCCGAGGCGTGCCGCCTGATCTATGGCGGAAGCGTGAAACCAGCCAACACCGCCGAACTCATCGCACAGCCGGACGTGGACGGCGCCCTGGTGGGCGGCGCCAGTCTCGAAATCGCAAGCTTTCTGGAGATCGTCGCCAGCACGGTATAATGGCGGCTTCCATATACGAGCGAAAGAGATGTACTACATAGTCACGACTCTCTACATCGTCATCTGCTTCGTGCTGATGCTGGTCATCCTCCTCCAGCAGGGCAAGGGCGGCGACATCGCCAGCGCGTTCGGCGGCGGGGGCAGCCAGGCGGCGTTCGGCGCGCGCAGTGGCGCCACCGTGTTGTCGCGGGCGACCGCCATCGGCGCTGTGCTGTTCATCGTGGGCGCGATGATCCTCGGCATCATCGGCCAGGACGGCCCGGGCTCGGTCATCGGCGGCCGCGCGCCGGTCGCACCCGCGCAACAGGCACCAGCGCCGGAAGTGCCGGCGCCGTAGCAAGAGCACTCCTCACCAAGGGCACGGACCTGTTCCGGGCTCAAGGTTCCGATGCGGAAGTGGCGGAATTGGCAGACGCACCAGCTTGAGGGGCTGGCGGGGGCAACCCCGTGAAGGTTCGAGTCCTTTCTTCCGCACCAACAACTTACGGGGATTTAGAGCGGCCACCAGTTGTCATGTTGTCAAGTCTGTTGTCAAGAAGGGACTTCGGCTCCCCTCGCGGACGCTTTCGCCGGGAAGTGTCAAATTGGCTTAGAAACTTGACGATCGTGAAGACCCGGCCAGAGATGGCTTGGTTTAGGCCCTCTTAGCTGTTATCGAGGCCTCGATTCCCAGGGGTTAACCCCGGCTCAGCCACCGTCCCCGTAAGACTCTGCCGCCGTCCGGCCTCCCCACCTTGATGCGTTGTGCTGCGAGGCTTGTTTGGTGGCCCGCCCAGGCGGGCTCCCGAAACAGGCCTGACCGTCGTGTTTCTGCGGAAGAACCTGGTCCTGCGGACTGCGGAGCACAATAACCTACGATTGGATTGACATAATAACCTATAAATGGTACGACTTAATCACCTATAATACGAGAGGCGCCATTACCTATGAATGGCGCGCCCAAGACTCTGGATCGAAGCGATGGCAATGCCGCAGGAAAAGCTGGCTGAATCTCTTGATGCCCTGCACGCGTGGCTTCCTGGAGATCCACCATCGCCACAGCTCGCTCCCCCCTGGCTGCCGCC
>JAQBVV010000132.1 GCA_027622905.1 Acidobacteriota bacterium
GAAAAACGCGGGAAAGCGCTTTTCGAAGAGGCCTGGCCCCTGCGAGAAGCCCCAGACCGAAACGAAAAGCGCCCTAGTCATCAAATCCAGTCAAGGGCTTCAGCCAAGAGGGCTCGCCCAGATTGCCGGGCCTGCCACGTGCCTACTGATCGCTGTAGGTGGTCTCAATGTAGCCATCGTCCGGCGTCCAACGAACGCGTCGGACGCGGTCGTCGCTGGTCTGGTCGGGGGCCCGAACGTAGATCAGGACCTCCAGATAGGAGTCGGCGAGCGGCGCGACGATCTCCTCGGCGATCGCCAGCGACTCATCGGGCCGCTCCGCCTCGACATCGATGACCATGATGGTGTCGGTCGAGTTGGCCTGCGTGACCCGCCACGCCATCTCCTCGCTGGCCAGGCGGTCGCGCCGGAGCAACGCGTCTGTGACCAGGGCCGCCGCAACGTCGCCGGCCGCCTCCCCTGATGAAGGCGCCACCGGGGCGCTCTCCGAGGGTCGCAACAGATACGCCCACGCGCCGAGGGCGACGATGAGCACCACCAGTGCAAGTCGGAACCATTTACGCACGAGGCTAACTTTAACCTCGATCCCGGAGCAGCGCGAAGGGTTCGGGTCGGAGCCCTTCGTCGGCGAAGGCCGGTGGTGCGCACCGTTGAGTCCGACAGTTTCCGTCGGAGCCAGGATTGGGCGACAATGTGGCACTTGCCGTTGCTGAATTCGTCGGCTGCAGGCGGCTCTGGTGCCACGCATGGCCGAAAGTGTCATTGGAGCGCGTCAGGTGGGTGAAGGATGATCGCGAAATGAGCGGAGGACCACGCCTTGCCTGATTGGCAGACCCCGCCCGATTCGGCGTCTGCCCGAGGGAAGGGCACGATGGTCGGCCGCACCGCGAACTGTTGCTACTACGTGGAGGACCCGCGAGTGCTGATCGCGTGGCCGGATGAAGGCACGCTGGACACGGCCGAGACGGCGACCGAGAACGTCGACTTCCAGATGGATCACTTCAGGTCGGTCGGTGCGCCCGGCATCGTGATGATCTTCTTCGATCGCATGAGTGGACAGGATCGGGGCGCGCGACAGGTCTACACGTCTCGCGTGACTGAGAACTGGTCCCTTGGCATCGCCCTGGTTGGCGGTTCGCTGTTGAGCCGAGCGATGAGCGCCTTCTTCATCGGGCTGAGCAAGCCACACGTGCCGACCCGCTTGTTTGCCACCGAAGCAGCCGCCGCGAGCTGGATCGGTCAGGTGCTGGGCAGGCGATAGTGACGTTGCCTCTGGATCAGTGGCAGGAGGTCGGGCGCAACGAGTCGGCTCGCTACTATCTGGCCGAGGAGGGCGTCATCGTCGTTCTCCCTTACGAGGATATGGTCGATACGGAGACATCGGCCCGCGCCGCCGTCAAACTACAGATCGACTACTGGAAAGGCGCCGGGCGTCCGGGCGCCTCGGTCGTGCTGGTGGATCCGGTGGGGCACCAGGAGGCCGGCGCACGTCGCGTGTACCAGCGCGAGATCGACCCGGAGTGGCACACCTGCGTCGCGCTGGTGACCAGTTCGTTCTTCGGGCGGGCCGTGGCGTCGGTGTTTCTGGGACTGGCGCGTCCCCCCGTGCCGACGACGATGTTCGTCGACCTGGATGCGGCGCTGTCGTGGGCCCGGCAGCAGAATGCGACGCGAGGGATGCCGCCGCGTGGGTGAACGTTCCTTCGACGAGCAACTCGTCGACGTCTTCGTCAGGCTCTCGCGGGGCGACGCGGACGCCCGGATGCTTCGTACGGGTCGTCGGGACGGTCAGGATGTCGTCGCCTATCTGGTCAATGTCCTGGCCGAGGAACTTACGGAACTGCTCGCCGAGCGGGACCGCGCACGAGGCGATCTGAGCAGCGTTGTCCTGGAGCTGGGCGATGTGCTGTCCCGTCACGCCGCAGGCGATTTCTCCGCACGTGCAAAGCGGCGTTTCGATGGTTCGCCGGCCGACGTCCTGGCGTACCAGGTCAATTCCGCCGGCGAAGAAATCGACGGGCTCGTCAACGATCTGCATGCGCAACGGGAGCGATTCGATCGTGAAGCGCGCACGCGAGCAACGAGCCGACTCTCGGCGGTCGCGGTCCTTGCCGCCGGAGTGGCGCACGAAGTGAACAATCCGCTCACGTCTATCCTGATCAACCTGCAGTTGGCCCAGGGCCAGCTGGCGGAATCGTTTCCGTGTGATGACCAGCGCGTCGAGCCGGTTCTGGAGAGGCTGCGGCAGGCCGAAGCCGGCGTTGAACGGGTCTCGAGCATCGTGAAGACCCTGCGGCAGTTGACAACCCGCGAGCGCGGCGAGGGCGCCGCCGTCGACGTCACGACCATCGTTGACTCTTCACTTCAGATGGTTCGCAGCATCGTCGATCAGCAGGCGACGCTCACCTGTGCCCACCACGACTCACTCACGGTCCACGTCGATGGCGCGCGGCTCGGGCAGGTCGTGATCAATCTGGTCCATAACGCCGTCCTGGCCTTCGAGACAGCCTCCGCTGCCGACAACCGGATCGACGTGACCACGCGGCTCGAGGGCCCGATGGCCGTCATCGAGGTTCGTGACAACGGCGTCGGTATCGCCAAGGAGCAGCACGAGGCCATATTTGACGCCTTCTTCAGCACGAGATCTCCGCAGGAGGGTATGGGCCTTGGCCTGGCGATCTCACGGCAGACGATGCTCGAGTTCGGCGGCGACCTGACCGTACAGTCCGCGCTCGGAGAAGGCAGCACGTTCCGTGCGGTCATGCCGGTTCGGGTTGACCCTGAGGACAGCGTGGGGACTGTGTGATCTCAGCGTGAGGACGGCGTGAGGACCAGTGACGGTGAGGCCCGATCATTATAATGACGGCGCATGAGCATCCCCTCTGACGGCGTGAGCGATCCGTTTCGGATGGACGGGCGTGTGGCGCTGGTGAGCGGCGCGTCGAGCGGGCTGGGTCGACATTTCGCGGGCGTGCTGGCCCGCGCCGGTGCTCGCGTCGCTCTTGGTGCCCGCCGCGCTGACGAGACCCGGAAGGCGGCCGAGGAGATCGCGGCGGATGGCGGGACTTCCGTGGCCGTCCCCTTGGACGTCACTGACCAGTCATCGATCGACGCCGCCCTCGATGCCATAGAAGCACGATTCGGCAAGGTCGATACCCTTGTCAACAATGCGGGCGTCGCGTCGGCACAGCCGTCGCTCGACGTCGATGGTGAAGCCTGGGACCGCATCCTGGACACCAACCTGAAGGGGGCCTGGTTGCTGGCCCGCGCGTGCGCGTCGCGCCTGGTTGCCGGCGGAGCGCCTGGTGCCATCGTCAATATCGCGTCGATCGTCGGCCACCGTGTCAGCGGCGGGCTCATGCCGTACGCAGTCTCGAAGGCGGGCATGGTGCACATGACGCGGGTCCTCGCCATGGAGTGGGCGCGACACGGCATTCGCGTCAACGCGATCGCGCCCGGCTACATCGAAACCGACCTGAACCGGGAGTTTCTACGGAGTGAGGCCGGCGAGCGGCTCCGGGCCCGTGTTCCGCAGCGGCGATTCGGCGAACCTGATGACCTGGACGGTGCGCTGTTGCTGCTGGCGTCGGATGCGGGGCGATTCATCACGGGCGTATCGCTTCCGGTCGACGGCGGTCATCTGGTCAACTCGCTCTAAGCCCTGAGGATCTTCGCCCGTGGATTTCACGCTTTCCCCGCACATCGAAGACACCCGCCGCCGGATTGGCGAGTTCGTGGCCACCCACGTGCTGCCGGTCGAGGCCGATCCGGCCAACCTGGACGAGCACGAGATGCTCAGCGAGGCGGCGCTGGCCCCGCTCCGCGCCAAGGCCAAAGCCGAAGGGCTCTGGGCGCTCCAGATGCCGTCCTCCCGAGGTGGCGGCGGCCTGAGCGTGGTCGGCATGGCGGCGTGCTACGAGGAGATGGGGCGCTCACCGTTCGGGCCGCTGGTGTTCAATTCGGCCGCGCCAGACGACGGCAACATGATGTTGCTCAACAAGGCCGCCACCGAGGCGCAGAAGGATCGCTGGCTCCAGCCGATCATCGATGGCCGTGTACGTTCGGCCTTTGCCATGACCGAACCGCGGCCGGGTTCAGGTTCCGACCCGGCCGGCATGATGCTGACGACGGCCACCAGAACAGGCAACGACTGGACCATCCGCGGTCACAAGTGGTTCATCACCGGCGCCCAGGGCGCACAGCACTTCATCGTCGTCGCGCGCACGTCCAACGACCCGCGCAAGGGTCTGACGGCTTTTCTGTTCGACGCTGACCAGCCGGGCTGGACGATCAAGCGCCGCATCCCGATCATGGGGCCCGAGGAGCACGGCGGCCATTGTGAAATCGTGTTCGATGGTCTCGTTGTTCCCGATGAACACCGTTTGCTCGAAGTCGGCGACGGACTCAAGGTCACCCAGATCCGGCTGGGCACGGCGCGGCTGACCCATTGCATGCGTTGGCTGGGACTGGCCAAGCGGGCGCTGGAGATCGCCGGCGACTACGTGCGAGACCGCCAGTCATTCGGGTCCTCGCTGGCCGAGCACGAGGGCGTGCAATGGATGCTGGGCGAAGCGGCGATGGACATTCATGTCGGCCGCCTGCTGGTCATGAACGCCGCGTGGAGGCTGGACCAGGGAGACTTCGCGAGGAAGGAAGTATCGATGGCGAAGATCGCCGTCGCCGATACGCTGATCAAGGTCGTGGATACGTCGATCCAGCTGTGCGGAGCGCGCGGCTATTCGAAGGACACGCTGCTCGAGTGGTTCTACCGGTACGCGCGTCAGGCCAAGCTGGTTGATGGCGCGTCGGAGGTCCACAAGATGGTCCTGGCCAGGTCTCTGCTCAGCGAGGGGCGGGAGTTCTGGCGATGGGGCAACGCCGCCGCCGATGCATGAGGGCCTGGAACGGTTCTGCGCTTTCGTGGCCGGGGCTTCGGAGGCCGACGGAGTCACCGCGGCCACCCCGCCCATCGTGCTCAGCGGTGGCGCCATCCAGGAGAACTGGAGTGTCACGCTTGATGTTGGCGGTGGTCCCCAGGCTGGGCGCCACGACGTGGTCGTGCGCATGGACGCGCCGTCCGCGGTCGCGGCGAGTCACAGCCGGATGCGCGAGTTCGAGCTGCTGCGCGTCGCGTTCAAGGCCGGTGTCATGGTGCCCGAACCGCTGTGGGCGTGTGACGACCACCGCGTCCTCGGTCGCCCGTTCTTCGTGATGCGTCGCGTGGGCGGGATTGCCGCGGGGCATCGCCTCGTACGCATCGATCGCACCCCCGAACAGGCGCGCGCGCTGACGGTCCAGCTTGCCGAGCAGCTGGCGCGCATTCACGCGATTCGTCCAGCGGCGGGGAAACTCGACTTTCTCGACGTACCGGACGAAGCGCCGGCGCTGGCTGGCGTTCGCGCCTACCGTCAGGCGCTGGATGCCCTCGGCGACGGGTCGCCGGGTCTCGAATGGGCCCTTCGATGGCTGGAGCTGTCGGCCCCGCCGCCCGGCGATCTCGTGCTCTGTCACCAGGATTTCAGAACCGGGAATCTGATGGTCGACGATCATCGATTGACGGGCGTGCTCGACTGGGAGTTTGCCGCCTGGGGCGATCCGACGAGCGACATCGCCTGGCTGTGCGCGCATTGCTGGCGCTTTGGCCGCGACGACCGCCCGGTCGGCGGGATCGGGCAACGCGGCGATCTGTATGACGCGTATGCCGCGGCGACGGGTCGCCGCGTCGAGCCAGCGCGCGTGCGGTACTGGGAGGTCATGGCGCATGTCCGGTGGGCCGTCATCGCGCTGCAACAGGCCGATCGTCATCTGTCCGGTCGCGAAACGAATCTGGAACTGGCGTTGACCGGCCACGTCGTGCCGGAACTGGTGTTCGAGGCCGCGTTGATGACCGGGCTGGATCAGTGGCCGGGAGCGCGGACATGAGCCAGCCTCCAGGTCCCGAAGATCTCCTGTCAACGGCCGTCGGAGTGCTGCGCGATCAGGTCGCGGGCGAACTCTCCGGCAAGGCTCGCTATCAGGCGCTGATGGTCGCCAATGCAATCGCCATCGCGGCTCGTCAGATCGGCGGCACGCCCCCGCAAGACCTGGCCGGGATACCGGCTGCCACCGATGTGGCCTCATTGGCCCGAGCCATCCGCGAGGGAGCCCTCGACGGTCGGGCCGACGTCTACGACTGGATCGTACGGGGGCTCCGCGCCGAGGTCCGCGTCTCCAACCCGAAGGCGCTCAGCCGCGATGCAGTGGAGGACGCGCGCCGGTAGTGGGCGCATGCTTCGTGGCGATGGTGCCCATCCTCTCTCTTCTTTACTCTTAGGCCGCTGCTCTGCGGTCGTCGCGCTGCAGTCGACACCTACGGGCGCGACCGGGCCGCAGGGCGCGACAAAGGATCAGGCCGCTGTGTCGACTTCTGCCTTGATCCTGGCGCCGACGGTCTGCTCAGCCACGGCCAGGTCGTAGCTCGTCTGCAGGTTCATCCAGAACTGCGGCGAGTTTCCGAAGTAATGAGCCAGACGCAACGCTGTTTCGGGCGTGATCGAGCGCTTGCCGTTCAGTATCGAAGTGATGCGTCCTGACGGTACGCGAAGGGCCAGTGCGAGCCTGTTGGACGACAACGCTCGCGCGGCCAACTCGCGCTTCAGGATGCGCCCGGGACAGATCGGGATCATGTGGATCACCCCTTGTGATAGTCGACGATCTCTACGTCGTAGGCATCGCCGTCCTTGAATCGGAAGCAGATCCGCCACGGCCCGTTCACCGTCATGGCCCACTGGCCCTGGCGAGTCCCCTTCAGCTTGTGCAAGCCGAGACTCTTGAGGGGACCGAGATCGTTCGGTGATGTCGCCGCATGCAGCGCCGCCAAAATGTCGTGAGCTGCGTCAGCGTCCAGACTCCGAAATCTCCGGGTCTTGTCTTCCTCGGCGAATCGACGCGTAGCCGCGTTCGCCCAGGACCGAATCATACGCAGAGCATACTACACTATGAGTAGTATGCAGTTCGGACACCAATGTCCGCTATCGCGGCACATGTGGCGCGGCCGAAGACGCCAAGAGGGGAGCCGACTGGCTCCCTCCGGTCGGTCCTGTCACGTCCACGCGCCATCGGGTGCCGTCGTTCGACGACGCGCTGCCCGCACCCACGCACCTATTCAAAGGACGTCGTCACCAGCCACCGCAGCGCCTTGCGCAGCGGCTGGTGGCGATCGAAGGCGAGCACGAAGTCCGACTCGCGACGTCCGCCCTTGGCGCGGACCACGGAGACCAGCGCCGCACGATCCGATGGCGACCAGCGCACCACGCCAGGCAGCGTCATCACCAGCGGTGCCCAGCGCCGCCACGCGAGCCGCTCACCGGGGCTCCAGCCGAGCTGCGATCGTACGCCCAGGAGGTCGGCGGCCTCGCGCTCGAGCGTGCGGCTTGCCGCTTCGCGCGGCACATCGAAGCGGCGCCTGAGCATGGCGCTGACCGCGAGTCCGGCGTTGGCGAGCGGTAGCAGGCCGATCACGTCGGCACGGGCGCGGCCGCTGTGCCAGTAGACGTTCTCGCGCGCCAGCTTCCGCAGTGTCGCGAGACTCGACCGGTGCCCGGCGTGGCGGCGCATGCGGGCCAGCTCGCGTTCCATGAGCGCCGATGTCGATTCGTCGCGCGGCCGGAAGCCGAGCTTTTGATAGAACCACCACGCACCCGACGCGAGGCCCTCGTCGTTGTCGTGGCCGAGCTGGTACGGATAGATGGTGAACGCGTCGGCGCCGAACACGTGATGCACCATTCTCATGACGCGGCCGTACACGTGGGCGGCGTCGGCGCCGCGAAAGGTATCGAACACGTTGTACGCGATCTCGGCCGACCCGTAGAGAGCGCTGTTGAGCACGTATCCGGTCGGCACGCCGTTCCTGAGCGTCAGAAACCCGTACACCGCTTCGAGCAGGAGGCGCCGCTCTGGCAGCATGCCGATGGCCGCGAACTCGAGGCCGTCGCCGCAGTCGATGAGTCGCACGTCGGCGGGGTCGCCGTAGGCGAATGCGTCGAGGTCACGGCTGCGCGTCACCATGGCCTCGCGCGCCAATTCCACGTAGCGGGCGCCCTGCCGCGACGACAGCTCGCGCACCGACAGCGGCGGCTGGCGCACCGCCGCCTTGAGGTCGGGCCGGGCGCTTGTCAGCGGCGTGGTCTGCCAGTGGGCGGCGCGGCGCGGGGCCTTGGCCCGCGTGCGCGAGGGCGTGTTCGTTCCGGAGTGGACCCGCAGCCACAGGCCGAGCTGCTCGTAGACGAGCTGGCGCAAGGGCAGTGCTGCGGGAAGCGTTGCGAGCCGGCGTACGAGAAACGCCGCATCGGTCTCGTCGGGGTGCTTCAGTCGCTCGATCCATTCACCCAGCGAGTAGCCGTACTCGTCAACCGCCGGGACCTCGGCCGGCAGCACGAGCAGCTCGAGCGCGCTGTTGAGCCAGTCGATCGAACTCGCGTCGATCTGGTCCCACTCGATGGTCACCCGGTCGGGCCAGCGCCGCACCAGCCAGCGCGCTGTCTCGTCGTAGAACGGGAAGAGAATCTCGGTGCCCGCGATGCCCGAGCTCTCCAGGTCCGCCGCACAGCGCCGGAGATCGGGGCGCTTGTCAAACGCGGCGAGCATGTCCTCGACCTTGCGCAACGTTCGGGGATTGTCGGGATAGGCGCGAAGAAAGCACAGCGCCTCGTGCAACCGCAGCACCTGCGCCGGGCTGGCCAGGCGCGCGCGCGCCAGCGTGTCGAGCAACGCGAGCTTGCGCGCCGTCGCCGCGGCGCCGAACTCCCGCACGAGGTTCTCCAGTTCCCGGAGACGCTTCATCAGATGTCCACGACCACCAGACTACGAGTGGCGTGTCTCGGCCAAAGGAGGACCGCCTCCTGGGCGGGGCATCCGCTCCGGGATCCAGTCCTTCTTCAGCCGAGACACGCCACTAGCTCGCACTCCCATGGACCCCATCCTCCCAGGAAATGAGGTCTCCGGGAAACCCGGCACGATTCACGCCGCCGACATCGAAGAAGAGCGTCTCGAGTCTGGTCACGAGTCGGTCACTCCGGGAGCGGCTCGACGCTGCGTCGCGGCGCGAGCATAATGGCAATTCCACGGGCACTTGGGTGCCATGACCGTACATGCAGTCCAGACAGGCGGGGATGTCCACAAACGCACAGCCATCGGCCGGGCGATCCAGTTAGGACCCGGGCAGGAATAAGTTGATCATCGTGGGCGTCGAGGCGCCCACCCGGCAAGGCGCGAAG
>JAQBVV010000133.1 GCA_027622905.1 Acidobacteriota bacterium
GAACTTGTTGCTGACGTCCGTGATCCACTTGGGCGGGTGCGTGAAGTCCTTGTCGGTGCGCTCGAGGTGCACGATCTTCTTGCCGTACATGCTCTCGAAGAGCAGGCATTCCGACGTCTCCACTTCGCTGCCGTGCCATCCGGGCGCCTCCTCTGGCGGGTTCTCGATAATGCCCTCGTCAGCGAGCAGCGCCGGGGCCGCTTCGGCGTCGTTGCGCCAGCAGCAGACGAACGCGCCGGTTTCGTACCGTAGCGTTCGCAGCGCCGGATCAACCGCTTTCATGTTGGACGTGTGGCCCGTGGCGAAGATCAGCTTGTTGAAGCCGTTCTGGATCAGCGACCGGCCCACCTCGTACAGCACGTTCTGATAGACCGACGCGCTCAGCGTCACCGTGCCGGAGGCGACGCCGGGTTGGTGCAGATGCTGCGGTGAATAGCCGAACGGAATGGTCTGGTAGTGGGGGACGTTGGCCAGTTCGGCGGCGAGCTGGCAGGGGAGCTCGGTGGCAATGCTATCGGTGGACACCGGCAGGTGCCGCCCGTGTTGCTCCGTACTGCCAAGCGGAATCAGGACGATGTCGGTTTCCTCCAGCCACTTTCGGACATCCAGGTAGCCGCAGCGAAACAGGTTATAGATCTTCTCTTCTTTGACTTCCTTCTGTACTTCCCACTCCATGCCCTGTCTCCTCCTCGAAACCCGTGAACGTCGCGAACGCGAGTGCGTCACCGGCCGCATGGCCGAGATCGCCTCAGACCGTCGCCACCGCGAACCCGCGGGGGCCCCCGACTCACAATCGTAGTGCGCTCACGCTTTGGGCGTCAACCGAATCGCGGCCGCTCGACGATGGGCATCCATGCCTTCGTATTCCGCTTGGCGCTCTGAGTACGGGGCGAGAAGCTGGACCCCTCTCTGGTCCACCCACTGGTGGGTGATGACCTTCAGGAAATGCCCCACCCAGAGCCCTCCTGTGTACCTGGCCGCGCGCTCGGTCGGCAGGATATGGTTGGTGCCCGAGACCTTGTCTGCGAACACTTCCGCGGCGGCTTCTCCGAGGAAAAGGGATCCGTAGGAGGTCAGACTTGGCACCAGCGCCTTGGGATCCCGTGCGTGGACTTCCAGGTGCTCCGGCCCGTAGTCATTGGCGTAGGCGGCAGCGTCTTCCAGCGTCGGGACGACCACAACGATGCCATTGTCTTCCCACGACCGGCGCGCCACCTCCACGGTCGTCAGTTCGCCAAGCTGGCGGTCGATCTCGTCGACGACTTCAGCGGCAAGCTGCTCGGACGTCGTGACCAGCGCGCCCCTGGCGTTGGGGTCGTGTTCACACTGTGCCAGGAGATCCGCGGCGATGTAGTCGGCCCGGCCGGTTTCGTCGGCGATGACCATGCATTCGCTTGGGCCGGCGAGAAAGTCGATGCCGACGGTCCCGTACACCTGACGCTTGGCTTCCATCACGTACTGGTTGCCAGGTCCAACGATCATGTCGACCGGGGCAATCGTCTCCGTTCCGAACGCCATCGCCGCAATGGCGTGGGCTCCGCCGAGGCAGTAGATCTCCGACGCGCCGATCTCGGCCATCGTGTAGAGGATCGCAGGATTGATGCGCTTCTCCTGGCCGGGCGACGAGACCGCCACGAGACGCGAGACGCCGGCCACTGCTGCCGGGACCAGCGACATGACGGCGGACGTGGCGCACGGATAGCGTCCCGCCGGCACGTACGCCGCGCAGGAGTCTACGGGTACGAGACGGTGCCCCATGTAGACGCCTGGAGCGATCTCCTGCTCGAACTCCGTGATCTGCGCGCGCTGGGCCTTGGCAAAAGCCGTTACCTGCTGGATCGCGAAATCGAGCCCCTCGATGAGTGCCGGTGACAGTTCCCGCCTGGCGGCATCGATCTGCTCGTCGGTGACACGGTATGGCCCGTCATATCCGTCGAACTTCCGTGAGTACTCCACGACGGCCTCGTCCCCGCCGGCTCGGACGGTCTCGATGATGTCCTCGACCGTTCGCTGGAGCTTTTTCACGTCGTCGGGCGCGGCGGGTTTTGCGCGCTTGATGTCTGTCACCTGCATCACTGCTTCTCCTCGAGTATTTCCTCTACGTGTGTCGCGACCTTCGACAGCGCCTCGCCAATGTCGTCGATATCCGTTGGTGCTGCCAGCAACACCTGATGTCGCAGCATGATGGTGCAGTCGCAGGCGGCTTCCGCCGCCGGGCATTGGGGCGGATCGTTGGCGAACCGGTCCTTGTATCGCGCAAACGCCTCCGGCTGGAGATGGCTGCGCACGTTGTCAGGCTGGAAGACCAGATGGCGATACACCGGGCGGCGGTCTCCCGGAACGAAGGGCACGCCTTCCGCGCTGAGGATCTGGCACAGGCGATCGGGTGATACCTGCCTGAAGTGCTGCGGATCGTAGCGGACCAGATAGTAGTAGTAGCCGTGTTTCATGTCCGCTCCCAGCGTCCGGACGTGCCGCAGCCCGGGGAGACGGTTGACGTGACCGGTCAGTCGCGCCGCGTTGGCCTGACGGCGTGCATCCTGGGCCGGAAACGCGTCGAGTTGACCCAGCAGCACGGCCGACTGGAACTCCGACAGGCGGTAGTTGCTGGACAGTTGACGACACTCCAGTGCCGACGACCTGGCGGCGTCGCCCGTGTTAAACCGGCCGAAGGCGCGGAGCGCCGTGATCCGCTCGGCGAGGCCAGGGCTGTCCGTCATGATGAGGCCACCCTCGCCGGAGGTCATCGTCTTGTTGGACTGGAAGCTGAACGTTCCCACGTCGCCCCAGGTGCCGGCTTTCTGACCCGACAGTGTCGCGTCGATGGCCTGCGCGCAGTCCTCCAGCACGTGCAGGCCGCGTCGCCTGGCGATGTTCAGCAGGGCCGGCATGTCGGCCATGTGGCCACCCAGGTGCACCGGGACAATCGCCCGTGTTCTCGGCGTGATCCGCCGGGCCGCGTCAGCCGGATCGAGGCAATAGCTGCCGGGATCGATGTCGGCAAACACCGGGATCGCGCCGACTATCAGTACCGACGTCGCCGTGGAAATGAACGTGTAGCACGGCACGATCACTTCGTCGCCCGGCTCGATGCCGAGGGCGCGAAGCGCGATCTCGATGGCGACGCTCCCGTTGGCCACCGGCAGTCCGTGGCCGGCGCCGTGCAGATCGGCGAACCGTCGTCCAAACAGCGTGCCTGCCGCGTCGGGATCGTCAGCCTGCAAGCCGGCGAACCAACGGCGGCTCGTCAGCACGCGTTCCAGTTGCGCTCGCTCCTCTGCACCACCGATGGGCCAGGACGGATACGGCCCCGTCCGTACCGGAGATCCGCCATGAACTGCTAGCTCTGCCATGTGACGTCCCGTATCCCGTTCGCTGTCGCGCCAGGTCTCAATCCGACCAATGAGAGCGCTTCCCTATTCAGGAGGGCCTCCCGCCCACAGTGCCGTTTCGTCGAGCTGGATATCGAATCGCTCCGACTGGATCTCGGCGTGGACCTCGTCGAGCAGCACCCTGGAGCGTTCGAGGCGCCCATTGTCCAGTTTCTGTCCCATCCGCGTGTAGTACCCGTGGGACACCTCTCTGGCTCGGTCGACGACTTCTCTCGCCAGGCAGTGCGCGATTGTTTCGTCGAATTCGCAAATGACCTTGCCCGCGAGTATCAGATACACGGCGCCAGCCTTCTCCAGTACGTCGGCATCGTAGAGGATCTTCGCTTCGAGGGACCATGGTGTCTCGGCCTTGCCCTTGTGCGCGCGAATGCAGTGGCCGATGGCGTCGATTTGCGCGCTGCTGTAGCCGAAGTCCGAAAGCCATTCCGCTGCAAGCCGCGCGCCGGTGACATCGTGTCCGAGGTCTTTGCAGTCGGGCGTGAAGAACCCGATGTCGTGCAGCAGCACGGCCGGAATCAGGATCCCGTAGTCGACGGACGGTTCGGTGTCGGCGATGACCAGCGCGCGGTGCATGTCGCGCAGGATGTGCAGAAAGTCGTGATGGGCCAGCCGATGTTCGTTGTACTCGGCTCTGGCTTTCAGATAGACGTGCAGCGCGCGTCCGTCATTGGCGACGTGATCGTCCAGCGTGGGGCGTGTCGGTGTTGCCATGCGTCAGTCCCTCATGCTCGTTACGTGGTAGCCCTGACGGCTGTGGCGTCGTGCCAGAACTGTTCGAACAGCGTGACAAGATGGTCGGCGAATGACGGGTCGTTGACGTGGTCGGCAACCTCGTGAAATGGCGTACCCGCGCGCAACCGGCTCCGAAGCGTCTGGGTAAACGCCTGATCGGCTTCGATGTCTCTGAAGTGGAGGCCGTCGCGGTTGTAGAACGACCAGCCGCCGGTGGGCACGATGACGGCGACAGGCTCGGTGGCCAGGTTCAGCCGATCGGCCATCAGCTCGGCGAGGGCCACGAGTTGATCGCGAGTGGCGCGCACGAGCGAGACGTTGGGGTTGTGTCGCACGTTGGGCTGTGCGCTGAAGCGCTCGGGCACCGATTCCATCGGCCCGAACGTAATCAGGTCGAGAGCCCCTGGCACGACCATGCGTGGTACCGCGCGCCCTCCGAGGACGAGTCGGGTCTCGTTCCCGGCGTGGATGCCGCCCAGCATCTCATCGGTGAGTTCGTGGGTACTGAGATCGAGGATGACATCCAGCATCCCTTCGGATGCCAGCTCCTCCATTGCCACGCCGCCCGTGCCGTTGCAGTGAAAGCCGAAGACCTCGTAGCCTCGTTGCTCGAGCCTGGCCTTGATCGCCATGGCTGCGGGCGTGGTGTTGCCGTAGATCGAAATACCGACCCTGGCCCGCGTGGGTGGCTCCGGCGGCATCGCCGCCTGCGCCGAGGCCATGCCGACGACTCCCCCGACTGCGTTGGTCAGGATAAGCCTTGTGAGGGAATTCAGTCCGAGGACATCGACAACCGAGTGCATCATCGTGAGGTCGCGCGTACCCGTGTAGATGCCGAACGGCGTACGCCCCGACGCCACGGTGGAGACCAGCATCTTGGGCACGCCGATCGGCAGCGCCCGCATCGCGGTGCTGCAGACTTCTGTTCCCTGCGCTCCACCCAAACCGATCACGCCGGCGACGCGCCCTTCGGCGTGGAGCTTCTTCAACACTGTCGCCGAGCCAGAGGCCATGGCGCGAATCCAGCGATCGCGCGTCGCGTGCTCCGTCATTCTGGCGACAAGGTACTCGCGGCTTTCGCCAGCCTCGGCTGCGATTGCGTCGGATGTGATGGAGGGCACTGGTGCGGCCGGGTTCGGGTTCGGCGTGATGCCCGTATCCAGGATCAGGGCGTCGTAACCGCCAGCCTCGACTTGTCTGACCACGAAGGCCGCCTCGGGCCCCTTCGTATCGAGTGTTGCGATGACAACAATCGCCGCTGTGTTCATATCGGCCGCGTCCTCAAGTTGCGTCGTCTGATGTCGCCACGTTCGGCGAGACTCCCCGCTCGATCCGGCGCAGTGCGGCGATGCACCGGGGTCCAGAACCTGGGAGCCTGAATAGTATAGTGGTTGCCGTCGCGGCTTCTGACCCAACCCCTGAGACCCGAGGCATCAGGTCACGTATCGAGGAAACCTGAGATGCGCACGCTCTACGACGCCATCGTCGACCACATGGTCAACAGTGGCAAACGAATCCGCGGCAAGTCCGGCACGGTCCAGGATATCGGGATCACGAAGGCCTATCTCACCGAGGAGGACGTCCGGATCGAGCGTGAGCTGAAGCTGCTCGTCCATCAGAGTTATCCCCGTCACGAGTTCTATGCCGAGGAAGAGAACGACGAGGCCCTCGAGGCCGACGATGTCTGGGTCGTTGACCCCATCAGTGGCACGCGGCTCTTCATCGTGGGACTGCCGCACTATGCGATCGTCGCCGCGCACGTCCACAAGCAGGAGGTGCAGTTCGGCGCGGTCTACGACCCGTCTATCGACGCGCTGTACACGGCGTACAGGAACAAGGGCGCGTTTCTGAACGGACAGCGAGTATCGGTCTCCGATCCGGGCTCAGCAGTGCCGAAGGTGATCTTCAACCTTGCGCTCGACTGGAAGGACGACGCGATGGCTCGAGAAGCGTCCCGCCGCCTCGAGGGGTTTGAGCTGTACCGCCTCCTTGGCTCGCATGCCGTCAACGACTGCCTGGTGGCCAGCGGGAAGTGCAACGGCGTGGTCTGCTTTGCCAAGGACAGTTTTCCGTACTTTGCCAGCAGCGTGATCATCAAGGAGGCTGGAGGCATCTTCACTAATCTGGCGAGCGACGAGAACATCGTGTCAACCGACAGAGTTTTCATCGGAGGCGATCCGAGGACGTATCAGACGCTGAAGCGGATCGTTGACGATCTGTTCAAGGGGAGGCCGGCGGGCTGATAGGGAGGCCAGCAGACGCCGCTACTCTGCGTCGCGCACAATGGCCATCACCTGTTCGAACAGTGCGCCGTTGGTGCTGATGCCGTTGCCACCGTCGATCGTGGGAGTGCCAGTCCAGTCGGTGAACGTGCCGCCGGCTTCCCGGAGGATGGGGAGCAGGGCGGCGCAATCCCATGGCGAGAGGACGGGATCGAGCATGATGTCGGTCCGTCCTGTGGCGACAAGGCAGTGGCCGTAGCAGTCGCCCCACCCTCGCTGGATTCGCGTTTTCTGCTGGAGGCGTTCCCAGGCCGATGGCTGCAGGCGGGAGAGGTTCGAGCTGCTCGTGAGGCTCACAACGGCGTCGGCCAGCTCATCGGTGGAGGAGACGTGGGCCGGGCGGCCATTCCAGGTGCAGCCGAGACTTGTAGCCGCGGCCACCATCTCGCCTAGCGCCGGGAAGCCGGCGACGCCCACCACCATCTCACCCGCGATCTCCAGCCCCACCAGGACGCCGTACAGCGGCACGCCTCGGATGAAGGACTGGGTGCCGTCAATCGGATCGATGATCCAGCGATGTGTGGAGTCGCGGTCGGTTTCACCGAATTCCTCACCGAAGACGGCGTGGTCGGGAAACCGGCGCTCGATGAGCTGCCGCAGGAGCTGCTCGGCCGCTCGATCGGCGACGGTCACGGGCGACGCGTCCGCTTTCCATTCCACGGGTACGCCCGTCTGAAAGGAGGCCAGCGTGACCCGGCCGGCCTGCCAGGCGGCGTCGATGGCGAAGTCCAGCAGGTCCCGGGTACTCGTCATCGTTCGCGCTCGCCTGTGTGGCGCCAGCGCGGCGCGGTGTGCAGGCCGTCGACGTCCATCACACCGGCCGCGTTGCCACCAGCGGTCTGCTGCCTATCCCTCCTGCGGAGCCGGTCGAGGTGCGTCGATCGGCCGTCGCCGTACTCTGCCGAATTCTTCGCGCAGCGCGGCCTGAATTCGCGCCACCGGTTCCGGATCGGGGAGCGGTGTGAACCTGCTCACGATCCACGCAACCGGGAAGTTGGTCGCGACGCCCCAGAACGACGGGTCGATGCCGAGCAATGGTAACCATGACGGCGTGGCCATACCCAGCATCGGGTAGACCTGCTCCCGTACCACGAGCGAAACAATCAGCCCGACGACGATACCGACCGTGACACCAACCTTGGTCAGCTTGAGGCTGCCCGGTATCAGAATGGCGATCAGCGCCGGCAGTAGCTGCGTGATCATCGCGGCTGTTACGCCGACCATGATCGTCACGAGTCCCCAGTCATACGTGGCCGCCGCGACGGTGATGAGCACCAGGCAGACCACGAAGATCCGTCCAACACCCACGTAGTGCTCCGGCGATGCGTCCTTCTTGATGAAGCCTTTGTAGACGTCCTTGGTGAGCATCGCGGAGTTCGCGTTGGTATCCGCATCCAGCGACGACATGCCGGCGGCCAATCCGCCAGCGACGATCAGGCCCGCAAACCATGCAGGCGCGCGCTCCGCCAGCAGCAGCGGAAACGACTGCTCGGCCGCCGAACCGACCAGGTCCGGGTAGAAGAGGGCACCGGTAAAGCCGATGACCATCGCCGGAATGTACAGGCCCATCAGATAGAACCCGAGGGTCAGACCGGCCTTCCGAACGGTCTTCACATCCCGGGCGGAGTAGAAGAACATGAAGCCTCTGGGGAGAATGGCCCAGTAGAGGGCGATGCCGAACACCGGCCAGCTGAACCACCACTGCTGTGTCGCCATCCCCTCTGGCCCGGGTAAGGTCAGCAACTCCGGGTTCGCGCTCTGCACGGCATCGAAGAGTCCCTGCATGCCACCGGGGACCAGCGACAGGCACCAGAAGGCCGCCGCCCAGATCGCCACGAACATCCAGACGGCCTGCGCGACCGTCGTCCACGTCACGCCACGCAAGCCGCTCTTCCAGACGTAGATGATCACCATGACGCCCATCATCGCGAGCGCGGCGAGATAGGAAATGTGTCCTTCGGTCCCGCTCGAGAGCAGCCTGGCGGGGCCGGTGATATTGGCCGTCATCAGCGGAACGCAGCACGACAACGTGTACAACGAAATGAAAGCGCGGAACTTGCCCTCGCCGAAATAGTCGACGATCAGGTCCGCTGGCGTGATGTAGTTGAACTTTCGCCCCAGACACGTGATTCGCGACCCGAAGAAATAGATCATGAACAGCGGGGCAGCTACGGTCCACAGGACGTTGGAGGCAAACGCGACGCCATGACGGTGGTAGAACCCCATCGAGCCCGGGATCGCGAACGCCGTGTGGAAGCCGCCGGCCATGCCCAGGTAGAGAATGATGAAGCCGAACCCGGGGCCGACCTTGAAGTAGTCGTCCATCGACACGCGCCCGCCTCTGGTCCACTTTCCGGTTCCGATCCACAGGATCAGCGTGGCGTAGGCGATGACGATTAGGAGTGTGTAGTGCCAGGATTCCATGGCTATGCCCTCCCCGCTGCTTCGTCGTCTCGTTCAACCCTGAGTCCGATGAGGCAGCATCCTGTCTGCCAGGCGATGCCCCATCCCGTGCACCAGGCGTAGACCAACGGAAACCCAAGAACCGACACAGGCTCGTTCACAGCCCATGTGCCGACCCAGACCATAAGAAAACAGAGGAGGAACCAGCCTATGTACAGCTTTTCCCAGATGGTGCGGGGCTCAGGTGACTCGAGTTCGCTCGGCATAGAGATCCTTTCCCAGGGGTGCGGCGGGTTTACCCGAACAGCGACCGGATTATACACACTTGACCGTCCGGCTGGCGGTTGCCCTTCGCAGAAGAGTCATAAAAGGGGTCTTCACCGATTTAAGTACAGCCCCTGGGGGCTGAGGAAGCGCGCGAGATCACGCGCCGATC
>JAQBVV010000007.1 GCA_027622905.1 Acidobacteriota bacterium
AGCAACGCAGCCCGGTGGGATGCATCGGTGGCCACGACGAGCAAGTTATTCCTGCCCGGGTCCTTAGTCGTCTGATTCCGCGAAGAGCAACGCCGCTCGACGAAGCCTCAAGGGCCACCTGGACTGGCGTCATAGATATCCACGAGTCGGTTGAAGAACGCCTCCGCAATGAGAGCGAACCCCTCGGCCGTCGGATGAAGATCGTCGTCGCCAAGACACGACAGGACCAGCGACCCCGCCCCGATGCACTGCCCGACACTGATGGTCTGATGGACGTCCACCAGTGGCACGTTCTGCCGGATGGCGATCTGGCGGATGAGGTCGTTATAGGGAATCACCATCGACTCCGTGTCGCGCCCGGTCCGCTGGGGCGGAATGGTCGCGAGGATCGGGGCGACACCACGCTCCCTGGCGCTTCGGACCATCGTCTCGATCGCGGCCGCCCCCAGGGCCCCCGGGCTCAACGACGTGGGACTCAGGTCGTTTGTGCCCTCCATGAGCAGCACGACATCGGGCTGCAGTCTGCCGAGTTCGCTCTGAAAGCGAGAAACCGCCTGGGCCGCACGCTCTCCCCCTACCCCTGAATTCGTGACCCGCGCTGCCTGCCCACCATACCGTTGTGCCAGGAGCTCGCTGAGCCGGGCCGGATAGGACCGATTGGGCTCCAGCTGTACGGACGTCGGAATCACGGAAGACGTGACCCCGGCGGTCAGGCTGTCGCCAAACGCCACGATGCTGCTGATGGGGGCGACGCTCACCGTTAGGGAGCAACGCGCCGTCGGTTGCAGCTCGTCTCGACCGGTGCATGTGACCTGAGTGGTCCCGATCGGAAACGACGAGCCCGAGGCCAGGCTACATTCGGTCGTGACCGGCGCGAGCCCGCCCTGCACCGTCGGAACCCCGTACTGCACCTGCACCGGCCCACCACCGAGCGACTGCCGCGAGACGTTCGCCGCGCACGCCAGCGAGAGCCCCTGCACCTCGGCGCCCGGGAGGGGCGTTGGAGCCAGCGGCGTGGGGGACGTGTCGCCACACCCGGCCACGAGCGCCAGGCCGCCACACACAGCGATGGCAGTCCGGTAGCCGACTGCCGTGAACGCGGAACGCATCGTGTCAGGCGATCTCATCATCATTCGGACCGGGCCGAACGCCAGGGGCGGGAACCGGCTGAAATTATAGGGGACAACGAGGATAACGAGTCAGGACGCCGGGAACGCCGAGGGCGGCGATGGCTGAACTCTGTGGTGACCAAAGCGAGGTTGCGGGAAACGATCGCGGCATTTCGGGTGCTCAGTAGGGTCGTGCGAAGGGGCACAGCTACTGCCCCCTCGACGCGACCAGGGCTCCGGATGCCGGGCATCACACCCCGAGGTCGCGATTCCTCGCATAATCCACGATAGCCGCATGTGGATTCCGTCTCTTGAGTTCGCCCTCGGAGGCATCGGTCTGCTTCTGCTCGGGATGAGCATGCTGACCGACGGCCTGAAGCTTGCCGCCGGGAACGCCCTTACTGGCTGGCTCGATCGATCGACGGCGACACGACTTCGCGGGCTGGCGACTGGATTCGCGCTGACCGCGCTGGTGCAGTCGTCGAGTGCGGTCACGGTTGCCACGATCGGGTTCGTCAACGCCGGCCTGCTCACTCTCTCTCAAGCGGCGTGGCTCATTTTTGGCAGCAACGTCGGCACCACGGTCACCGGATGGCTGGTGAGCCTGGTGGGACTGGATCTGAACATCGACGCATGGGCCCTTCCCCTGGTGGGGCTCGGAACGCTCGCCAGGCTCTTTCGTCCGCACGATCGGCTCGCCGCCGTCGCGACGGCGGTTGCCGGGTTCGGCCTGCTGTTTCTGGGACTGTCGTTCCTGAAGTCGGGATTCGCCGACATCGGTGAGCACTTCGCACAAGTCGCGTTCAACGTTGTCGGTGTGCAGGGGGTTGTCTATTCCCTGCTGATCGGTGCCGCCTTGACGGCAGTCACGCAATCCTCAAGCGCGGCCATCGCCGTCATCATCTCGGCACATGCGCAGGGGGTCGTCGGGGATGTGATTGGCGCCTCCCTGGTCATCGGGGCCAATGTCGGCACGACGGCGACGGCGCTGCTCGCATCGGTTGGTGCGACGACCGCCGCCAAACGCCTGGCACTCCTGCATGTCATCTTCAACGTGCAGACGGCGCTCGTTGCGGTGGTGCTTCTTGTACCGCTGTTGCAGTTGCTCGCCACCGTGCGCTCGACGCTCGGAGCCGGTGACGAATCGGCTGTCACGCTGGCGATATTCCACACCGTCTTCAATATTGTCGGCGTCCTGCTCATGTGGCCGCTTGCCGCCCCGGTGTCCCGCTGGGTGAGCACACGCTTCACGAGTGGCGAGGGGCTCGTCGGCCAGCCACGCTACCTCGATGATTCGGCGCTGGCCGTCCCGGAAACCGGCGCGCGCGCTGCCGCCCTCGAAATGGGGCGGGCAAGCAGCATGCTGATCGCGGCCGTCTCGGGGTTGCTGCATGGCACGCCGCGGGAACGGGTCTCGCTGCAACTGACCGAGAGCGAGGCGTTGTTTACGCGCATCGGCGAGTTCGTCCAAAGACTTAATCGAACGACCATGTCGAAAGACTTGAGCGCGGCCGTCATCGAGGTACTGGGGGCGCTGGTTCGGTTTCGTTCGACGCTGATGATGGTGCGGGACTGGCTCTCGCTCAAGCGGATCGAGGACGACATTCGGATGTTGCCACAGCCACTCGTGGCGACACTCGATACCATCTTCCGCGCCTCTGATGCCGAGTCTCCGGAGTTCGATCCAGCCGCGAGCCGCCACCATGCCAGCGAGTTCAAGGCACAGCGACGCGAACATCGGGATCTGTTGATCGAGGAGGCAGCACAGGGGAAACGGTCGGTGGACGACGCGACCCGTGTGCTTCCGTATCTGGTCGAGCTCGGCGAACTGACAAGCGAGCTCTCGAAAGCGGCGAGCGCGCTTCACGCGGCAAGGACAGACAAGAAAGTACCGCAGGCTCCGCAACGTGAGGAGTCGTGAAATGGTGCGCCCTGAGGCGCCTAACCCCTTTACCGTTTGGGGCACCGGAGAGCGGGTCGCGTAGCCCGCACCCACCCGGCTGTCGCTGCAACGCTACGCCGCGGATCACTTCCGCGAACCCCCTCCGACTGGCTCAGCGCAACGCGCTGACCCGAGCGAGTGCGCTCTTCACATCCTTGCGGGTCTCGCCGCATAGCGCAGCCTGACCGGCGGGTATCGCGTCACCGGCGGGCCGCCGCTCAGGCCGCCGGACCGGCCTCGCGCACCGCCACGCTCACCCCGTCGGCGTAAGCCTTGAAATTGTTGCGGAAGAGCGTTGCGAGCTTCCTGGCCATCTCGTCGTACTTGCCGGCATCGCTCCAGGTCGCCCTCGGCACCAGGATCTCCTTCGGCACGCTCGGGCACTCCGTCACCATGGTGAGGCCGAAGAACGGCTCGCGCGCGGTCGGCGCGGTCGCCAGCGCGCCCTCGTGGATCGCGTCCAGGATGGCGCGCGTGTACGACAGCTTGACGCGCTTGCCGACGCCATATGGCCCGCCGCTCCAGCCGGTGTTGACGAGCCAGACGCTGGCCTTGTGCGTGCGGATCCTCTCCGACAGCAGGCCGGCGTACTTGCCCGGGTGCCAGACGAGGAACGGGCCCCCGAAGCAGGGCGAAAAGGTCGCCTGCGGTTCGGTGACGCCGACCTCGGTCCCGGCCACCTTCGCCGTGTATCCGCTGATGAAGTGGTACTCGGCCTGCTCCGGCGTAAGCCGGCTGACGGGCGGCAGCACGCCGAAGGCGTCGCAGGTGAGGAAGATGACGTGGTTCGGGTGCTCGGCGACACACGGAATGCGGATGTTCGAGATGAACTCGATCGGATACGCGCCGCGCGTGTTCTCGGTGATGCTGCTGTCGGCGAAGTCGACGTGGTTGTCCGACTCGTCGTACACCACGTTTTCGAGCACGGCGCCGAATCTCAACGCGTCGAAGATCTCCGGCTCCGCGTCTCGCGTCAGATAGATGGCCTTCGCGTAGCAGCCGCCCTCGATGTTGAAGATGCCCTTGTCGGTCCAGCAGTGCTCGTCGTCGCCGACGAGCTGCCGCTTGGGATCGGCCGAGAGCGTGGTCTTGCCCGTGCCCGAGAGGCCGAAGAGGACCGACGACACGCCGGTCTTCGGGTCGGCGGTGGCCGAGCAGTGCATCGACAGCACGCCCCGCTTCGGCATCAGATAGTTCATCAGGGTGAAGACCGCCTTCTTCATCTCACCCGCGTACTGCGTGCCCAGGATGACCACTTCCTGCCGCTCGAGGCTCAGGTCAACGCTGGTCTTCGAGGTCATGCCCGTCGTGTACCGATTGGCCGGAAACGCCCCCGCGTTCAGGATCACGCAGTCGGGTTCCCCGAAGTGCGCCAGTTCCTCGGGCGTGGGGCGAATCAACATGTTGTGCATGAAGAGCGCGTGGTACGGGCGGGCGCAGATCACGCGGACCTTCAGGCGATAGTCGGGATCCCAGCCGGCGAACGAGTCCACGACATAGAGCTCGTGGCAGGTGTTCAGGTAGTCGATGGCCCGCTCGCGGTTGACGAAGAAGGTCGACTCCTCGATGCCGATGTTGACTGGCCCCCACCAGACGTCGCCGGATGACGTGTCGTGCTTGACGACCCGTTTGTCTTTGGGGGAGCGGCCGGTCTTGTCGCCGGAGTACGCGATCAGGGCGCCGGTGTCGGAAAGGGTCGCGCGGGGATCGCGCAAGAACGCCTTCTGGTAGAGCGCCGGCGGCGAGGCGTTCCGGTGCACGGTCTGGACATCAATCTCGTACTTACGGAGGTCAAACATCCTGGTTCCTTTCGATGGGTCGTATCACCTCGCCCCTTGCCCGCCGCAGTGAGGCGCGGCAGCCACCACGGTCAGGGAGCGATGGACGATCTGAGAACTGGCGGCCAGAGCGCTGGACCAGGCGCCGGTCGAACTGGTGGGCGGTCACGTTCGTGCAGAATCTTATCAATTTGCAGCCTCCCCCTGCCCTTTGCCGTTCGCTAGTACCTGGATTTCATGAACGCGATTCCAGGCTCCAATCCTAGACGCCAGACTCTCTCGACGCCCTCGTCGAACAACGGATCGAATTGCTGAACGGCCTGAACCAAGCAGTCGAGCCACAGGTCGTACAGTTCTGGCCGTATATCCATCTCCGTCCTGCTGTGAAGCTTGGCTACGCGCTCAAGATCCGAGAGCATCTCCGATGAGCCGCTGCTGGCCAGCATCATGAGGTACAGCGAACCCTTGAGCATTCTGACCTGTACCCGAAAATCCGTGTGTGCGAACTTCCTTGTGACTTCGTCGGATGAGGCGAGGAAGAGTTCATAGAAGCGATTCAGAAACTCAGGCGTCCTCAAACATCGTCCAAGGCTGTCGTTGAACAGCTCCGCGTCCTGTGCATCCATGCCGTGTGTCGATGGTAGTTCCTCATGAAGAGCGAGAGCACTCCAAATGCGTGCCACCCATGCCATGGGATTGCACATGAGCGAATTTGGTGCGCCCTGCTCGCCTTCGCTCCGCAAGAGCTACGGCGAACCACAGGCACCCCCACACACATCTCGCCATAGCTCGCGCCTGAGTTGTACTCGCGAGCGGAGGCGGATGGTGCGCCCTGCAGGATTCGAACCTGCGACCTCCCGGTTCGTAGCCGGACGCTCTATCCAACTGAGCTAAGGGCGCGACGAGGACACGCGCGGGTGACGCTCTTAGAGCGTTTTTCGATTCGGTGGAGACCGAAAAACGCGGGTAAGCGCTTTTCGAAACGGCCCGGCCCCTGCGAGAAGCCCTGGCCGAAACGAAAAGCGCTCTAGGAGGGTCGAGCGAGAGCGCGCAAGCGGAAACTATAGCATGCGGCCCAGGAGCGCACGACGGAGCGGGACGCCTCGGGGCGCGACCTATAATCGGGTCGTGGGAACAGCATCGTGAGCCACCTCGAACACAAAGCGCTGGCACCCACCTTGGTCTCCTGCTCGGTGCTCACGGTGAGTGATTCACGCACCCCGGAGACGGACACGAGCGGCCGTGCGATCCGGCAACTACTCGAGGATGCCGGCCACGTGATCATCAGCCACGCAATCGTGAAGGACGAACCGGAGCAGGTCGCCTCGTACGTGCGCGCACGCGTCGCCGACCCGTCCACGCAGGTCGTGATCACCACCGGCGGCACGGGCATCACGGCACGCGACGGTACCTTCGACGCGATCGATGCCATGCTCGAGAAACGGCTCGACGGATTTGGCGAGCTGTTCCGGATGCTGAGCTTTCAGGAGATCGGTGCCGCCGCCATGCTGAGTAGAGCCACGGCCGGTACGGCGTCGGCAAACGGGTTGTCGATGGCGATCTTCGTCCTGCCTGGCTCCGAGGCCGCGGTGCGCCTCGCGATGACGCGCCTGATCCTCCCCGAGCTGGGGCACCTCGCCCAGCAGTTGCGCGCATGACGACTCGCATGCGCCCGCTGGGGGAGACGATCTCGCTGGAGGAAGCGCGCGCCAGGATCGAGGCCGCGGTGCGCCCGATCGAGAGGACCGAACGCGTGCCGCTGGCGGACGCGGCTGGCCGCGTGCTCGCCGAAAGCCTCGTGGCAACCGCCGACGTGCCGCCGTTTGCCCGCGCGGCGATGGACGGCTACGCCGTCCGCGCCGAGGACTCCACCGGCGCCACCCGCGAGCAGCCGCGCACGTTCACCCGGATCGAAACGTTGTTCACCGGCCAGGTCGCCCGGAAAACGGTCGGACCCGGGGAGTGCATCGAGATCGCGACCGGAGCGCCGATGCCGGACGGTGCCGACGCGGTCGTCATGGTGGAAGAGACCGACGGCGAAGCGTCCGGTGCAGTGAGGGTGTTCTCGGCGGTGTCGCCACGCCAGAACGTGGGCCCGCAGGGGGCGGACATCCGCCAGGGGCAGCAGATCCTCTCGGAGGGCACGACGCTCACGCCAGGCCGGATCGGAGCAGCAGCGGCGCTCGGCCGCTCTGAGGTCGCGGTATACGCCCGCCCACGTGTCGCGATCCTCTCCACCGGCAACGAGATTGTCGAACCGGGCACGGGCCTGGAACCCGGCCAGATCTACGACATCAACAGATTCACGCTGGCCGCCGTCGTCGCCGCACACGGCGGAGAGCCGGTCCCCTACCGGACGGCCCACGACACGATCGAGGCGCTGTCCGACGCGCTGGACACCTGTCTTAAGGACGATCTGCTCGTGTTCTCGGGTGGCAGCTCCGTCGGCGAGCGCGACCTCATTCTTGACGTCCTGGCATCGCGGGGCGAGGTGATCTTCCACGGCATCGCGGTCAAGCCAGGCAAGCCCACGGCCTTCGGCCGGGTCTCAGGGAAGCTCTTCTTTGGCATGCCCGGCTATCCGACGTCGTGCCTGTCAAACGCGTATATCCTTCTTGCGCCTGCACTTAGAAGAATCGCCAGGCTCTCGCCGGACATCGTCAGGTCGATCGCGCTGCCGCTCAGCCAGCGGATCGCCTCGACGCCGAACCGGCATCAGTTCTATACCGTCCGGCTCGTTGACGGGGCGGCCCAGCCGGCCTTCAAGGCGTCGGGCGACATCACCAGCATGTCGCTGGCTGACGGATACATCGAGATTCCCGCCGGCAGCGGCGGGGTCGAGCAGGGGGAGGTTGTCGAGGTGAGACTATTTTGACCAGCTCGCTGGAACGGATCGCCCAGGCGGTCGGCGTGCCGGACGCCCGGCGTCACATCTTTCTCTGCTGCGACCAGGCCAAGCCGAAATGCTGCGATGCGGCGCGGGGCATGGCCGCCTGGGACTTTCTGAAACGGCGCCTCAAGGATCTCGGGCTCTCGGAGCGGGGCGGCATCCTTCGCACCAAGGCCAACTGCCTGCGCATCTGCGAAGGCGGTCCCATCGCGGTCGTCTATCCGGAGGGCGCCTGGTATGCCGGATGCGACCCGCCGGTGCTCGAAGCGATCATCCAATCCCACCTGATCGGCGGTAAAGTAGTGGAAGAGCATGTCATCACGTCGCGCGTCCTGCCGATTGTCGAGTCGACGCCCCCTGCAACACCCGTCAACGAGTGATATAATTCCCCGGTTTCGGACCTTTACATATTCATATCCGTCAGCCAACCAGTCCCACTCTCCTCCGCCACGATCAGGATGAGCCGCGGAGCAGGATAGAAACAATGTCAGTGATCGACGTCGCCGTTCAGGAGTCTGTTCCCAAGCCACGCACCGAGCGTATCGTCAACGATTTCTCGATTCAGATTGCCACCGTCAACGGATCCGGCAGTCAGACCGCCAACACGGTCCTCCTGCGGTCCATTTTTCAAATGGGCGTCCCCGTCTCGGGGAAGAACATGTTCCCGTCGAACATCGCCGGCCTGCCCACGTGGTACACGATCCGCGCCAGCGCGAAGGGCTACATCGGCCGCAAGAAGGAAGTCGACGTTCTGATCGCGATGAATGCCGAGACGGCGAAAGAGGACGCGCTCACGCTGCGACCGGGCGCCGCCGCCATCTACGACGCGCCGCTGAAGCTCAACGAGCTCCGCGACGATGTCGTGTTCTATCCGGTGCCGTTTGACAAGATCGTCACTGCGATCACAACGGACGCCAAGCTCCGCCGACTCGTCAAGAACATGATCTACGACGGCGTCATGGCGCGGCTGCTGTCGATCGACATGTCGCAGATGGAGAAGGCCCTCAGGAAGCAACTCGGCAAGAAGGAGAAGGCGATCATCCTGAACCTCGCCGCGTTGAAGGCCGGCTACGAATACGCGGAAGCCAATTTCGAGAAGCAGGATCCGTTCGTCATCGAGCCGATGGACAAGACCAACGGCATGATCCTGATCGAGGGCAATGCCGCGGCGGCCATCGGCTGCCTGATGGCGGGAGTGACCTTCGTCGGGTGGTATCCGATCACCCCGTCGTCCTCCTTGCCGGAATCCCTGATCGACTACCTGAAGAAGTACAGGCGCGATTCGGAGACGGGCAAGGCCACCTACGCGGTGATCCAGGCCGAAGACGAAATCGCCTCGCTGGGCATGGTCATCGGCGCCGGCTGGGTGGGCGCGCGGGCGATGACCTCGACGGCAGGACCAGGCATCTCGTTGATGGCCGAGTTCACCGGGCTCGGCTACTACGCCGAGGTCCCGGCGGTGATCTTCGACGTCCAGCGCGTGGGCCCGTCAACCGGCCTGCCGACCAGAACCGCGCAGCCGGACATCCTGTCCACCGCCGTCCTCTCCCACGGCGACACCAAGCATCCAATGCTCCTCCCCTCGTCAGTCGAGGAGTGCTACACGATGGCCATGGACGCCTTCGACCTGGCCGAGCGACTGCAGACACCCGTGTTCGTCATGTCTGATCTCGACCTGGGCATGAACAACTGGATGGCGCGCCCGTTCACGTACCCGACCAAACCGCTGGACCGCGGCAAGCGACTGGACGCCGACACGCTCAAGCGCCTCGGCACATTCGGGCGCTACCGGGACGTGGACGGAGACGGCATCCCGTATCGCACCATCCCCGGCGACGGCATGCCGGCGTACTTCGCCCGCGGTTCCGGGCACAACGAAGATGCCCAGTACAGCGAGCGGGCCGACGACTACGCCAACAACCTCGACCGACTTGCCCGCAAGTTCGAGACGGCGCGCACGCTGGTGCCGAAACCGGAGATCGATATCGTCGAGGGCAGCAGCATCGGTCTCATCGCGTACGGCACGACGCACTGGGCGGTTGTCGAATCGCGCGATCAGCTCACGGCTGACGAGGGCATCACGACGTCGTACTTCCGGCTGCGCGCGTTTCCGTTCACACCGGAGCTTGGCGAGTTCATCGATCGCTGCGATCGCGTCTACGTGATCGAGCAGAATCGTGATGCGCAGATGCGGACGCTGATCGGGATGGAGTGTACGCCCGCCCGGTTTGCGAAACTTCGCAGCATCCTTCACTATGCCGGCCTGCCCATCGATGGCCAGTCGGTGACCACGGACCTCTTGGCACAGGAGCGCGACGCGTAACCGGCGGCCCCAGGCCCCGGAGAAGACACATAGGAATAGAACGATGGCTACAACACCAGTACCGCCGAAGCCCGCACCGAAGAAAAAGGTCAATCGTATCGGCCTCGAGCCTGTCGACTATCGCGGGAGCAAGACGACGCTCTGCGCCGGATGCGGACACAACGCGATCACCGAGCGCATCATCGACTCGTTCTACGAGCTTGGTATCGATCCGACGCAGGTCATCAAGCTCTCAGGCATCGGCTGTTCCAGCAAGGCCCCCGCGTATTTCCTGAACAGCGCCCACGGCTTCAACTCGGTGCACGGGCGCATGCCGTCGGTCGGCACCGGTGCCGCGGTCGCCAACCGGAAGCTCATCGCGATCGGCGTCAGCGGCGATGGCGATACGGGCGCGATCGGGATCGGGCAGTTCGTGCATCTCATGCGGCGCAACCTGCCGTTCCTGTACATCATCGAAGACAACGGCTGCTACGGCCTGACGAAGGGCCAGTTCTCGCCGACCGCGGACCTGGGTTCCACGCTGAAGACCGGCGTGATCAATGACCTGCCGCCGATCGACACCTGCGCGCTCGCCATCGAACTGGGTGCCTCCTTCGTGGCCAGATCGTTTTCCGGCGACTCCAAGCAGCTCAAGGCCCTTCTGAAATCGGCGCTGAGCCACCGCGGCACGGCCATGATCGACGTGATCTCGCCGTGCGTGACGTTCAACGACCACGTCGGGTCCACCCGGAGCTACGCCTACGTCAAGGAGCATGGAGAATCGCTCAGCGACGTCAGCTTCGTGCCGTATTTCGAGGACATCACGGTCGACTACGACCCCGGCACGACCACGCAGGTGACGCTGCACGACGGATCGAAAGTGATGCTCAGCAAGCTCTCGGAGGACTACCACCCGACCGACAAGGTGAGCGCGCTGCGCCTGCTGCACGAGTCCGCGTCCAGAGGCGAGTACGCGACGGGGTTGATCTACGTGGAGCCGGACAAGCAGGACTTCATCGACCTGCTCGGCATCGTCGATGAGCCGCTGTCCATGCTCGAGGAGTCGCGGACCCGGCCGAGCGAAGCGGTGCTGGACGAAATCATGGAGAGCTTCCGATAGTGTCGGGAATCAGCCGATGACCGGCTATCTGCCGGTCGTCATCTTTCTTGGTCTCATCGTCGGGTTTGCCGTCGTATCGCTGGCCGCTGCGAGCCTGTTGCGCCCATCGCGCCCGTTCGCGGAGAAGCTGGTCAGCTACGAGTGCGGCGCCGAGCCGGTCGGCGACGCATGGGTGCAGTTTCCTGTCGGTTTTTACCTCGTCGCGCTGCTCTTCATCGTCTTTGACGCGCTCGCGGTGTTTCTGTTCCCGTGGGTGCTGGCGCTTCGCGGACTCGGCATGTGGGGCATCTGGACGATGATGGGCTTCCTGTCCATCCTGTCGCTGGGCTGGTTCTACGCCTACCGGGAGCGAATTCTCGAGTGGCAGTAAAGCCGCCTCCCACGCCGGAAATCCCGGTTCCCGTCTGGAGGAACTTCAAGGATCTCCAGGAATGGGAGACCCTGCATCAGACACGTCCCGAAGGCGACAAGCACTCGGCCGCGTTCGAGGCGGTCACCGAGGGGATCCACAGCTTTCCCGGTGGCTTCGTCCTGACCACGGCCGCCGACTCCTTCTTCAACTGGGCCCGCAAGTCCTCGGTCTGGCCCGTGACGTTCGGCCTGGCCTGCTGCGCCATCGAGATGATGGCCACGTTTGCCTCGCGCTTCGACGTCGAGCGCCTCGGGATGGTGCCATGGGCGTCGCCGCGGCACTCCGACCTGATGATCGTGTCCGGCACGGTGACCATCAAGATGGCGCCGATGCTCAAGCGCATCTACGATCAGATGCCGGACCCTAAGTGGGCGGTGTCGATGGGTTCGTGTTCGAACTCAGGCGGCCCATTCAGGCACGGGTATTTCGTGGTCAAGGGCGTCGACCGCGTGATCCCGGTGGACGTCTACGTGCCGGGGTGTCCACCGCCGCCTGAATCGCTGCTCAACGGGCTCCTGCTGCTGCAGGATCAGATCTCGCACTTCCACCGCACCGGCCAGCGGGCGGCACCGAGTCCAAAGGTCGACTGAGATCGTGACCTCCGAGCACGCCACCACACTGATCGGCGAACGCTTCGGCTCGGCACAGGTCGAGAACGGGCCACCGCTGACGGTCACGCTCCCCGTCGACGCCTGGCTGCCGTTCGCGCAGTTTGCCAAAGACGAGTTGCGCTGCCGGTACTTCTCGTTTCTGACGGCTGTCGACTGGAAGGACCAGGGACTGGACGTCGTGCTGAAGATCGATAACGTCGACGACAACCTGTCGCTGATCGTCAAGACTCGCCTCGAACCCGGTGTGTCGTCGTGCCCCTCGTTGACGCCCCTGTATCGCGGCGCCAACTGGATGGAGCGCGAAGCGTACGACATGTTCGGGATCGTCTTCGAGGGTCATCCCGATCTGCGACGCATCCTGCTGACCGACGACTGGGAGGGACATCCCCTCCTGAAATCGTACGCGGTCGATACCCCGCATCCCCCGTATCGATGAGTTCCGCCACGCCCACCCGCGTCGAGCTCGACTACGCCGGTAGCGAGCGGCTCACCATGAACATGGGGCCGCAGCATCCGTCAGCCCACGGTGTCTTCAGGGCCGTGCTGACGCTCGAAGGTGAGACGGTGATCGACGTCGACGCGGTCATCGGCTACCTGCACCGCTGCCACGAAAAGCTCGCCGAGACACTCACCTACGCGCAGTACCCGTCCATCGCCTCGAAGACGGACTACGTCGCGGCGATGACCAGCGAGTTTGCCTACGTGCGGGCGGCGGAGATGATCGGCAAGATCGAGGTACCGCAACGCGCCGAGTACCTGCGCGTGCTGGTATCGGAACTCCAGCGGGTCGCGTCCCACCTGCTCTGGCTCGGCACGTGGTGCATGGACATGGGCGGCGCGCTCGGCGGTGGCGCGACGATCTTTCTGTACACCATCCGCGAGCGCGAACTGATCCTGGACCTGTTCGAATCGCTGGTCGGCGCCCGCCTCCTGTATGGATTCTTCCAGGTTGGCGGCGTGCGGTACGACCTGCCGGATGGATGGGCGGCCTCGTGCCTCGAGACGGTCGACGTGCTCGACGGCCGGATCAGCGAGTACGAGCGGATGCTCGAGGACAACCCGTTCTTCATGGCGCGCGCAGAGGGTGTCGGCGTCATCTCGCGTGAACTCGCCGAGGATGTGGGGATCTCCGGACCGCTGCTGCGGGGCTCCGGCGTGGCCTACGACCTTCGTCGCGCAGAGCCCTACTCCGTCTACGGGGATCTGGACTTTGTCGTCCCGGTCGAATCGAGCGGGGATTGCCTCGCCAGGTACCGGGTGCGGATGGTCGAGTTCCGCGAATCATTGAAGATCGTGCGGCAGGTGCTGGACACGCTGCCCGCGGGTCCTGTCTCGTCTCGACCGGGTTTGAAGTCGGTCGCGCAGACGCGCATTCCGAAGGGCGAGGCGTACGCACGCATCGAAGGGGCGCGCGGCGAGGTGGGCTGCTACCTGATCGCGGATGGCAGCGCGAAGCCGTATCGCATGAAATGGCGCGGCGCATCGTTCTCGAATCTCGCGGTGCTGCCGCACATCATTCCCGGCCACAAGGTGTCCGACATCGTGGCGATCATGGGATCGGTCGATCCGGTGTTCGGAGAGGTGGATCGCTGAACCATGCCTGAGTGGCTGCTGCCCGTCATCGCGCCATTCGTCGTGTTGAACGCGATCATCGGCATCGTCACCTACGTGACGCTGCTCGAGCGCAAGTTCGCTGCGCGCATGCAGTCACGCATCGGTCCCTATCGCGTGGGCCCGCACGGATTGCTGCAGCCCATTGCGGATGCGATCAAGCTGATGATGAAAGAGGACATCGTGCCCACGGCGGCCGATCGACCGGTCTACAACCTGGCCCCGATCGTCTTCCTGGCTCCGTGCATGTTCATCTTCGCCACCATCCCGTTCGCGCCCGGGCTTGGCGTCGCGGACCTGAACATCGGCATCCTGTTCTTCCTGGCGATCTCGGCGATGGAGATCGTCGGCCTGTTCATGGCCGGCTGGGGTTCCAACAACAAGTACGCGCTGCTGTCGGCGATGCGCGCGGTCAACCAGGTGATCTCCTACGATCTTCCGTTCATCTTCTCGGCGCTGACGCCGGTCCTGCTGGCGGGCTCGTTGCGGCTCTCCGACATCGCGATGGCACAGGAGGGGCTCTGGTTCGTCTTTTATCCCGTGCTCGGCCAGCTGGCGTTCGTCCTCTTCATCGTCTCGACGGTGGCGGCTGAGAATCGCGCGCCGTTTGACATCCTCGAGGCCGAGTCGGAGCTGGTGGCCGGTTTCCGCGTTGAGTACTCGGGCATGAAGTTCGCGCTGATCCAGCTCGGGGAGTACGCGCACATTCTTGGCGCCTCGTTCCTCGGCGCCCTGCTGTTCCTCGGTGCGTGGTCGGGGCCAGGGCCCGAGTGGCTCGGCCCGGTCTGGTTCCTGATCAAAGCGATGTGCGTCTTCCTGCTGGTGACCTGGGTCCGCTGGAGCTTCGTCCGGATCCGCGTGGATCAGATCCTGGCGCTGTCGTGGAAGGCGCTGTTGCCGATGACGTTGCTCCTGCTGCTGGCAACCGCGTTTGTCGTCGTCTGGAGGCACAGTGGCGTCGCCTGAGTTACAGAACGTCGCCGACGTTCGCGCGCTGCGCGACGCGCGCCGAACGGGCGGCACGAACGTGCCTGCCCTCGTGCGCGCTGTTCTCAGCGCCATGCGGATGACGCTGGTCAACCTGTTCCGGAAGCCGGTGACGGTCCACTATCCAACCACGCAGCGACCCTACCCGGATCGCTACCGGGGGCTGCTGGCTCTTGTGTACGAAGAGGACACGGGGGAAGAAGCCTGCATCGGTTGCCGGCTGTGCGAGTTCGTCTGTCCTCCCGCCGTAATCAAGGTCGAGATACAGAAGGGCGAGAAGCGGAACTACGCGAAGGCCTTCACGCTCGAGTTGTATGCCTGCGAGTTCTGTGAGCTCTGCGTGCAGGTCTGCCCGACCGACGCCATCGTCATGATGAAGTCGTTCGACATGGCGACCTCCGACCGCCGCGAGCTCCTCCTCGACAAGGATCGCCTGCATACGATCGGCCTGCAGCACGAGCAGTCGTGGGCGACCGGCAACCGGCTGCGCGACATGCAGGGCCCGCCGAAGCTGGCGCGACCCGAGAAGCCAGCGGCCCCCAAGGCAGCGGCGCCGAAAACACCACCGCCGCCGGCAGAACCGAAGGCAGGAGTCCAGGCATGACAGGTGAAGCACTCGGGTTCTACTGTCTGTCGGCCGTGCTGGTCGGTTCGGCGCTTGCGGTGGTCTTGACCAAGAACCTGTTCCACGCGGTCCTGTGGCTGGCACTGGCCCTCACGGGTACGGCCGGGATTTTCCTGCTCCTCGACGCCGAATTTCTGGCGGCGGTGCAGCTCCTGCTCTACGCCGGTGGCATCGTCACCGTCGTGGTGTTCGCGATCGTCGTGACCGAGCGCCTGGTCGGCGAGCGCATCAGTCAGACGAGCCGGCACATTGCCAGTGGCGCCGCCGTCTCGATCGTGCTGGCAGGCCTTGTGGTCAAGGCCATCATGGCCGGTCCGCTCACGTCCATCAGAACGCCGATGACCGGGGATGTGACCGCGCTCATCGGCGAGACGGTGCTCACCCGATTCGTATTGCCGTTTGAACTCCTGGCCCTGGTGATGCTGGCCGGGTTGATGGGCGCGATCTACTTCGCGAGACCCGAGGACTAGCGATTCGCCCATGGGACTCCAGGCTTATCTCACGCTCGCGGCCATCGTCTTCTGCATCGGCCTCTTCGGCGTCATCACGCGCCGTAACACCATCAGCATCCTGCTGGGTATCGAGCTGATGCTGAATTCGGTCAACATCAACCTCGTCGCGTTCTCCCGCTTCAGCGGTGACGTGACCGGCATGGTCTTCGCGGTATTCACCATTTGCATCACGGTGACCGAGGCCGCGCTCGGTCTCGCGATCGTGATCCTGCTGTTCCGCGTCCGCCGCACGGTGACGGCCGACCAACTGGATCTCCTCAAGGGATGATGACTGGCGACGGCATGTTCGCGCTCGCTGCGTTGCTGCTGCACGCACTCGGCTTCCTCGTGGTCGCGCTGGTGGTGCCCTTGCGGCGGCTCGGCCGACCGGCGGCGTACTTCTCGATCCTCTGTGCGGTCGGCTCCCTGGCCTCGGCCCTGATCGCCTGGCAGCGCCACATCGGTGGTACGGCCTCGCGCCTCGTGTGGGCGTGGCTACCGGCCGACGGACAGACGCTGACAAGCGTCGGCGTGCTCGCCGACGCCGAGTCGACCATCATGCTCACGCTCGTCGCGCTGGTGGCCTGCCTGGTGCAGGTCTACTCGCTCGGATACCTCAGCGATGAGCCGCCGGCGGCGCTTGGCCGGTACTACGCGTATCAGTCACTGTTCGCCTTCTCGATGATGGGCCTGGTGCTCGCGCCCAACTTCGTCCAGCTGTTCATCTGCTGGGAGCTGGTCGGCCTCTGTTCGTATCTGCTGATCGGCTTCTACTATCAGAAGCCCGAGGCGGCGCGCGCCGCCGTCAAGGCCTTCTGGATCACCAAGGCCGGTGACGTCGGACTGCTGATCGGCATCGTGCTGTTGTGGCACCAGTCAGGCACATTCGATCTGCTCGAAATGCAGGGGCTCGTTGAGAGTGGCGCGCTGCCGCTGGCTGGACTTTCGCTCATCACCTTCTGTATCTACCTCGGCGCCGTCGGCAAGTCCGCGCAGTTTCCCTTGCACGTGTGGCTGCCGGACGCCATGGAAGGGCCGACGCCGGTGTCCGCGCTCATCCATGCGGCAACGATGGTCACCGCCGGGGTGTACCTGCTCTTTCGAACGGAGTGGCTCTTCGCGCTCACACCGGATGTGCTGGCCCTGGTCGCCTGGGTCGGCGCCGGCACGGCGCTGCTGGCGGCCATCCTGGCGTGCGCGCAGGACGACATCAAACGCGTCCTCGCCTACTCGACCGTCTCGCAGCTCGGGTACATGATGACGGCGATCGGCGCGGGCTTTGCCACCGCCGGCTTCTTCCACCTGCTCACGCACGGGGTGTTCAAGGCGCTGCTCTTCCTCGGTGCAGGCGCCATCATTCACGCGGTCCACAGCAACAACCTGCCCGACATGGGTGGCCTCGCGCGTCGGATGCCGCAGACCGCGATCATCTTTCTGATCGGCACCCTGTCACTGGCGGGCATTCCGCTGTTCGGTGGATTCCTCTCGAAGGAGGAGATCCTCGGCGCGGTCTGGGCCGGCGGCATGACCGGACCGTTCGTCATTCTCCTGGTGGTGGCGTTCCTCACGGCGTTCTACATGTTCCGCGTGGTGTTCCTGGCGTTCTTCGCCACGCCAGCCGCGCACGATACCCACCCGCACGATCCGCCGATGGCGATGGCGCTGCCGCTCTGGATCCTCGCTGTGCTGTCGTTCGGGATCGGACTCTATTTCACCGTCGCTGGGCCGGCGCTCCCCTTCGGCCCGGCCGAGGCGGCAGCCCACGGTCCAGCCTGGTTGATGCCCGTCGCGGTCGGTTCGGCCGTGGGCGGAATCCTGCTCGCGTGGCTCACCTATCAGCGGCGGATCATTGACGCGGGCGCATTGGCCGCGGCCTTCGGACCGCTGCGCACCGCGGCGCAGAAGCGCTTCTGGATCGACGACGTGTTCGAGGCGGCCTACGGAGTCGTGCTGCTGGGATTCTCGCGCGCGATCGGATGGTTCGACCGCTATCTCATCGATGGCGTGCTCAACGTCGTCAGCGCCTGGACGCTGACCTCCGGCGACGATCTGAGAACGATGCAGACCGGCAGGGTGCAGGACTACGTGTACGGCGTCGCGGTCGGGCTCATGATTCTCCTCCTCTGGGTGCAGTTGGCATGAGGGCCCGCGCGTGACCGGTCTTCCGATCCTCTCCATCATGACGTGGGCGCCGTTCGTGGCGGCGCTCGTCATCATGTTCGCCGCGCGGCATCGGCCGCTGCTGGTGCGATGGGTGTCGCTGGCCGGCGCCACCGTGTCCTTGATCGCATCGCTGTGGATCTACTGGGCCTACGACTACGACCTGGCCGGATTCCAGTTCCACGAGGAGATCGTGCTCGTGCCGTCGCTGGGAATCTCGTATCTCCTTGCGGTGGACGGCATCAGCGTGCTGATGTCGGTGCTGACCTCGATCATCATCTTCGCGGGTGTCTTCGCGTCGTGGACGGTGAAGGAGCGCAGCCAGGAGTTCTACGCGCTGCTGCTCATCCTGACAACCGGGGTGTACGGGGTCTTCGTCTCGCTCGACCTCTTCGTCTTCTTCCTGTTCTACGAGATCGCCGTGCTGCCGATGTATCTGCTCATCGGCATCTGGGGCTCATCGGGCGAAGTGCTGCCGCAGGGCATCTTCGGCTGGGCCATGGGCCGCACCGGCGTGGGCACCAAAGAGTACGCGGCGATGAAGCTCACGCTGTATCTGCTCTTCGGATCGGCGTTCATCCTCGTCGGCATCCTGGCGCTGTACGTCGCCGGCGGCTCGCAGTCGTTTTCGTTTCTCACCTTCGAAGCGATGCAGATCGCGCCAGCCCTGCAGACGTGGGTCTTCCTCGCCTTCTACGTCGGCTTCGGTATTCTCGCCGGCATCTGGCCACTGCATACCTGGTCGCCTGACGGCCATGCGTCGGCGCCGACGGCGGTCTCCATGCTCCACGCCGGCGTGCTGATGAAGCTCGGCGCGTACGGCGTCGTGCGTCTGGGCATCGGACTCCTTCCGGACGCGGCCGTGGAGTGGGCCTGGCTGGTCGGCACGATCGCCTGCATCAACATCGTCTACGGCGCGCTGAGCGCGATGGCGCAAAAGGATCTGAAGTACGTCATCGCCTACTCGTCGGTGTCGCACATGGGCGTCGTGATGCTCGGCGCCGCGACGCTGACGGTCAACGGCCTGAACGGCTCGGTCTTCCAGATGTTCGCCCACGGGATCATGACCGGCCTGTTCTTCGCACTGGTCGGCCTGGTGTACGAGAAGGCGCACTCCCGAGAGATCTTCAAGATGGGCGGCTTCGCGACGATGATGCCGGGCATTGCCATCGCCTTCACGATCGGTGGCCTGTCGTCGCTCGGGTTGCCGGCGACCGCCGGTTTCGTGGCCGAGTTCCTGACCTTTCTCGGGACATGGAGCTCGGACTACCGCTGGTGGCTGTTCCCGGCGGTGATCGGCGCATTCCTGACCGCGATCTACGTGATGCGCGTCACGAAGCAGATCTTCTGGGGACCGAAGAGCAACGACCCACGCTTTCAGCTCTTGCCGGACGCGCAGGGCACGGAATGGGCGGCCCTTGGCATCCTGGTGTTCGTCCTGATCCTCTTTGGTCTGGTACCGGGCCTGGCAATCGGCCCGATTGACACGGCCACGGGGCCACTCCTGTTGAGGCTGACGGGCCAATGACGTTCTCGCCCGGTATGCCGCTCGTCGTCGAGGTCGCGCTGTTCGCGCTTGCGGTCATCGTGCTGCTTGCGGGGATCATCCGTCCGACCCCTCGTGGGTACGCCGATGCAGACGCGCCCAGCGCACCAGCAGGCACGACCGTCGGGTGGGTCACGCTGGTGGGCCTGCTCGCGATCTTCGGCCTGACGTTTCTGGCGACCGAGGGCGAGTCGCTGTTGCGCGGTGCCTTCGTCCAGGATGGCCTGGCGATCTTCGCCAAGCGGCTCTTTCTCGGATCGGCGGCCTTGAGCGTCCTGGGCTCGCTGACCATCAGGCACGACGCCTTCACCCGACGGGCGAGCGAGTATCACTTCGCGCTCGTCGTCTCCGTGCTGGGCATGTCGGTGCTGGCGTCCGCCCGGGAACTCATCCTGCTGTTCGTGGCGTTCGAGCTGATGTCGATCCCGCTGTTCCTGCTCACGGGCTTCCTCAAGCGCGACGCCGTGGCTCCTGAAGCGGCGATGAAGTTCTTCCTCGTCGGCACGGCCTCCTCGGCCGTGATCGTCTACGGCATGTCGTTTGTTTACGGCGTGGCTGGAAGCACCTCGATGGACGCGATACCGGCCGCGATGGCGGGCGGCCATCCGCTCATGATGCTGGGCATGGCGCTGCTGCTGGCCGGACTTGGATTCAAGATCGCCGCCTTCCCGTTTCACATGTGGGCGCCGGACACGTACGAGGCCGCCAACACGCCGTTTGTCGCCTGGCTCTCGGTGGCTCCGAAGGCCGCGGGCTTTGTCGCGATCATTCGCCTGTTTCTCGAAGGCGTGGGAGACGCGGCGCTGGTCTGGATTCCCGCGATCTCGGTGCTGGCCGGGATGACGATCGTCACCGGCAACTTCATGGCGATCCCGCAGCAGAACATCAAGCGGATGCTCGCCTACTCGGGCGTGGCGCACATCGGCTACATGCTGGTCGGGCTGGCCGCGCTGTCCAGCTCCGGCGTCGGCATGATGCTCTTCTATCTGGTGGCCTACGTGTTCGGCAACATGGGCGCGTTCCTGGTGGTCGAGGCGGTTGCGCAGTCGGAGCAGTCCAACGACATCGACGCCTACCGCGGCCTCCACCACCGCTCGCCGCTCCTGGCGCTGGCGATGCTGATCTTCCTGCTGTCGCTTGGCGGGATTCCGTTTGTCGCCGGCTTCTGGGCCAAGCTCTACGTCTTCTGGGCCGCGATCGAACGCGGCCTCTACGGCCTCGTCTTCCTGGGCGCCGTGCTGACCGTCGTCGCGCTGTACTACTACCTCCAGGTGGCCCGGCAGATGTACATCGAAAAATCACAACACCCGAACCCCGTGCCGATCCCGACGCCGCTGGCCGCTGCGATCGTCGCGTGCCTCATCGGTGTCGTCGGCATGGGCGTCTACCCCGGACCGTGGGTCGCCATGGCCATGCGCATCGCCGACACGCTGTTCTAGTGGCCGACCAGCTACGGCACCAACTGCCGCGGCAGTTGCTCATCGAGTAGTATGCGCACGGGCACTCACGGCTTCGTGAGCTGCTTCCAGCGAGGCGACCGCTTGCTCTCGCGACACCGTCGGAAACGAGTCGAGATCAACGGCACTTGATCTCTCAATTGCACAGTGCCTTACCGCCTCACGGACGGAGGTTGTCGAGTTGAATAGCCCGTTCTGGATAGCACGGATACTTCCGTGCGCGTCGCTGGATATCCGAGCTTACTGAATCGCGCCGTCACCGCCGCGCTGCCTGGACGCCGGAGGAGGGTGGGGTGGCGGCGATCACCACGCCACGCCAGACGTTCACCTCGGGCTGCTCGCTGGTAAGCGGCCGGCGTCAGCGACCCATCGCGGCGAGTCGCGCTCTGCCGCACTCGATCACGATGGACATCCACCGATCGAACCGCTCGGGGCTGTAGAGGTACGGGTTCGGCCCCGTCGGGTTGTTCCGAATGGTTTCCAGCAGTGCGAAATCATCCTGGAGACCGCCGGCGTGGAAGTTGATCGCCGCTTCGACCTTCAGCGGTCTCGCGAACTCCTCGAAGACGTGCTCGAACTGCTCGAGCGATGCCCGCGTCGGCATCTGCGTGGCGGCAAACGTCATCACCGTATGCGGCGTACCGTTCTGCGTGACCGGCACGATCACCCCGAGCGACCCCGGTGTATGGCCAGGAAGATTGACGAGCGTCACCGTGGTGTCACCCAGTGTGAGCGTCTGGCCGTCAGCCGCGTCCATGTCTGGCGTCGCCAGCGGCCTGTCCGGTCGTGCTGCGGGCAGAATCAGCGCAGAGTCCAGAGGGGGCATGACCACCTTGGCTCCGTAGGTACGCTGGAGGTACAACGCGCCCCCGGTGTGGTCGGACTGTCCCGGATGTCCGTGCCCGAGGATGATGTACTTGATCTGCGCCGGGTCGAGGCCCACCTTCTCCATGCTGGGCACGATCACGTCGCGCGCCTCCTCGGTGCTGTTCAGCGTATCGAGCAGGATGATGCCGTCGCTGGTCGTGATCGCCCAGGCGTTCTGGGAACTCATCCCGATGAAGTACATGTTGTCGAACACCCGCGTTGGTTCGATGGTGTAGTTCTCGATCGGGGGGAGCCCCGCCGCCTGCCTCGCCAACGCCAGGCGCAGCGGGCCGGTGGCGGTGCAGAAGCTCTCCGCTTGCGGGACAAGATCAGAGCCGGCCAGCGTCATCGCGGTGGCGACGCGACGCTGTGCCTCGGCCGACGCCACCCATTGTTCCTGTGTCGGGACCGTCTGAGGCCCGCCACCCCGGCCGCCACGGCCCTGGGCATGGGCGGGTTCCTGTACGATGGCCGCCAGGCAGGCGCCAGCGACTATTGCCGTTGCGGCGACGCCAAACCCGCGGCCACAGCGTGACATGTTCCAGCTCATCTTCACGGTACCCTCCCCTTCTACGCCCACCTCTCCCACAACTCGCGCATCCTAACACTCCGGGCGAGCCACTCCAATCGAGGGCCTGCGTAGACTCTTATGCCGCGACGAACTCCACAAGAAACGCTGTTGGTGTGTGGAGTTCCACGACCGTGCCGAGGTCGCCCCGACGCAGCCCTTGGTCCGTTGCTGCCTGTAACCACATGGGTTACACTAATACGTGTGGCGATCAAGAGCTTTCGGCACAAAGGGCTCGAACGCTTCTTCGCCACCGGGAACAGGCGGGGCATCCAGGTGAAACACGCCGACCGCCTTCGGCTGATCCTGGGCCGCTTGAACGCAGCGGCTGACCCACGCGACCTGAGCCTGCCGGGCCTGGATCTGCACGAGCTACAGGGTGCCCGGAAGGGGACTTGGGCGGTGAAGGTGAGCGGCAACTGGAGGCTTACGTTCACGTTTGCCGACAAGGAGGCCGAACGCGTCGACTACGAGGACGATCACTGAGATCGAATCATGAAAATGCACAACCCACCACACCCAGGTGAAGTACTGCTGGAACTGTGCCTGAAGCCGTTGGCACTGACGATCACGGAGACCGCCGCAGCGCTGGGGGTGAGTCGCAAGACGCTCTCAAGCATCCTGAATGGCCGTGGCGGGATTAGCCCGGAGATGGCGATACGGTTGTCGGTGGCCTTTGGCACGACCGCCGAGAGTTGGATGAATCAGCAAGTGCAGTACGACCTCTGGCATGCCGAGCGGAAGCGGAAGAAGCTCCGCGTCGCGAAGCTGTCTGCCGCCCGAGTGGGAACCGGACACCGGACGAGGGTGGCGCGGCGGGGGTCATCACGAGCTGGTGTAGAGTAGGCGCCAGGCTCCTGGAGGACACATCATGCGCTCGATCGCAGCCCTGTCGATTGTGTTGATTCTCTCTCTCGCGGCACCCGCCTTTGCGCAGGAATGGACCGAGTTCCGCAGCCTCGACGACGGCTTCACCCTCAATTTTCCTGGCCAGCCCGGCGTGGAGCAAACCACCTTCGTGTCCGAGTTCAACTACACGCTGCCGGCACGCGTGTACAGCGCCGAGCGTGGGCGTGAGCGTTATTCGATGACCGTCGTCGACTACAGCGGGATCGAGCAGATGGGTGAGGAGCGAGCCAGCGCGTGCCCGGCGGCTGCCGAGCCGTGCCACGGATCGCCCACCACCGGCCCGGGCTACTGGAGGATGGACATCGGGGGCGCCATCGTTCACGCGACCTGGACGTATTTGCAGCGCGACGTCGAGCTCACCCACATGACGTGGACCTCGATGGATCTGGTCGAAGGGCAGCAGCTTCAGCTCACGAACAACGCCGACGAGTCACGGACGTTCGTCCATATTTCCATGCACATGCACAAGCTGTATCTGCTCGAAGGCACTGTGCCCGCCGGCTACCCCCCGCCCGGGCTGTTTCAGCAGTCGATGGGGTACGTGGACGCGGACGGCAACAGGGTTCGCTACCAGTACATGTACAACGACCGGTTTCCGCCACCGCCCCGGACCGGCCGGTAGGCGTGACAACCAGCACGCCTCGATCGCCCGACTACGGAGCCACCATCATCTGACACCACCAACCGTGGCGCTCGCGCCCGCGGGGCCCGCTGCTCCTCCACGACCGCGGAGTGGCGGTGCCGGGTACGTTCCCAGACCGTGGAATTCGTTGGAGTAGATCGTTTCATAGCGAAGCCCGTTCCCGTCCTCATCGACGAATCCCAGAGACTGTTGAAACAGACCCGGTTCCGGGTACCCCTTCGGGACGGTCCCCTCGGCAACGTAGAGATGGTTGTCGTGCATGAAGATCGACACGAACGTACGGGATTCATCTGCGTTGGTCAGTTGCAGCGTCTGTCCCTCGACGAGATCCGTGAACGCCCACGTGTAGTCCGTCACCGTGGCATCCCGCTGAATGAACTTCAACGAGGCGTAGATGAGTGCGCCCCGTATGTCCTGAAACGCGTATCCGGGACCGATGACACCGAACAGGAGGCCCGCTGTCTGGCCCAGGCAGGTCTCGGCCCCAGGCAGACACGCCTGGCTTCTCTCCAGACCCTGCTGCTCGATGCCGTTGTAGTCGATCGCGGTCATCGAGTAGTGCTCACGACCCCGCGCGACGGTGTACACATTCGCCGGCAGGTTGTACCCCTGCTCCGACACCCACGTCGTCGCCGTCACGGTCGGCTCACCAGGAAAGTTGATCTTGAAGCCATCCTCCGTGTTCACGTACAGGCTCCATTCCTGCGCGACGACGGATCCAGACAGCGACACGACCAAGACCATGACCAGCAGCGGTACGCGCATCATCTTCCCTCCCACCAGCCGCCAACGATCCTCGATCGACGTTCCAGATCGCGCGGCGACGTCACGGCATGCGGAATGTCGTGATGTCCTTCGACATTCTGTCCATGCCGCAGCCATGGGCACCACCCATGACGTAGCCCACATTGTCGAGCGTCGTGCCGTACGCCGCGTGACGGCCGATCGGCATCGGCGACAGCATCGTCCACCTGTCGGTTGTCGGGTCGTACATCTCGGCATCGTTGAACGTCAGGCGCGCCTGGGGCTGAGGATCCTTGCACTCGCCGCCGGCATAGAACAGTCGCCCGTCGATGACGAACGACACGCCCGCGCTGCGCGCCACGTTCAATGGACCACCCACGCTCCAGGTGTTCGTCGCGGGATCGTAGATGTCATGTCTGGTCGTGTTATCCACGGTCGCGCCGAAGCGTCCGCCAAACACATGCACCTTTCGATTCAGCGCGGCGATGCCCAGATGGTCGCGCGCGCCGGGGAGCGGCGCCAGCAGCGTCCAGGTATTGGTCACCGGGTCGTAGACCTCGTTGGTGTCCACGGTCTGCTGATCGGGATTGCGTCCACCGACCGCGTACACCTTGCCGTCCACGACGACTGCTCCGGGCGCGCCGCGCGGAGCGGAAAGCGGCGCCAGCGCACGCCACGTGTCGGTGGCCGGATCGTATTCGTAGACGTTGGTCACCGCGCCGCCGTGCGCGCCGAACTGGAAGCCGCCAACGACGATGATCTTCCCGTTCACGACCGTCGAGCCGGCGTGTGACGTGACCTGCGGCATCAGCGCTGCCTCCCGCCATGTCCTGGTGACCGGGTCGTACTCCTGATTCAACGAGTTGGCGTTCACGCCGCGCATCTGACCGCCGATCACGTAGAGCTTTCCGCCCGCTGCCGCAAGTGTGATCTCGGACCGCTCGTATGGCATCGATCCAATCGATGTCCAGGTGCCCGCACCCTGGGCCGCACCCTGAGCCAGCGTCGGGATCGGCATCGAGCTGACGAGCAGGGCGAGGGACGCGCCAAGAACGAAACGCGCGCGAAAGAGAAGCATGTCAACCTCCAGGAGGGGTAAGAGGGACGGCGAGACATGGTTATACACCGACTTCGATGCCACGGCCACACTTCCTCACACGACCGTCCGTGGTCTCGCGAGAGTGGTCAATTTCGCCTTTGCCCACATGGGCCTTCGGCAATTGGTCGCGCAGGCGATCTCATATCTGAACCGCTGCTCGCTGTTGGAGAGCCGTCGACGATCCAGAGGCATTACAAGATCGGTACCTCATTTACATTTTCGGCACTACGGCCCACCGGAGTCTGCACAAGAACTGCCCGGTTCGGGAGGCGGAAGCTGACGACCCTGGCGGCATGAGACTTGCCAGCCGTGGTACATGCGAGGTACAGGCGCTCGACTCGGCGGCATGGTTCCGTCGTCAGGCACGTATTCGGTCCAGCGTAGACGCAGCTTCACCTCGCTTCCTGTACTCGCGCGTTTCTACATCGCCTCGGTGATCGTGGTCGGCGCGGCAATCCTCTGTCTCACGTTGCCCTCGATCGATGTCACGCCCGTCGTCTTGGCGGTGGCGGCCACGGCCGCGCTCACCTCATCAGTCAGCCCCCCGCTCCCCAGGATGAAACGCGGCGCCACGCTGTCGGTGGCATACATCGTCACCTTCGCATCGCTGCTGACGCTCGGGGCTGACGCGACGACGCTGGCTGCTGTGGCGGGGGCCATCAGTCAATCGACCTTCTTTCAGAAACAGGTACGACAGCTCTACCGAATCCTCTTCAACATCGCCTGCCTTGTCATCACGGTGCAGGCCGCCGGCCTCACGTGGACGGTACTCGGCGGCGTGACCGGGGGGCCCACATGGCCGCAGACCCTGACCCCTCTGATTGGTGCCACACTGTGCTACTACCTCGTCAACACCGGCATGGTCGCCACGACGCTTGCCCTGTGCACGTCCCGACCATTCGGCCGGACGTGGCGAGAGAATTTTCTCGGAACCAGCCCGAGCTACCTTATTGGCGCGGCCGTTGCGACCGCGATCAGCGAGAGTGTCGTCCTCGGGTACTGGGAGTTGATCCCCGTCATTGCCGTACCCGCCGCACTGGCCCTGTGGACTCATAAGGTCCAGACCGAATCCAGCCTGGCCCTCCAGCGCAGCGAGGAGCGATATGCCCTTGCGGCGGCCGGGGCCAACGATGGCGTCTGGGACTGGGACCTGGCGAGCGGGAACATCCATCTGTCCGATCGGTGGCGGTCGATGATGGGACTGACGGCGCCCTCCTCCACCAGCACACTCGACGAATGGCTGGATCGAATTCACCCGGACGATCGCAATCCTTTCACCGCGACGCTGCAGGCCCACGTCGCCGGTGAGACCGAATACCTCGCGCACGAGCACCGGGCACTGCATGCCGACGGGACACGTCGATGGGTGCTCTGCCGCGGCGCCGCCGTGCGGGGCCCCGATGGAAGGGCATCCCGCGTTGCCGGTTCGCTCACTGACATCACCGAGCGGAGGCAGGCGCAGGAGAGCTTGCGGCGCGCGGCGCAGCAGGACGCCCTCACGGGCCTTCCGAATCGGGCCCTCTTCATGGAATTGCTTCGGCAGGCACTCGGTCCCGACCGGCGACACCCGGATCCAAGGTGCGCGGTGATGTTCGTCGACCTCGACGGCTTCAAGATCGTCAACGATAGCCGCGGCCACTTCATCGGCGACGAACTGCTCGTGGTGACCTCGAAACGGCTGCTCGCCTGCGTGCGCGACGTCGATACCGTCGCCAGGCTCGGCGGGGACGAGTTCACGATCCTCCTGCCGAACCTCACGCGCGCGAGCGAGGCCGCCGACATCGCGCGGCGGATCCAGGAGGCCGTGGGGACGCCCGTGTCGCTCGGCGGCCGGGACGTCGCCGTCTCAGCAAGCATCGGCATCGCGATGAGTTCAGCCAACCAGAATGATCCGATCGCCGTCATGCGCGACGCCGACGCGGCCATGTACAAGGCCAAGGCCGCCGGTAAAGCGCGCCACGCGTTCTTCGATGACGAGATGAGCAGGCAGACTCGCGATCGGTTCGCGTTCGAGGACGACCTGCGCCTGGCCATCGAGCGGGATGAGTTGTCGGTCTGCTACCAGCCAACCGTGAACGTGACGACGCACGAACTGATCGGGTTCGACACCCTGGTCCGATGGACTCGCGCAGGACACGAGGTGACCCCGGCGGCGTTCATTCCAGTGGCGGAAGCGATCGGCATCATGGAGGAGATCGGGAACTGGGTACTCCGGACGTCGTGCGAACACCTCGGACGTCTCCGGCGGACCTTCCCCAACGCTCGCTTCCTGAATGTGGCTGTCAACGTCTCCAGAGTCCAGTTGACGGCGCCATCTTTCGTCGGCTCCGTCCGGGCTACCCTCGCCTCGACCGGCTTGCCGCCGGACGCGCTGCGCATCGGAATCACGGAGGCGACGTTTACCAGCAACCCCGAGACCGTGGAATCCGTGCTGCACCACCTGCGCGCGATCGGGATCAGGATCTGCATCGACGACTTCGGTACCGGATCCTCTGTGCTCGGCCATCTCCACAGGGCACCAGTGGATGTCATGAAGATCGACCGCTCGTTCGTGTCGGGTCTGACGGATACCGATCGGCCGGCGATGGTCGAGAGTATCCTCGCGATCGCCGACACGCTCAATACCACGGTGATTGCGGAGGGCGTGGAATCCGAGGCGCAGCTGCGTGAACTGACGAGGCTGGGCTGCCAGTTCGCGCTGGGCGTTCTCTTCTTCAAGCCCATGTCCGTGCAGGAGGTCGAAACGTTTCTCGCGGGAACGCAGTTTCGGGCAGCTGACAGCACTACGCGCAAGCCCGCGGTTGCCGTCACCGTCGAGCCCGCGGGGACCAAGGACGATGACCTCGGCCCGGCACGCGACGTGACGGTGCACTGACGCGAGTCCGTGCAAGGCCGCCTGGCCAGCAGCGCCCGTCGGCCGGTCGCTGATCGGCGCCTTGGCCATCGGCCAGCTTGGTCCACGCGGAGTTCCGAGTCCCACGCACGCATCACCGGGGCGTTTTTCGATTCGGTGGAGACCGAAAAACGCGGGAAGCGCTTTTCGAAAAGGCCTGGCCCCTGCCAGAAGGACTAGACCGGTACGAAAAGCGCTCTAGGTGGCAGGCAATCGTGGTGCCGATCTAGAATCTCCGCATGCGAGGCTGGACTTTGGGGGTTGCCGCCGCGTTGATCCTCGGCGGAGCATCGACTCAGGCACATCATTCGGTCGCCGGGGCCTATGACGACACCCAGGAGGCCACGATCGACGGCGTGATTACCGGGTTCCGGTTCGTCAATCCGCACCCATTCGTCACAGTCACCAGAGCCAGCGACGGCGAATCCTGGCGCCTCGACATGGATAACCGCCGCGAGTTCGATGCCATCGGATTTGCCGCCGACGACCTCAGCCTGGGCGATCGCGTTGTCGTCGACGGGATTCTGGCCAGACGAGACGCCAACCGCCTGTACGTCATGCGCCTGGAGCGTCCAGCCGACGGATTTGGCTTTGAACAGATCGCGAACCGTCCCCAGCTCCTAGGGCCTCGGTCCGGCATCGACCGGTAGCCTCCTCACATGCAAGACACCGACAACCGCGGCTGGCGAAGGCCCTCGCTGTGGGTCACAGGATCCGTGCTGGGCATCGTCATCGCCGGCGTCAGCATGCGGATGTTGATGGCGCCAGCCCTGCCGGCAACCACTCGATTCGCCGTCGTCCATCCTGGCGACGAGTTGATCGGCAGTCCCGTGGATGCGGACGTCGTGCTGTCTTCGGATGGCGCGCGCATCGTCTACGTGGCCGGCTCGGGCGGCGCGACGGTCGGGAGACTGTACGCGCGCGCCCTCGACGAATCGGAGCCCACGTTGCTGGCCGAATCCGCCCGCGCACCCTTTCTGTCACCAGACGACCAGTGGGTCGGATTCATGTCTGGCGACGAAGGCACCTGGATGAAGGTCTCCATCACGGGAGGCCCGGCCCAGCGAATTGGCGGACCAGGCGGGGGCACCCGGGGAGCAACGTGGGGACCGGACGATACGATCGTGTTCTCAGCCATCGAGGACTCGACCGGACTGTTCAGTATCTCCGCCGGGGGAGGCGAGGCCGACATCCTGACGACACCAGACGCCGCAAACGGAGAGGTCAGCCACGTCTTTCCAGCGTTTCTTCCCGACGGACGCGCATTGCTCTTCACGATCACGGGCAACCAGGGACCCGCCTCTTCGAGGATCGCGCTGCTGGACATGGAGACCGGCGAGTACCGCACGATCATCGCCGGGGCCGGCCAGGCTCGATACGTGTCGTCGGGACACATCGTCTACGGCGTCAATGGTGCGCTGCACGCGGTGCCCTTCGACATCGATGCTCTCGAAGCGCGCGGCGCGCCGACGCCGGTTCTCGACGGCGTCAGGACGAAGCCAAGCGGAGCGGCCAGCTTCAGCGTGTCCTCGAATGGTGCGCTCGCCTACCTCCCGGGCGGTGCGTCAACGACCCCTGTTCGACAGATCGTCTGGGTCGATCGCGACGGAACCGAGGAGGTGCTTGCGGCCGAGCCGAGAGGCTATGAGTACGTGCGGATCTCCCACGACGGACGGCGCGTCGCGGTCGACGAAGCCAACCAGGGCGGCGACATCTGGGTGTGGGATTTCGAGACCGACACGTCCGTCCGGCTGAGCGTCGCCGACGGATCCGAACAGTATGCCGTCTGGACGTCGGACGACACACGGATCGCGTCGTCGAAATCGGCCTCGAACATCGTCTCGTGGAAGGCGTCGGACAACTCGGGCGACGTGGAGGTCATCACCCCCCCCATGGGCAACGGCACGCAGAGCGTCAGTCCGTACTTCTTCACTGGAGACGATCGGTCGCTCGTGTTCAGGGAGCAAGCCCATCCAGACACCGGCGACAACATCGGCATCATTTCCCTGGAGGCCGGCTCGGAACCGGCGTGGCTGCTGGCTGGCGAGTTCGACGAGCGAAACGCGGAACTCTCGCCAAACGGTCGATGGATGGCGTACCAGTCGGATGAATCGGGACAGTTCGAAATTTACGTGCGTCCGTTTCCCAACGTGGAGGACGGCCAGTGGAAGGTGTCCGCAGTCGGCGGACTGAAACCACTGTGGGCCCGAAACGGTCTGGAGCTGTTCTATCTTGAACCTGGCGCCCCGGCGCGCATGATGGCGGTCCCCGTGCAGACCGACACCGCGTTCGCGCACCAGGACCCACAGGCATTACTGGAGTGGCCCTACTTCGGAGGCACGGAGGGCAGGGCCTACGATGCCTCGGTCGATGGTCAACGTTTCCTCACGGTGGTCCCCGTTCAAACAGAGCAGGCACCGCCCCCTCAGATACAGGTTGTCCTGAACTGGTTCGACGAGCTCACCGAGGCGGTGCCGTAGACGAGGCTTGCGCCTCACCGGATCACCTGACCTGCACGATGGATTTCTACCTATGGCTCGAAGGGCAGACGCTCTCAACGTGGGTGCGGGAGTCACCCGCGATCTGGGGCTACCCGACCATTCTGATGCTGCACACGCTTGGCATGGCAGTGCTCGTGGGCACGAGCGCGGTCGTCAGCTTGCGCGTCATTGGCGTCGGCCGCACCATTCCGCTCGCGCCGCTACGCGGGCTGTTTCCAGTGGTGTGGGCGGGAGGCGGGTTGAGCTTCGCGACCGGGGCTCTGCTGTTCGGCGCGGACGCCAGTACCCGGGGTACGCAGGGACTGTTCTTTGCCAAGCTCGCGATCGTGGCGACGGGCATCGTGACGGTGGCACTGACCAGGCGCCACGTCTTCGGAGAGATCGCCGAACCCGCCGTCGTGAGCCAGACCGCGCGACGCCTGGCCTTCGTGTCGCTCCTCGCCTGGGTCGCCGCGATCACGGCCGGGCGACTGCTGGCCTACGTCGAGTGATGTCAGCGCACGCCCAGCGCACATGCCAGACGTGACCTCGCCGCATCTCCACCTCCTGATGAACCACCTTCCGGTGATCGGCACCATGGTTGGTCTTGGCCTGTTACTCCTGGCCTTTCTCAGGCGGAGCGACGACCTGCTCCGGGCGAGTCTCGAGTTGTTCTTCCTCATCGCGCTCGCGTCCCTGCCGGTGTACGTGACCGGTCTGGCCGCCCAGGAAGCGCTCCTGGGCCGACCGGATGTGTCGGCGACCGCCATCGCTGCTCACCACAATGGCGCGCTCGTCGCCTTTGCCTTCGTGGAGATCACCGGCGCCATCGCGTGGCTGGCCCTCTGGCAACGTCGTCGGCTCACGCGGCCGGCCGGCTGGACCTCACCCACGATCGTCGTCCTGGCCATCGTGACGCTGGTGCTGATGGCCGGTGCCGCCAGTGCGGGCGGTGAGATCCGCCATCCCGAGATCAACGTGAACCCGACCGATGCGGCGCGAGCCGGATGGATCACCGCCGCCGCCGTTCAGGACTTCGTGATCAGCAGCCCCTGGGTCTGGCCAACGGCCGAGGTGCTGCACTTCATCGGACTGTCACTGCTCGTCGGCGTGCTGCTGGTCGTGAACCTGCGAGTCATGGGCGGGCTTCAGGCGGCGTCCTTCGCGTCGCTGCATCGGCTGTTGCCGTGGGCCGTCCTCGGTTTCGGCGTGAACCTGGTGACCGGAACACTGTTTCTCATCGCCATGCCGGAACAGTTCGTCACCAGCGGCCCATTTCTCTGGAAGATGGCCTTTCTGATGATCGCGGGTGCCGAGCTGCTCTATTTGACGGTGTTCGACCGGCTGTGGGCGATCGGGGCGGGAATGGATGCGGCGGGACTGGACAAAGCGATCACGGCGTCGGCTGTCTGTGCGTGGCTCGGGGTCATCTATTGCGGCCGGATGCTGCCGTTCATCGCGGGCGGGTACTGATGGGCTTCATGCTCACGGTCGGTGCCGTCGTCATCCTCGTCGTCGCACTGATCGGAACGATCGGCGTACTGATCGACCGCGACACCAGGTAGCGCAGCCTGGTGCGTCTGTGGGGATGACGCGCGTGAACCGCTCCACGGCGATCACCGGTGCTTCCGAGATCGATCGATGAAGAAGGACACTCGATGACGACACGCTCGAACCCGCTGGCCATCTTCTCGCCCGCACTCTTCAAGGGACGCACCGCGCTTGTCACCGGTGGAGGCCGCGGCATCGGCCGGCACGTGGCGATGGCGTTTGCGCGTCTGGGGGCGAACGTCATCATCGCGGGCCGTACGCAGGAGGATCTGAACCCGACCGCTGTGGAGATCAGAGCGTCCGGCGTCGACTGCCTCGCGGTGGCCACCGACATCCGCGACACCGGTGCCGTCGATTCCCTGGTCGAGAAGGTCCTCGAACGCTTCGGCGCTATCGACGTTCTCATCAACAACGCAGGCGGACAGTACCCGGCGGCCCCTTCGGCGATCACGGACAAGGGCTGGCGGGCCGTCATCGATCTGAATCTCAACGGCACATGGAACATGTGCAGCCGCGTTGGTCCTCACATGACGGCACGAGGCGCGGGGGCGATCGTCAACGTCGTGCATATCTATGCGCTCGAGCGAGGCGGTGCCCCGTTCGCGCACTCGGGCGCGGCGCGAGCAGGGGTGGTGAACCTGACCAAGTCCCTGGCCTACTACTACGCACGCCACGGCGTCACGGTGAACGCCCTGGCCCCGGGGTTCGTGTCCACCGCCGGGCTGCGTGAGGCCGAGTTCAAGCAACTCCAGCACGACGACTACGAAGCCGCTGCCATACAGGACATTCCTGCACACCGGTTGGCCGATCCCGATGAGATCGCCGCTATCGCGATCTTTCTGTCCTCGCCGGGGGCCCGTTACATCAACGGCGCAACGGTTGTCGCCGACGGCGCCCTGTCGTTGAGCAACTGGACGCCCTGGATCGATCCAGAGACGCCGTAGGGTCGGACCGGCCGGATCGACGCGGACCTGCTGTGAAGGACCTGCGGTGAAGGATCTACTGTTGAAGAAGCTGCCGTGAAGAGCCGCTGTGAAGGGAACGGAGGCGAACGCCAGCGGCCTGCGCAGGGCCCGCCTCCGTGAAGACTAGAGCGCTTTGTTGACTTCCGCCCAGTTCACGACGTTCCACCACGCCGCGATGTAGTCGGGACGTCGATTCTGATACTTCAGGTAGTAGGCGTGCTCCCAGACATCGAGCCCGAGGATCGCCGTCTTGCCGTCCATGTGCGGATTGTCCTGGTTGGGTGTGGTTGCGATCGCGACCTTGCCGCCGTCCTTCACCAGCCAGACCCAGCCGCTGCCGAACCGGCCGACGCCCGCCTTGCCCCACTGCTCTTTGAAGGCGTCGAAGCTGCCGAACGCCGCGTTGATGGCATCGGCGGCCTTGCCCGTCGGCGCGCCGCCGGCGTTAGGCGCCATCCATGTCCAGAATCGCGAATGGTTCCAGTGACCGCCACCGTTGTTGCGCACCGCGGTCCGCACATCTTCCGGGATGCTATTGATGCCGCTGCACAGCTCGTCGAGACTCTTCGAGTGCAGTTCGGGATGCTTGTCGAGCGCGGCGTTCAGGTTGGTGACGTAGGCCTGGTGATGCTTCCCGTGATGAATCTGCATCGTCTGCGCGTCGACGTGAGGTTCGAGGGCAGCAGCGTCATAGGGGAGCGTTGGAAGTTCGTGCGCCATGAATTCTCCTCGTACGCAGCGCGCCCCGTTGCGGGACGCCTGAACCAATGATGGTACTCGGAGGCTACTGGATAGACAACATCCGATCCAGCGCGACCCGTGTCCAGTGCTTCTGGTCGTCTGGCACCACGATCTGGTTGTGCACCCGCCCCTCCACGAGCTCCTCCAGAATCCAGAGCAGATGGTTCGGCGACACGCGGAACATGGTGGAACACAGGCAGCCGAAGCGGTCCAGCGACAGGACGGTTCGGTCCGGTGCCAGTGCATCCGCGAGACGATTCACGAGATGCACTTCCGTGCCGACGGCCCAGATGGACCCGACCGGGCTGTCGGTGACGGTCTTGATGATGTACTCCGTGCTGCCGCAGTCGTCCGCGGCTTCGACGACCTCGAACGGCACCTCGGGGTGCACGATGACGCGTACGCCGGGATGCTGCGTCCGAATGGCTGCAATCTGCTGAACCGAAAAGCGCTCGTGGACCGAGCAGTGACCCTTCCAGAGGATCATCTTTGCCCGCGCCACCTGCTCCGGTTCGAGCCCACCGAACATTTCATGCGGGTCCCACACCACCATCTCGTCGAGCGCGATGCCCATCTTGTAGGCGGTGTTGCGTCCGAGGTGCTGATCCGGCAGAAACAGCACCTTGTCGCCACGCTCGAAGGCCCAGCGTAGCGTGGCTCCAGCGTTGGATGACGTACACACGGTGCCGCCGCGCTCTCCCACGAACGCCTTGATGGCCGCCGCCGAGTTGATGTACGTGACCGGCACGATGCCGGGAATCCCCATCTGCGTCAGTTCCTCCCAGCAATTTTCCAGCTGATCGGGCGCTGCCATGTCTGCCATCGAGCACCCGGCGGCCAGATCTGGGAGGATGACCCGCTGATGCGGCGCCACGAGCACGTCGGCACTTTCGGCCATGAAGTGCACGCCGCAGAAGACGATGTAGTCCGCGTCCGCCCGTGAGGCTATGCCCCTGGCCAGCCGAAATGAATCCCCCGTCTGGTCGGCGAACTTGATCACCTCGTCCCGCTGATAGTGGTGGCCGAGGATCAACAGACGCTGCGCGAGCGTCGCCCGCGCCACGGCAATCCTCGCATCCATCTCGGCATCCGACAGGCCCAGATACCGATCGGGAAGCGCCTGGCGCTCCGAGATGTGCGCCGCCTCGAATTCGTTCAGCAGCGGAATGGTGGAGGACATGGCTTTGGTCAGCGCTTGTGAAACTTTTCGCAAAGTCGGGTTATTAAAAAGGCCAACACTCCATCCGGACGCTGGTCCGGAGGCGCTTGGACCTGAAGAAATTATAACGCGTGGCCAGTCTGCCCGGCGCGGCTTTCACTGCAATCTGGCGCGCGGTCGTGGCCCTCCCGCGAAACTGATGGCGGCGTGGTCCCTGAATCTGGAGGACTGGGTCTGCTTGCGGTTACCCGGGTCTACGCGCTCACGAAATCCGCGCAAACCGAATTCGCAGGAATCAGCAGGAAATCGTCTCTTTGACGTTGTAAAAGGTATCTCGCTCGAGGGGCTCCCGGCCGGCCGCTCGAACGAGATCGGTCAGCTGGGTCATCGTCAAACCCTCAGGGGTCGGCGAACCAGCCATGTGATAAATCTTCTCTTCCTGGACAGTTCCGTCCAGGTCATCCACGCCGAACCAGAGCGCCGCCTGCGCCACGTCCACTCCGGTCGCAATCCAGAACGCCTTGATGTGGGGGATATTGTCGAGCATCAATCTGGCCACCGCATGCACCCTCAGCGTGTCAACGGCACTGGGCGCGGGGAGCTTCCGCATCTGGTTGTTGTCGGGGTGGAACGCCAGCGGAATAAACGCCTGGAAACCTCCGGTCTCGTCCTGCAGTTCCCGGGCGCGCAACATGTGATCCACGCGCTCTTCGAGCGTTTCGATGTGGCCGTAGAGCATCGTCACATTCGTGCGCATGCCGAGACCGTGCGCCGTTCGGTGGATGTCGAGATACCGCTCGGTGCCGCACTTGTCGTCGCAGATCTTGCGGCGCACGCGCTCCGCGAATATCTCGGCGCCCCCGCCAGGAAGCGAGTCCAATCCGGCCTCGATCAGCTCGCACAGGACCTGCGCGTCGCTCATCCCGTACAGATCGGCGAAATACGCGATCTCCACCGCGGTAAAGCACTTCAGGTGAATGCCGGGTCGGATCTTCTTGAAACCCTGGAGCAGTTCCGTGTAGTAGCTGAACGGAAGGTCCGGATTCAGCCCGTTGACGATGTGCACCTCGGTCAGGGGTTGATCGGCGCGCCGCCGGAGCTTGTCCCATGCCTGTTCCAGCGTCATCGTGTACGCCGCATCGTCGGACGGCTTCAAACGCGCAAACGAACAGAACAGACAGTTGGCCACGCAGACGTTCGTGGGCTCGAGACGGAGGTTGTAGTTGAAATAGGTTCGCGGACCGTGGCGCTTCTCACGCTCGCGATTGGCGAGCGAGCCGACCGCCAGGAGATCAGGGCATTGGAACAGCCGGAGGCCATCGGCCTCATCGAGGCGCTCGCCCGCACTGAGCCGGTCATCGATGTCGGCCAGCCCGGCGGACTGAATCCGTGATTTCACGCCATTACCCCCACGAATTCTAGCGTGCTATACTCCGGCCGACAACCGACACCGCCCGGGTGATTCAGGGGAAGTTGGGTGAAAAGCCCACACGGTCCCGCCACTGTGAGCGGATTCGATCGCACACGAATCCGCAAGTCAGAGAACCTGCCCCGGTCCATGTTCCCGTTGCTCGCTCGCCTGGTCTTGCCTCCAGGCACTCTACAACGAGCGAGTTCGGCGCGAAGGACGCCGATAGGAAACGATGCCTCTACAGGTCGAACGCGTTTCGTTCGGATACGACCCCACACACGACACATCAGACGAGTCGGCCCGATCCTTCTCGCTGGTCGACATGTCCCTGTCTGTCCAGCGCGGGTCGATCACGGGGCTCCTCGGCCCGAACGGCTGCGGCAAGACAACCCTGCTCAAACTGATGGCAGGCGTCCTGCGCCCGCAGACGGGTGCGATCACGCTTCGCGGCCGCGCGATCGGCCGCATGCCGCGGCGTGAACTGGCCCGACAGATCGCTGTCGTCCCGCAGGAAACGCATCCGGCTTTCGACTACAGCGTCCTCGAGATGGTGCTCATGGGACGACACCCGTACCTCGGAGCCTTCCAGCTTGAAAGCCCGAAAGACGTGGCCCTGGCCTACGACTCGATGTCGACCACCGGCACGGCCCACCTGGCCGAGCGCTCCTACATGACGCTCAGCGGTGGAGAAAAACAGCGGGTCGTGATCGCCAGTGCACTGACGCAGGCGCCCGATATCCTGCTCCTCGACGAACCGACGGCATCGCTTGATCTGGCCTACCAGATGGAGGTCGCGTCGCTGCTGCATCGACTCAATCGTGACAGTGGCGTCTCGATGGTGCTGGCGACGCACGACCTCAACCTGGCGGCGTCGCTGTGTGACTCCCTGGTGCTGGTCCGATCCGGGCGTGTCCTCGCCCACGGCCCGACTCGCGATGTGCTGACCGCCGCGATGATCCGGCAACTCTATGATGTCGATGCAGACGTCCACGTGCACGAAGCGTCGGGCCACCTGACCGTGGTGCCCATCCGGCACGTCTCCGGAGAAGCGCCGTGATTCCCCTTCCCGGCGCCGCACCGGGCATGCCGTGACTGTCATGGAGTCAACACGCGTGCTGACCCGTGCGCGACCGCGACCGATCCGAGCACGACTGGCCGTCACGCTGCTGGCCTACGGCGCGCTCGCGCTTGGCATGTGTCTGCTGGCGCCGCTGGTGGGTAGCACGTCCATCAGTCTCGCCCGCGTTTTTGACCGTTCGATTCCATTCGCCGACAACGTGGACGCGCAGATCTTCTTCATTGCCCGGCTGCCCCGCGTGCTGGCGGGCGCGATCGTCGGTGCCGCGCTCGCCTCGGCAGGTGTGGTGTTGCAGGCGCTGCTGCGCAATCCTCTCGCGACGCCGTTTACCCTCGGCGTCTCCGCTGGCGCCGCGCTGGGGGCGATCCTGGCGATTTCCTTCGGCGCCGCGACCACCCTCGGCCCGCTGTCGCCGGTGCCACTCGCCAGCCTGGCCGGCGCATTTCTCGCCGCAGCCATCGTCTATGCCATGGCCACGCGGCCGGGGCGACCCATCTCGACATCGGTGCTGCTGCTTGCCGGCGTCACGCTGAACTCGTTTTTCTCAGCGCTGATCCTGTTCGTCCAGTACATGGGCGACTTTGCCGAGACCTACCGAACCGTTCGCTGGCTGATGGGCGACCTCGACGTCGGTGGATTCGGTCCGATCATCGGCGCGCTGCCGCTGATCATCGTGGCGTTCGTCATCTTCGCGCTGCTGTCCTCGTCACTGAACGTGCTGAGTGTCGGCGCCGAGACGGCGGCAACCCGCGGCGTGGACGTGGGGCGCATACAGCGCCTGGCCTTCATCAGTTCCGCGCTCGCGACCAGTGCCGCTGTCTCACTTGCCGGACCCATCGGTTTCGTCGGCATCGTCGTGCCGCACCTGGTACGTCTGATGGCAGGCGTGGACCACCGGATCGTGCTGCCGGCGGCGGCGCTGTTCGGTGCGGCGTTTCTGGTGGCGTGCGACCTGGTGGCGCGAACGGTGCTTGCGCCCGTCGAAGTGCCGGTCGGCGTGGTCACGGCTTTGCTTGGAGGACCGTTCTTTCTATGGCTGCTCATCCGAAAAGGCTGATCCTCTTCGCCGCGGTCGTCGCCGCGACGATCGCAACCCCGGCGACCGCCGAGGCCCAGGCCGGTGCCGACAGGCAGGCGCCGGACACTCGGGTGGTCGACGACGGCGCGCCAGCCAGACGAATCATTTCGCTCGTGCCCGCCCTGACCGAGATGCTGTTTGCCATCGGGGCGGGTGCTCAGGTGATCGCCGTCAGCAGCTACGACGAGTTCCCGCCGGCGGTCGACACGTTGCCGCGGGTGGGCGCGCTGCTGGATCCAGACGTCGAACGTATCCTCGCGCTTCGCCCGGATCTCGTGATCACCTACGGGTCGCAAAGCGCGCTCGAGGCCCAGCTCTCCAGGGCGGGCGTCAGCACGTTTACCTATCGCCACAGTGGCGTGGCCGGAGTGCTTCAGGCGATGCGCGACCTTGGCGCGGCGACAGGTCTCGCGGCGTCGGCTGAGCTCGAGGCCCGCCGCATTCAGGCGCAACTCGATGCCGTGCAGTCGCGGGTCCGCTCCCGCCCCCGCCCGCGCACGCTGCTGGTATTCAGCCGGCAGCCGCAATCGCTGCAGCAGATGTACGTGAGCGGCGGCACCGGCTTCCTCGACGACGTGCTCCGGATTGCTGGCGGCGACAACGTGTTCGGGGACGTCCCGCGGGAATCCGTGCAGCCCTCGCACGAAACCTTGCTCGTGCGCGCCCCCGAGACGATCGTCGAGATCCACGCGACAGGCATGCTGGCAGCGCCGGACCTGGAAGGCGAGCGGATCGTGTGGTCGCGGCTGGCTTCGATCCCCGCAATTCGGGACGGCCGGCTTCACTTCCTGGAGGGCTCGTATCTTGTGGTTCCCGGACCACGTATGGGACTGGCCGCCGAGGCGCTGGCGCGCGCGCTGCACCCGGAGGCCTTCGAATGACGATCCTGCTGTCGTGGCGAGAACATGCGCCCCTATCGCGAGGATCGGACTTCGTTCGCCGCGACGCAGGGACGACAGACCCAGCTGCCCCTGGTGGCGCGTCGACGGGAACGGCATGAGCAGCTATCGCGGATTCCAGGGGCGCACAGCTCCCGAGGAACCTCGGGCGGTCTCTCGTGCCAGAGGAGCACCACGACCGCCCGCCAGGCAGAAGCGAAATCCGCGCTATCCGTCGCGCATCGTGTGTCTCACTGAAGAGACCACCGAAACCCTCTACCTGCTCGGCCAGGGTGACCGCGTTGTCGGGGTCTCCGGCTACACGATCAGGCCTCCGGAGGCGCGTCGCAAGCCTCGCGTGTCAGCCTTCCTCAACGCGCGATTCAGCAAGATCGAAGCGCTGAAGCCCGATCTGGTGCTTGGATTCTCGGACCTCCAGGCAGACATCGCCGCCGAGCTCATCCGCCGTGGCTACCCGGTAACGGTCTTCAACCAGCGGAGCGTCGCCGAGATCCTGCAAATGATCCGCGTCCTGGGTGGCGCGGTCGGGTGCGCCGACGACGCCGAGGCCCTCGCGGCCAGGCTGGAACTCGAGATCGACGCCGTTCGTGAGGCAACCTCCGGGTTGCCCCGACCGCGCGTGTTCTTCGAGGAGTGGGACAACCCCCTCATCTCAGGCATTCAATGGGTGGAGGAACTCGTCGAGATCGCGGGCGGCGCCCCGATCTTTCCGGAGCTTCGACAGGGAAAGATGGGACGGGACCGCATCGTCACGGCGGAAGAGGTGGTGCGTCGGGACCCCGAGGTCATCATCGCGTCCTGGTGCGGCAAGGCCGTGCGAAAAGAACGGATCGCGACGCGGGTCGGCTGGGCGAATGTCGCCGCCGTCCGTCACGGACACATCCATGAAATCAAGTCAGCGCACATCCTGCAGCCAGGTCCGGCCGCGCTGACCGAGGGCCTCCGGCAACTGCACGACATCCTGACGCGGGTCAGGGCAACGTGTGCCACCGCGTAGCTCGACAACACCCGCTGGATCAACGCCGGACACCTCCCGAGCGAGCGCGCGCGCGATCGCCGCGGCACCAGGGCCAGTGGCTGAACGCCAGCGGCTGATTGAGCTTCTCAAGAACCGGTGTCTATAATGGCCCGGGGGTTCACTCCGTGCGGCACCTTCCGGACCATCGGCGTCGGCGCCCGCTCGACCGGAGCAATTCTTGAGAGATAAACAGCAGATCATCGAATCGATTTACCGGGCGATCGATGAGTTCAACGTGCTCGTGCCGCCGCCCGCACAGCTCGACAAGTCGCCGTCGACCGTGCTGTTCGGCGAACACGGGCGCCTCGACTCGCTGGGACTCGTGTCGCTGATTCTCGACGTCGAGGGTCAGGTCGAAGCAGACTTCGACATGTCGGTGTCTCTGACGAGCGAGCGAGCGATGTCTCGAGACACGAGCCCCTTCCGAAGCATCGATACACTGGCCGACTACATTTCGGAGCTCCTGGACGAGCAGCAGGGTGGCTAGCCCAAGGATCGTCCTCATCTCCGGTAGCCGCCGGGGTATCGGCGCGGGGCTGGTCAACTACTTTCTGGCGCTGGGCGATACGGTCGTTGGCTGCAGCCGGGGGCCGTCAGGCCTTTCTCACGAACAACACACCCATTTCGAACTTGACGTGGCTGACGAGCCGGCCGTGAAGCGGATGTTTCGTGACGTCCGTCAGGCTCACGGACGTCTTGACGTGCTGGTCAACAACGCGGGCGTGGCGTCGATGAATCACGCCATGCTGACTCCCGTCGACTCGGCCAGACAGGTTCTTGACACCAACGTGATCGGCACCTTTCTGATGTGCAGAGAGGCCGCCAAGCTCATGAGACGCGCGGGAGTCGGCCGCATCGTGAACCTGTCCACCGTCGCTGTGCCGCTCAGGCTCGAAGGGGAAGCCCTGTATGCCTCATCGAAGGCCGCCGTCGAGATGCTCACACGGGTGCTCGCGAAGGAGTTCTCGGATTTCGGCGTCACGGTGAACGCCGTCGGCCCGTCCCCCATCAAGACCGATCTCGTCAAGGGCGTACCCCCGGACAAGATGGATGCGATCATCGACCAGCAGCACATTCCCGAGTGGGCCAGTGTCAACGATGTGGCGAACATCGTGGAGTTCTTCGCCAGACCCGAGAGCCGGTTCGTCACCGGGCAGGTGATCTATCTGGGTGGATTCTGATTGTTCATTGATTTCCTGAGTGGCATCTTCCAGGAGTTTCGCGATCAGCCATGGATGATCTGGAAGAACAGCGAGCACACGTATGGCTCTCTCGGGCAACAGATCCTCACCTGGGGCCGGACGCTGGACGCTCAGGCGGTGGGGCCGGGGGACGTCGTCGCCCTCACCGGCGATTTCTCGCCCGGCTCGGTGGCCGCGTTTCTGGCCCTGGTCGAGCGACGGTGTGTCATCGTGCCTTTGACCGAGGCGGTCGCCAAGAAGCGCGATGAGTTCTTGAGCGTGGCGCAGGCGAACGTGTCGATCGCCTTCACCGGCGGCGATGCCCACGAGGTGGCGCGTCTCCCCGCAACACCGGATCATACGCTGTACGCCGACCTCCGCGGTCGCGATCACCCGGGCCTGGTACTCTTTTCGTCTGGTTCGAGCGGCAAGAGCAAGGCGGCGGTACATGATCTCGTCCCGATGCTGGAGAAGTTCAAGCTCCGGAAACGCCGCATGCGCACGATCGCGTTTCTGTTGTTCGATCACATCGGCGGCGTCAACACGATGTTCTACACCCTCTCCAACGGCGGCACGCTGGTCGTCGTGCCAGACCGTTCGCCCGACTCGGTCCTTGGTGCGATCGAGCGCCATGCCGTTGAACTGCTCCCCACGTCGCCGACCTTCATCAATCTCATTCTCCTGAGTGAGGCGTATCGTCGTCACGACCTCTCCAGCCTGACCACCGTGACATACGGCACCGAGCCGATGCCGGACTCGACGCTGACGCGCTTCGCGGAGATCGCGCCCCACGTGAAGATGCAGCAGACCTATGGCCTCTCCGAGCTTGGCATCCTGCGCTCCAAGTCCCGGGACTCGCGTTCGACATGGGTCAAGATCGGCGGCGACGGCTTCCAGACACGGGTGGTGGACGGCATCCTGCAGATCCAGGCCGTCTCAGCCATGCTTGGCTACCTGAATGCGGAGAGCCCGTTTACCGACGACGGCTGGTTCGACACGGGAGATCTGGTCACCGTGGATGGCGAGTACATGCAGATCCACGGCCGCCGCTCGGAATTGATCAACGTCGGGGGCGAAAAGGTCCATCCGGCTGAGGTGGAGAGTGTCATCGAAGGCTTGCCGTCGGTCGCCGAAGTCACCGTCTACGGCGAGAAGAATCCCATCGTCGGGCAGATGGTGTGCGCCAGGGTAAGGAAGGCGGACGATACGCCCGACGGCGTTGTCCGCCGGGATATCAAGCAGCTCTGCGCACAACGGCTCGCGCGGTTCAAGGTTCCGGTGAGAATTACGTTTGCATCGGCACCCCAGCACAGCGCCAGATTCAAGAAACAGCGACATCATGGTGACGAGCCGCCGACGGTCTCGTAATGCCAGATCCGCGCATCGTCAGCTACACCCTCCAGCAACTGATCGACGACCCGGACGCGCTTGCGGCCTACGACGACCCCGGGGGGTACCTCGGTGAGTCCGGCCCTCGCTGGCTCGAGTTCCTCCGCGGGAATCCTCGAGGGAGACCGGACGACCTCGCGATCGTGTTGACCATCGTTGGCAATCGCGTCGTCGGCAGCCTGCGATCGATTCCCGTCGAGTTGCGCATCGACGGCCAGACGATCCGGAGCGCCGCGCTGCGTGCGTTCTTCCTGGACGCTGAATGGCGCGGTGGCGGCGCGGGCGGCCTGATGCTCCTTCGCGCGTTGAGTACCACGCGTTCAGCGATCGCGGCCGGAGGACCGAGACCGGAAACCGTCGCGCTGTACACCGGGGCGGGCTTCACGACCCTCGGTCCGTTGTCGCGCCAGGTGTACTTCAACTCGACGCGGCCACTCATCGCGACGGCGTGCCGGGGTCTCCCGTTCGTACCACGGGTCTCGACGCTCCTTGATCCGATCGTCGGGCTCTACTATCGCGCACGTTCGCGCCCATCGGATCCGCGGATCCAATTCACGGCTGTCGAGCGGTTCGCCGAGGATCTGGACCGGCTGCTTGCGGCGCGATCCGATGACCACATGGTGCGCGAGTCCAGCGACCTGAACTGGGTGCTGCAATACAGTCGAGGCGTGTCCGCCTACGAGATACGGGATGGCGACGCCCTCGCCGGGTATTGCCTGATCCGGACCGAGGATCGGGCAGCGACGACGGTACCTCTCCGGTTACCTCCGATGCGCGTCACGTCTGTCCTGGATTTTCACGTCGCCGGTCCTGAGCCGAAGATGCTGGACCAGCTCGTGCTGCATGCGGTCGCGTGCTCGAAGGCCGACAGAGCCGAGGTGCTGGAGATTCAGACCAATCGACCGGATCTCCTGCGGTGCCTCAAGAACACGGGATTCGTCCGGGCGGGCGGCTACAAGGTACTCCTCAGGACACCCCCGAACGTGCCCGCTGATCCCGCCCGCTGGCGCATGGCCGAGGCGCAGGGTGACGTCCTGTTCTCCGCCCTGCATGTCACCCGACCGCCGGCGCCGGTCACCCCGGCAATATGACGACGCTGCGCGCGCCACTCGAGGTGATCGTCAACGCCGATGACCTCGGCCTATCGAAACATGTCAACGCGGAGATATTCCGGTTGATCGACGCGGGTCGCGTCACCTCGGCGACGCTGATCGCCAACGGGCCCGCGATCGAAGAGGCGAGCCGGCGGACGCGCGACGTCCCCGGCGTATCGTTCGGGGCACACCTCAACCTCACCGAGTTCGCGCCGCTCACGGGCCCTCGGGGGCTCGGTCCGCTCGTGGACGCGGACGGGGGCTTCCTGGGAAACATTCGACGCGTGAAGATACGTGCCGCGCTCAGGCAGGCCATCCGGGCCGAGTGGAACGCGCAGATCGGCCGGCTCAGAGCGCTTGGCATCGACGTCAGCCACATCGACTCACATCATCACGTCCACACGATTCCAGGCTTGTTCAGCACACTCAAGGCCGTTCAACGGGACTCTGGCATTCGCAGAGTCCGCATCAGCAAGAACGTCTTCGCCCGTCGCGAGCGTCCGGCGATGGGGCTGATCGCCAGGAAGGCGATCTGGAATGCAGCTCTGCGCAACTACGTCAGGACGAAGACGACCGACGCATTCACAGACCTGGCGACCATGATCGGCGGAACGCCAGGTGAGCGCCCGCCTGGCCGAACGCTTGAGCTGATGGTCCACCCGGGCAGCCCGGTCTTCGCGCCAGAAACCGCCGCCCTGGAAGGTGAGTAGTGGCGCCGCTTCGACTACCCCATCAGCGCGCGCAGCTACCTGGACATCTGACTTGAGGGTACGCCGAAGCGGGGACGGTCAGGCCGCCGGCTGCTCGCCCGCTCGCGTGGTGCCAGGCACCATGAGATCTGGCAGCGGTGGCGCCGCAAACATCTTCTGCAACAGCGAGAAGCCGAGCCCTCCCCACTTGGTCGCGCGAGACGCGCGGGCGCTGTCGGTCGACAAGCCTGTATTCCCGAACGCCTGGAGCATGACCTTGGACGCGACCACGAAGGCAATACGGCTCTTGTAGCTCTTGAGAATGTCAGACCGCCTCCAGGCGGCTCCCAGGCTGTAGAAATCGTTCCACACCTGCTGCGTGCCCTGGCGGATCTGCTCACCAGACATGACCGGGTGCGGGGTGAGCAGCTTCGGCCGCTTTCCCTGTGGAATCAGCCAGTGGCGCGACACCGGAATGCCATCCACCGTCGCCATGTTCTCACCCTGCTCCCGCTCCCACTTCTCGAAATCCAGCGTGCCCGGGAACGGCGTCAACGTCACGAACTGCGCGAAGGCGATATCGGCTCGCTTGGCCAGCGAGGCTGTTGCCTCGAATGTGTGCGGACGGTCACTGGGGAGACCGAAGATAAACGAGCCGAGGATGTAGATCCCGTGCTTGCGGAACGTCTGCAAACGCTCCACCAGATCCTCGCCCGCCAGGTTGAAGTCCTTGTAGACGTCCTTCAAGCCTTCCGGGGTGACGGCCTCGACCCCGACCAGCGCACCTCGAATGCGCGCCGCCCGCATCGCGTCGAGAAATTCCGGATCCTCGGCGGATTCCATCGTGATCTGCGTAAAGAAGTTCAGGTCGCTCGGCAGCTCCGCCATCAGCGCCATCAGCTCGAAGCGCTCGTCCCGGAGCGCCTTCAGCTCGTTGTACCTGGTCTTGTCCGCACGGCGGGACGCCATCCTGAGATCCTCGAGCGTCACCGGGTAGAAGTTGTCGTCCGCCAGCGCGATGAAACGGAAGCCCATCCGCCGCAGCTCGACGATCTCTTCGATGACCGGGTGCACGTCGCGCTGACGCGGCTCCTGCCCATCGGTGCGCCACACCGAACAGAACGAGCAATGCTTGGGACATCCGCGGACGGTCTGTACTGTCGCCCACGCATAGCTCTCACGCTTCATCAGGTCCCAGCGCGCTTTCCTGAACTTGCCGGCGTCGATTCGTCCGCCGTTGTAGATCGGCTGCGGTGCGCCACTGACGCAATCCTCGATCACCTGCGCCCAGACATCGTCACCGTCGCCCTTCACGACGGCGTGCGCGCCGCCCCGTTCGAGCGCCTCCTCCGGAAACAAGGTCGGATGGCTGCCGCCGTACACCACCCACGCTCCTCGTGCACGGGCACGCTGACCGAGTTCGTAACCGACCAGCGCGTTGCCCGTGTGAAGGCCAATGCCAACGACGTCGCCCTTCTCCAGCCTGTTCGTGTCGAACGGCTCCAGCGACTCGTCGCTCAGGATCGGATCACCCCATTTCGCGGGCGTGGATGCCGCAAGCACGAACATCCAGCGCGGGGTGATGAAAGCGGTCCCGAATGAAAAGTGACTTGGATTGACGATGTGTACGCGCACGAAATCTCCCTATGACAGCCCTGACCGGCCAACGTCGCCGCCGTGAATATCGCGTACAGACGCGGCCCTTAAGAGTAGCGCACTCTCGTCGCGAACTTCGCCCTCCTGGCACAAAAAGCGCTCCAGGACCATCCGAGCCCCTGACAACAGCCTGTTAGGGTCTGGCAGCCGGGCTGCCGCACGGCTCCAGCACGGTTGGCCGGGCGCGCGCGCCCGCTGCGCTGTCAGCGAAGTCAAGGGCAAGGGCGGCACCGAGTTGGCGTGTGTCCTGGCTCCCGACGCTGGCTGGCGACCACGTCCGCGACACACGCAATTCCAGGTCGATTCGCTCGTCCGCCAGCTGCGGCTGCAGGACGATGTCAACCGGAGTGGAATCGACCAGGGCTCCCTCAAATAGCACCTGGCACGGCGTGGCTATACGGAGTGATACCGGTCGTTCAGACGCATCAGGGTGCTGAATCCATGCGCGGACTGTCAGGTATGCTCCGCGTCTGACGAGGCCCAGGCGGGCTTCTTCGCGCGTCCACCTGAAATCTTCACCATCGGGACGTGTCTCCTCCTGATAGAGGCCTACGACGTAGTCACGGTTGGCGCGGGAGGCGCGTTCGGCGACGTCAAGGCTTCCTCTCGCCAGCACGACATGGCCGCCAGCGTACGCCACGGCCAAGGCCGCAACCACCATCCAGGCACCTGACAGCGACCGGCCTTCCCGGGACCACAGGGAAGCGACGGGGTCCGACCCGGCACAACCGAGCATCGCCACCAGCAGAAAGAAGGCCATCAGCACCACAGGGTCCTGCGTCGGCATACCCACGAGTGACACCATCCCGAGACCCACGACAAGCCCGCGCACCGTCGCAACGTGAGGCCCAGGTGCCCGTCGCGTAGCGCGCAGCGCCAGCCATACGACCGCGATGGAC
>JAQBVV010000134.1 GCA_027622905.1 Acidobacteriota bacterium
GGTAGAGCAGCGCACTTTTAATGCGCGGGCCGCGGGTTCGAACCCCGCCCCGGTCATCTCGTGTCGGTCGTCGATCACACAGCATTTTTTCGCAGGAGATAGACGCATGCAGCGATTTGTATTTTTCGTCGTCCTCATGGCATTGCTTGTCGCGCCGCTGGCGGCACAGGCACCCGCAGGTTGGCAGGTTCGTGTCGACCGCAGCCAGAACTTTGAAGATCCCGATGATGTGCCTGAACTCATGGTGATGACCATGGGCAACGGCTTCCACGTCAAGGGCGGCCCGGCTGGCGTGTTCTGGAATCCGACCAACCGCGCGACGGGCGACTTCACCGCGAAAGCAAGCTTCACGCTGCTGGAGCCGAGCAGCCATACCAACTACTACGGCCTGACGTTCGGCGGTGCCGATCTGGCGAGCGACGCGCAGAAGTACGTGTACTTTCTGGTCGCGCAGAACGGCAACTTCCTGATCAAGTGGCGCAATGGCGACGAGGTAGGGGACATCGTGGCCAGCACGCCGAACGCGGCGATTCGCACGCCGGGCGCGGACGGCCGGTCGACGAACATGCTGGAGGTGCGCGTCGCGGGTAACACGATCTCCTATGTCGTCAATGGCACCGTGGTGCACACGACGCCGAAGAGCGGGGCGACCGCCGTCACCGACGGCGTCGTTGGCGTCCGCGTCAATCACGTGCTCAGCGTGCAGGTTGACGATTTCGAGGTCGGCTAAGCAGGGACGCCCGAGCCGGCGTCAGGTCCGGAGACGTTCACCGCATGTTCGCCGGCTCGATTTCTGATCTGCAGCAGCGACTCGCCGCGCAGCTGTACGTCGCGGATCGCGGCCTGGCCGTGTCGCTTTTTCTGGCCATGCGACTACGGCGACCGCTGTTGCTCGAAGGCGAAGCGGGCGTCGGCAAGACCGCGCTAGCCGGTGCGGTCGCCGCCGTGCTCGGCACGGACCTGATCCGGCTGCAGTGCTACGACGGGCTCGACGTCAGCCACGCCGTCTACGAGTGGGACTATGCGCGGCAGCTTCTTGAATTGCGGATTCTTGAAGCTGCCGACGCGCTGGATCGGGACACGGCGCGCCGCGAGCTCTACAGCGAGGCATTTCTCATCAAACGACCGCTGCTGCAGGCGATCGACCCGCAGCGCAACCGGCCAGCCGTCCTGCTGATTGACGAGATCGATCGCGCGGACGACGAGTTCGAGGGGTATCTGCTCGAACTGCTCGCGGAATTTCAAATCACGATCCCGGAACTTGGCACCGTGCGCGCCGTCGAGCCGCCGCTGGTCGTCCTGACCTCCAACCGCACGCGCGAGGTACATGACGCGCTGAAGCGCCGATGCCTGTACCAGTGGATCGACTATCCAGCGCTCGAACGGGAGCTGGCGATCGTGGCGGCGCGCCTGCCGCACGCGTCCGTCCGCCTGGCCGCACAGGTGGCGGCGGTGGTCCGCGAGCTCCGCGGGATGGAGCTGTACAAGGTGCCCGGCGTCTCGGAGACGCTCGACTGGGTGGCCGCGCTCGCCGCGCTCGAGACCGAGGCGCTCGACGCCGACACGGTGGACGAGACGCTCGGCGTGGTCCTCAAGACGAAAGAGGACCTCGAGCTGCTGCGCGCACGTGGCATCGCCGGCGTGGTCGCGCGCGCGCAGGAATCCACGAACGCACGGACGTAACCGAGCCTCTCGTGTCCCGCTTCGTCCACAACCTCGCCGTGTTCGGGCGCCTGCTGCGCAAGCGCGGGATCGAGGTACACGTCGGGCGGCTGATCGACGTGACCGACGCGCTCCAGTACGTGGACATCGGGTCACGCATCGACGTCCATCTGGCCTGCCGTGCACTGCTCGTACACCGGCACGAAGACCTGGCGCTGTTCGACGCGGCGTTCGATGCGTTCTGGCGCATGCACGGCGAGCGCCCGCCGGCAGGGGCGCAGAGCGGGGAGGAGCAGAGTAGGGAGGAGCAGAGTAGGGAGGAGCAGAGTGGGGGGGCAGGCGGGCAGCCGGCATCGCCAGGCGGAGCCGCTCACACCGCCGGGAGCGTGCTCGACGAGGGCTGCGCTCAGGATGCCGAGAACGCCGGCGCGATCGGTGTGGTGCGTACCTGGAGCGACGTCGGTGGAATCGCCGCGAAGGATTTCGCCGAGTTCACGGACGCGGAGGTCGCGCGCGCGCACGAGGCCCTCAGGCGTCTGGTCTGGACCCCGGGCGAGCGCCGGACGCGACGCTGGCGATCTGGTCCGGGGTCACGCGTCGATCTTCGCCGGGCCCTGGCGCGGAGCGTCCGCACCGGGGGCGACATCGTGACGCTGCCGCGTCGCCGGCGCCGCACGCACCCGCGTCCGGTCGTCCTCCTGTGCGACGTGAGCGGGTCGATGGAGCGCTACGCGCGGATGCTGCTGCACTTCGCGTATGCGATCGGCCGGCGGCATCGTGGCGCCGAGGTGTTCCTGTTCTCCACCTCGCTCACGCGCGTCACCGGACACCTCAGAGGGCGACGGCTCGACGACGCGGTTGCGACGGTGTCCCGGTCGGTCCAGGGGTGGGCGGACGGCACCCGGACCGGCGACGCCCTGCGGGTGTTTCATCAGCGATGGGCGCGCGTCGTGCTGCGCCGGGGACCGGTGGTGCTCCTCATCTCGGATGGCTGGGACCGCGGCGATCCGATCGTCCTGCGCGACCAGGTGGCGCGACTGCAGCGGAGCTGCCATCGGCTGATCTGGCTGAACCCGCTCATCGGGACGGAAGACTACGCGCCGTTGACGCGCGGTCTGGTGGCGGCGCTGCCGTTTGTCGACGAGTTCCTGCCGGCGCGCACGCTCGGAAACCTGTCCGACCTGGCGCTACACTTGAACACGCTCGCGACGGATCGTGTGAGGCGACGGTGATGGACATCTCTGGCACATATACCTTTTCGGCGACGCCCGAACGCGTCTGGACCCTCATGCTGGATCCGACGGTGATCTCCTCGTGTATTCCCGGGTGCGACCGGTTCGAGGCGGACGGTGACGATCGCTACCGCCTGCGCCTGACCGTGGCGCTCGCGGCCATCACCGGCACCTACGACGGCACGGTGTCGATCTCGGACCAGATCCCGCTGACGTCGTATCGCTTGACCGCGGAAGGCCAGGGGCGCCCGGGGGCCGTTGCGGGGAGTGCGGCGATCACGTTGCGGCCAGATGCGGCTGGCACAGAGGTGGAAACAGCGGCGGGAACAGCGCCTGTCACGACCGTCGAGGTACGCGCAACCGTGCAAACACGAGGCACGATCGCACGAATGGGGCAGCGGCTGATCGGTGGCGTGTCACAGATGATGATGGACCGCTTCTTCGCCTGCCTCCAGTCCAAACTGTAGCCGCGCTACGCGCGGCGCATCGCTCCTTCGAGCGCCCGCCGCGTGAACACCGGGATCATCGCGCGACGGTAATCTTCGCTGGCGTGGATGTCGGCGTTGAGGTGGGTGACCTCGGCGCCGGCGTGTCCGGCGGCCGACGCGATCACGGCGTCGGTCAGCGGCTGTCCGGCCAGGGCCCGCTCGACGCTCGACAGTCGCACGGCATGCGCTCCGGCACCGGTCAGTCCGACACGGGCGGACTGGATCGTCCCGTCGTTCACCTGCAGCGCCGCCGCCACGCCGACGATCGCGTAGTGTGACGCCCGCTGGCGCAGCTTGGCGTAGGCGGAGACCGGCGCTGGCGCGAACCGCACGCCGGCGATGATCTCGTCTGGCGCCAGATCGACGGTGAACAGACCCTGAAAGAACCCGTCGGCCCGCACCATGCGCCACCCCTTGGGTCCCTTCAGATGGATCTCGGCATCGACGGCAAGCATGACAGCCGGGTAGTCGGCCGCCGGATCGGCATGGGCGAGGCTGCCGCCGAGCGTGCCGCGATTGCGGACCTGCGGATCGCCGATCTCACCGGCGGCGTCGGCCACGCCAGGGCACTGACGGCGGAGCAGTTTCGAGGTGGCCACCGCGTGGTGGACCGCGGTGGCGCCGATCTCGATGTGCCCGTCGAGCTCGCTGATGTTCGAGAGCGCCTTGATCCGCGCGATGTCGATGAGCGCCTGTGGTTCGCTGAGGCGCAGCTTCATGAGCGGCACCAGGCTGTGGCCGCCGGCAACGAGCTTGGCGGCGCCTCCCGCGGCCCCCAGCCGCTTGATCGCATCGTCGAGCGAGGTTGCCCGCGCGTAGTCGAAGGATGACGAAATCACGACTGGCCTCCCTGAATGATGCGCCACAGTTTCTCGGGCCGCAGCATCATGTCGATGTGCGTGACGCCGAATCCGCTCAGCGCGTCCACGGCCGCGGCCACGATGCACGGCGTCGATCCCAGCGTGCCCGCTTCTCCGACACCTTTGGCGCCCAGCGGGTTGACCGGGGTGGGCGTCACCGTGGCTCCCAGCTCGAACCGCGGAAAGTCGGTCGCCCTGGGGATCGCGTAGTCCATGAACGATCCCGTCAGCAGCTGACCGTCGTCGCCGTAGACCGCCTCCTCGACCATCGCCTGCCCGATGCCCTGCGCCAGCCCGCCATGGATCTGCCCTTCGACGATCATCGGGTTGATCAGATTCCCCGCATCGTCCACGGCCACGAGCTTGAGCAGCGTGGGCTCGCCCGTCTCGCGATCGATTTCCAGCATCGAGATGTGACACCCGAACGGATAGGTGTTGTTGGACGGCTCGAAGAACGCCTCCTCGCTCAGGCCGGGTTCCAGGCCAGCCGGCAGCGGGACCGGGACGTAGGCAAACGCCGCCACGTCGGCAAACGACTTGCCGGACGCCGGGGCGCCCTTGACCGCGATCGTCCCGTTCTCGAAGACCAGGTCGTCTTCGTGCGCCTCGAGCATCGCGGCGGCGAAGCGGGCCATCTTCGTTTTGACCTTGCCGCCTGCCATGTGCAACGCCGCACCGCCCACCGCCTGGGAGCGGCTGCCGAAGGTGCCGATGCCCTGCTTCACGACGCCCGTATCGCCGTGAAGAATGGTGACGTGCTCGATCGGCACGCCGAACTGGTCGGCCAGCATCTGCGCGAACGTCGTTTCGTTGCCCTGGCCGTGCGGCGACGCGCCTGTCGTGGCGCTGATACGGCCGTCGCGCTCGATGGTGACCTGGGAATGTTCCCAGCCACCGGTGGGGAGCGAAGATGACGGCCCGAGGCCACAGACTTCGACATACATGGCCAGCCCAAGGCCCACCAGGCGACCCTCGGCCTTGGCCGCGTCGCGCTCCGCCTTCAGACGATCCCAGTCGGCCAGCTTCAGCGCCGCCGTCAGGGCCTTGTCGTAGTCGCCCGAGTCGTACACCGCGCCCATCTGTGTCGCGAACGGGAACTCCGCGGGCTGGATGAAATTCCTGCGGCGAAGCTCCGCCGGATCCATGTTCAGCTTGCTCGCCAGCATGTCCATCGCGCGTTCGACGAAGTAGGTCGCTTCCGGGCGGCCGGCGCCACGGTAGGCATCGGTCGGGGTCTTGTTGGTGAAGACCTCCGTGATCGTGGCCCGGATCGCGGGAATCCGGTACGTGCCGCTGACCATGAGCATCGTGAGCGTCGGAATCGCCGCGGTGAGCAACATGTTGTACGCGCCGATGTCGGCGATGAGTCGCAACCTGAGCCCAAGCACCGTGCCGTCCTGCTTGGCCGCCAGCTCGACATAACCGAGAATGTCGCGACCGTGCGTCGTGGCCACGAACGCTTCGGAGCGCTCCTCGATCCACTTCACCGGCTCGCCCAGGCGCTTGGAGATCGCCGACGCGACGTAGTCCTCACCGTAGATGTTGATCTTGGAACCGAACCCGCCGCCGACCTCCGGCGCGATGGCCCGGACCTGGTGCTGTCCCAGCCCGTTGAGGGCGGCAATCATCGACCGCAGGATGTGCGGGTTCTGCGTCGACGACCAGATCGTCATCGACTCCTTGCCCGGCTCGTAGTGCGCCACGACGCCGCGCGGCTCGATCGCGTTGGGCACCAGGCGGTGATTCATCATGCGTTGCGAGATCACGACATCGGCCTCGGCAAACGCCTTGTCGACCGCGGTGTCGTCCACGTTCATCGCCCCGTCGACACCAGTGCCACCTGGCACCAGCGCCACGGCGAGGTTGTTCGGGAAGTCGGCATGGATCACTGCCGGCTGGCCGGTCATCGCCCGCTCGAGATCGACCACCGCAGGGAGAGCGTCGTACTCGACGACGATCGCGTCGGCGGCATCCTTGGCCGCGTAGCGGTCGCGGGCCACGACGACGGCCACCGGGTCGCCGACATACCGGACCACGTCAACCGCCACGGAGTGATGGGGTGGCGACGGAAACGGCGTACCGATCGGCATCGGGGGCAGGAACTCGGCGATCTCGGCGCCCGTGAACACCGCGTCCACGCCGTCCATCGCTTCGGCTGCGGTGGTATCGATCGAACGGATCCGGCCGTGCGCGATGTCGCTGCGCTTGAACACCAGGTGCTTCATGCCCGCGATCGTGATGTCGTCGACGTAGGTGGCGCGGCCCTGGATCAGGCGCGGGTCCTCTCGCCGCTTGACGCGCTCACCGACGAGTTTTGGCAGGACCGGAATGGCGGCCATGGCTACCTCCCACCCGTGGCGGCGGACGCCGCGGCCTTCGGGGTTCTCCTGGCGCGCTTGGCGCGCTTGGGCAGGCCCTTCTTCGCCGCGTGCTGGATCGCGTTGACGATGTGCTGGTAGCCCGTGCATCGGCAGAAGTTGCCGGCAATGCCCTCGCGAATCTGCCGTTCCGTTGGTCTCGGCGTGTCTTTCAACAGATTGACCGCCGACAGGATCATGCCGGGTGTGCAGTAGCCGCACTGGAGGCCGTGCTCCTCCCAGAACCCTTCCTGGAGGGGATGCAGCGCGCCGTCGGTCGCCAGTCCCTCGATGGTTGTCACCTTGGAGCCGCTGGCCTGCACCGCGAAGATGGTGCACGACTTCGCGCTCCGGCCATCGATGAGGACCGTGCAGGCGCCGCACTGACTGGTGTCGCACCCGACGTGCGTCCCGGTGAGCAGCAGTTGTTCTCGAAGGAAATGCACGAGGAGCAGGCGTGGCTCCACGCGTGCTTTCCGCACCTTTCCGTTGACCGTGATGGAGATCTGAGGCACCGGTTCCTCCAAGTGAAGCAGCGGAGACAGAAGCAAACCGGACATTAGCCATGTGCCGGCCGCAAGTCAACCGCATACCAGTGAGGAAGCAGCGTGATGGATGTCGCGTGTACGCAGCGTGTGCGTCGCGTGGGGCGCCCGGCCGGGCAGAGAGGCGGGGAATGCTGACGGGCTATTTCTGCTTCTGCGATTCCGACACCGGCGGTAGCACTTCCACGATGTCGGCGAACTTCGTCGTGCCGCGAAACATCTCGCTGCGTCGACCGTAGAGTGTCTGCGATCGAGGCATCCAGAAGATACCCATCATGTCCGGCGTGGGTCGCACGGCGAGCCACGCCTTGACCGCGCTGGTGTAGGCGAATCGACCTTCGCGAAGAATGCGTCCGAGCGGGACGGTCCCGGCCAGGATCTTCGTGCGAATACGAGGGGCGAACACGTCGAGTCGTACGCGAATGGCGCCCATCGCCAGCGGACGGCCCGATGTCGCCCCGACCAGCAACACGCGACGGAAATACGAGGCCCCGCTCACGAACGTGGACAGTGGGCGCAGGATCGCGCGGTCGTCGGCATGTTGCTCGAGCGTGCGCGTCATGTCGGAGTCGTGGACGAGGAGCGAGCGATACGGCTGGGGAATCCTGGCCGGCGACAGAACGATCACGGGCGGCATCGGCACAGCGGCGCGCGCGCAGATGCGATCCCAGGGATACAGCAGGCCGCTGGCGCTGATGCGAGTCGCCGGTCGCCGCGACGCTTGGGTCTGGGTGCTCTTGGTCTGGGTACGCTTGGTCCGGGTGCTCACGGTCTGGTGTGTCGAATGTTCTGGTGTGCAGAACTAGCGGACGTCGCCACTGGGAAGTTCGTTCACGCGCTTTCAACTATACACGGCGCGGCGGGCCCTCTCCTGGGGTGCAGCGGGGTGGCCTCGTCATCACTCACGCACGCGCCGGTCGCTCAGGAGGAGATCAGGACGCGCGCACCGCGCCTGGAGGGCGGGTCGAAGCGTTTGCCCTCCATGCACAGCGGCGCAAGGCCGATTAGTTCGCCGCGAAGCAGTAGAACTTGCCCGCGCCGCCGGAGCCATTGAGCAGTTCAAGGCTGCAGCCGCGCGACCCGTGAGCCGAGTTCCACGAGGTGTTGCCGCCGCCCGAACGGTCGTGGTGGCCGACCCGTGCGCTGCCCTCACCGCCGGCCGTCCAGTTGTTGCACGTGAAGTCACCGGTGCCCGTCATGGCCATGCCGCGGCTGTCGGATCCGGTCAGGATGTCGTGCTTGTTCTGCGGCTGCGCCCCGCGGCCAGGGATGGCGTTGCCGCTTTCGTCCAGCGCGGTCTCGCCGAAGATGTAGTTGCGATCGCGTTCGTTGTCACCGTGGAGATCGGCGACATTGGCCGCGACCTGGACGCCATTGGCGTTGTGCCACGGACCCGCACCGATGCGGTCGCGGGCGTTCACGGCGCCAGCGCCCTGGGTGCTCAGATAGGCGTGCCACGTCCTGTCGCCCGCGCCGGCCGCGGTCGCCAGCCTCTGGCAGATCGCATCGGCACCCGCCAGACCACCGAAATTGGCCCCCTGGTCGGAGCTGGTGACGAAGAACGTCATCGGCGCCTGTGGCTGGTCCTGCGCCTGAAGGGCGGTAGAACTCAGTGCGACTGCGACGACGGCAGTCATGATGAAGAGTTTGGTCTGCAATGTGTGTCTCCTTCGTTTCAAGTTGAGCGTTGGCGGTCGTCCGGCTCGACCGAAACCGCCGGGGGGTAAGGTTCTCCACACGTAAAGCCCGATCAGGCGTGTGGCTCGTCTAATCATACGCCGCTGCCTCCGCTTTCGTTGCACCGCGCCGGTTGGTGTGTTTCAGTTTGGACTCGGGCCCTACCTGCAGGTTCGCGACAGGACCGGAGGCCGTGAGCGCGGCTGTGAGAGGCCCGTGAGCGGGTCGGCGAGCGGGCCTGTGAGCGGGCGCCGCACGGTCCGGAGGGGTCTATCGGGGCGAAGCCGCCGGGGCGGCGCGGTGCAACAAGTGCCTGTTGTCTAGTAAGTTATCTCCGTAAGGCGCCCGTAGCTCAGTTGGATAGAGCAC
>JAQBVV010000008.1 GCA_027622905.1 Acidobacteriota bacterium
CGACGGGCCCGCCTCGTGATGTGCCGTCGGTAGTCCGTTGCTCCGGCGCCATCGCGATGGCGCCCCTCGAGTTCGCCTGTGCCGTGTACGGTACGCTGATCAGAATGTCGCCCATCACCAGCTCGATCCAGGACCGCCTGCGGGAGGCGGTCGAGCTGCTCGAGTCCATTGCAGGCGATCGGCGCGTCCTCGAGGGCGTCCCGGCTGGCGATCGCACCCGCCTGCTGCGTGCCGTCGCGTCGGTCTATCATCCTGATCGCGTTGAGCGGCGCCGGATGGCGAAGGTCACCGCGCGCGAGCGGAGAGCGTCGCGCGTCGCGCGCGACCAGGCGGCTAGAGCCAGGACGGCCATCCAGACGTTGCGTCGCAAGCCGGTGTTTCACACGCCGAACGTATTTCCACCGGAGGGCTTCGGGTCGGACGACAGCGCGGACGCGGAGCAGGCTGGTGACGAGGGTACGCAGGCCCGCCCCACCAGAGAGCTGCCGCACTGTTACGTGTGCAAGCGGAAGTACACCACGCTGCACGCGTTCTACGATCAGCTGTGCCCGGAGTGCGCGGCGTTCAACGTTGCGAAGCGCACCGAACTGGTCGACTTGCGTGGCCGAGTCGCGCTCCTGACCGGAGGGCGCGTCAAGATCGGATACCAGGCCGGGCTGAAGATGCTTCGCTGCGGCGCCCGCCTGATCGTGACGACACGCTTCCCGCGGGACTCGGCGATGCGCTACGCGCGAGAGCCGGATTTCGCCGAGTGGGGGGATCGCCTCGAGATCTTCGGTCTCGACCTGCGGCATACGCCGAGTGTGGAGGCGTTCTGCGGCCATCTGCTCACGACGCGCGATCGCCTTGATTTCATCATCAACAACGCGTGTCAGACCGTGCGCCGGCCTCCGGCGTTCTATGCGCACATGATGGAGGGAGAATCCGCCGCGCTTGCCACCATGGCGGAGCCCGTACGGCGATTGCTCGGTTCGTACGAAGCGTTGCAGGAGCGGCCGCTGGAGGATGGAGGCACGGGCGCCGGTCGTGCCCTGGCGCGGCCGACGGACGACGTGCCCGGGCTGCTCCGTCCGGCACAGCTGTCGCAGCTGCCGCTGCTCGCCGACGAGGTGGTCATGCAGCATCACCTCTTTCCGGAGAGCCGACTCGATCAGGACCTGCAGCAGATCGACCTGCGCGACCGCAACTCGTGGAGACTGCTGATGGCGGAGGTGCCGTCGGTGGAGCTCCTGGAAGTGCACCTGGTGAACGCCATTGCGCCGTTCATCCTCAACGCGCGATTGAAGCCGCTGCTGCTCCGCACGCCGGAGCGCGACAAGCACATCGTGAATGTCTCGGCCGTGGAAGGGCAGTTCTACAGGAAGTTCAAGACCACCCGCCATCCGCACACGAACATGGCGAAGGCGGCGCTCAACATGATGACGCGGACGTCGGCGACCGACTACCACGGCAACGGCATTCACATGAACAGCGTCGACACCGGATGGGTCACCGACGAAGACCCCGCGGAGATCGCGGCGCGAAAGGTCGTCGAGGAGCGGTTTCATCCACCGCTGGACATCGTCGATGGTGCTGCGCGCATCACCGATCCGATCATCAGCGGCTTCAAGACGGGCCAGCACGTCTGGGGGCAGTTTCTGAAGGACTACCGACCGACGGACTGGTAACGAAGGGACGGAGGCGCGGCTAGACGCGCCCGGCGAATTCCCTGGTTTCGGTGTGCACCTTGATTCTCTCGCCTTCCTTGACAAACAGCGGCACGCGAATCTCGACCCCTGTTTCCAGCGTGGCGGCCTTTGTCACGCTCCCGCTGGCCGTGTCGCCGCGAACGCTGGGCTCGGTGTAGGTCACGGTCAGTTCCACGATCACGGGCAGCTGCACGCCGATCGGGTTGCCGTTGAACTTCTGGATCTGGACAAGCGCGTTGTCGGCCAGCAGCAGGCGGTCGTCGCCCAGCAGGTCAGTTTGTAGCGACAGGGTTTCAAACGTTTCCTGGTCCATGAAGTGGTAGCCCTCTCCGTCGCTGTAGAGCAACGACGCGGAGATCACGACGAGATCGGGCTCGCGGAACTTGTCGCCTGCCTTGAACGTCTTGTCGAACACGCCTCGGGTGAGCAGGTTGCGCATCTTGAGGCGGACCAGCGTCTGGCCGCCGCGCGCAGTCGGCTTCGAGACCTCGACGTCGAGGCAATGGTAGGGGGCGCCTTCATGTTCGAAGAACATCTTGCGCTTGATCGCGATCGCTTCAATCTGGCTGGCCATAGGTAATGGACAATAGTATCGGGTTACGATCGTTTCAATGGCATTGACGCGGCGGTCGGTACTGGTTCGGGTCGTGGTCGGGGTGGCGGCCCTCTGTCTGCTCGGGGTGCTCTTCGTGCGATCGGCGCAGGACGCACGCGAGACGCCGTTCGGCGTCGAACCACAGGGCCTCGCGCAGTGGAGTCTGGCGATCGGGCCAGATACCGACGCGCTGGGTTCCTGGCTGGCGCTCAGGCCGCCGCCGACGATGGCGTCGTCGCTTGGCCGTCAGATCTTCGCCCGTGGCGGGGAGTCGGTGTCCTATCCGAGCCCGGCGGCGTTGCCGCTGCTGCTGCAGACCGAGTATGACGGCGCGCTTGCAGGCGTCCTCGAGCCGGATATGCTCGTGACGCTCGCCCGGGATGCTGGTCTCGAGTCGGCCACGCTCGAGCCCGTGTGCATGGCCTATCGGCGCATCAGTGAGCCTGGCGCGACCAGGGGGTTGTATTTCGTGCTGTTCGACCTGCCGGCGTTCAGCGCGTTCCGCCTTCAGGTGTCGGCGGCACTTGCGGCCGCCGGCGGCGATACCTCCACGTTCGATCCCCGCGCGCTGTCGCCCGTGCTCATCGTCGCGGGACTTGACGACAACTTCAGGCGATGGCTGCCGCTACGCGCGAATCCGGATGTCGACTGTCTCGCCCCGATCGAACGGCAATGAACACGGGCAGTGTCGATGTGACGCGGGCCGAGACGTACCACCCGGTGACGACGCGCGTGTCGGTGATCGTTCCCGCCTTCAATGAGGAGCAGGGCCTCGCGGCAGCCCTGCGGAGCATCCGCCAGGCGATGGAGGTGCTGGATGCCGCGGGATGGCGGTCCGAGCTCATCGTCTGCGACAACAATTCGACGGATCGGACAGCCGATATCGCGCGTGCCGCAGGGGCGAGGGTCGTGTTCGAACCGATCAATCAGATTTCCCGTGCCCGTAACGCGGGTGCGGCCGTCGCCCGCGGCGACTGGCTGGTGTTCGTCGATGCCGATTCCCATCCCAGCGCGGAATTGTTCGTGGCGCTACTGGGCGCGCTTCGGTCCGGTCGGGCGATTGCGGGCGGCAGCACGCTCTGCTTCGACGGAACCGACATGCTGATGGCGACCATGGCGCGGGTCTGGAACGCGATCAGTCGCTGCACGCGATGGGCGGCCGGGTCGTTCATGTTTTGCGAGTCGGTGGCGTTTCGGGAGGTGGGCGGCTTCAGCCGCGAGCTGTACGCCACCGAGGAGATCGACCTGTTTCGGCGCCTGAAGCAGCTCGCCCGTCGCCGGGGACGCACCATCGAGATCTTGCGGGGGCACCCGCTCCGTACCAGTGCGCGGAAAGCGCGCCTGTACACCTGGCAGGAGGCCGTGCGATTTATCGGACGGACGCTCGTCCGTCGGGGGCGTACGTTGCGGAGCGCGGAGGAGTGCTTTTCCTGGTACGACGGTCGGCGCTGACGCGGTCCGGCATCAATCGGGCGGCTGGGGCAATCGATCACCAGGAATGCCGATGGCCAGCGCGAGTCGACGCAGCGCAGCCTGAATCGCCCGCGTGTTCTCGGCGCCCATCCGCGCGAGGTGTTTCTGGGCCGGGGTCAGGCTTTCCAACTCCACTTCCCTGAACGCATAGGTATCGTCATTACGCACGAGCTGGACGTTCTCGCCGAGGGCTGGCGCGCTCAACAGCGCGACGATCGCCCGCTCCAGCGCTGTTTCGAACGATTCGTTGCGCCCTAATTCCGCGAAGGCCTCGTCGAGGCGCGGCTTCAGCGTGGCGCACAGTTGCGCGGCCGCCTGCACGTCGATCGACTGGACGGCGGCGACGATCGGTCTGTATCGGCTGTAGCTCCTGGGATCCAGGATCGCCCCATCGCCGTTGGGGATCACCACGAACGGGCTGTCTGGCCTGAGCTGCCCCAGGTGGACCGCCGGACTCGCGCCGTTGGCGATGTTCTCGACGACGGCGGTGAAGTTCCGGATGAGGTCGTCCGTGGCAAGCCACTCGGCCACCTGCGGGTTCAACGACAGCGTCCCGGCCAGCATGCCCACCAGCGTATCGCTGGCCTCCAGCGGCGGGAGGGCGATCGGCGCGGCGCCCGGGTCGGTCACGCCATCCGCTGAAGGGCCGGGCGGCTGGCAGACCCCTATCGGTCCCGATGGGGGCGGCGCAGGAGGTGCCTCACTGACCGGCGGTGAATCGTCCGCCGGTTCCGGGGCGGGTTCTCCAGACAGGAAGAACCAGATGGCCACTCCCGCGGCCAGTATCGCCACAGCGCCGATCAGCCATGGGACCGGGAAACGCCGTTGCGGCGATCCAGGTGACGGCTCCTGTGTCTTATCAAGGTTGAATTCGGAGGGGTCCACTACTGTCACCTCGTAGGTAGAGCATATCTCTTGTGACCGGTCTCGCGTGGAGCCGCCGCTCGATGATGCTGCCCTCCTCGACGCGCCACCGGTGCCCGCAACCCGTCGCGATCGGGCAAAGACATCGGACTCACCGCGGGCGTTGCGGGCCGTCGACCCGACCGACCGGTATGATTCCCGATGTGAAGACGACGCTGCCGGGTGTTGTATGGCTGGAGCGTTATCTGTCACTCCAGGAACAGAAACTGCTGCTCGCGCGTTGCCGCGACATCATGGACGGCCCCGCCGGCGGATACGTACCGACCGTGCGTGGCGGGGGCAAGATGCACGTGCGCATGGTCTGTCTCGGCCGCCACTGGAATCCGCGCACGTATCGGTACGAAGACAGACGGTCCGACCACGACGGCCTGCCGGTGGCGCCGGTCCCCGTGGCGTTCGTCTCGCTGGCCGAACGGATCGCCGGGGATGCCGGTTTCGCTTTTCAACCCGACGTCTGCATCGTAAACTGGTACGGGCCGGACGGTCGGATGGGTCTGCACCAGGACAAGGATGAAAGTGCGGCGTCGCTCAGCGCGGGGTCGCCGGTGGTGTCGCTCTCGATCGGCGATACGGCGCGATTCCTGTTCGGCGGCCTTCGCCGGCGGGATCCGGTGGAGCCGATGCCGCTGGCCTCGGGCGACGCGTTCGTGTTCGGGGGAGCCGCGCGCCTCCGCTATCATGGCGTGTCTCGTATCATGCCCGGCACGGCGCCGGAGGGGCTGGGTGTCGACGGGCGATTCAATCTCACGTTTCGTCAGTACTGACGTCGGGCGGGACATCGGGACGCACGCAGGAACGTTCGCGTCATGTCGACGCACCGCAGGCACGCTCGAAACGAGGACGCATGAACGCTGAACAGCTCAAGTCGATACAGACCCCGCTGAAGCAGAAATACAAGGAGGCACCGGATGCCGCGGTCGTCACGCTGAAGGCGGAAGGGCATGCGACGGAGCTGGTGTGCAAGGTGTCGACGGGAAGGGCGCTCGTGGAAGCCGGTCTGCACCCGGCCACCGGCGGCGACGGCAGTTCGGTCTGCTCCGGTGACATGCTCCTGGAGGCGCTCGTGGCGTGCGCAGGGGTGACGCTGCGGGCTGTGGCCACGTCCATCGGCGTCGACGTGCGCGATGCGACGGTCAGCGCCGAAGGCGATGTCGACTTTCGGGGCACGCTGGGCGTCGCCAAGGATGTCCCTGTCGGATTCCGGGACATCCGGCTGCATTTCGAGCTCGACACGGACGCGTCGGAGGAGCAGCGGGCCACACTGATTCGCCTCACGGAGCGGTACTGCGTCGTGCTCCAGACGTTGCGCCAGCCACCGGCGATTGCCGTGACATAGGCGTCACAGCCGAGCGCAGGAATGTCTCTGAGCATTTTGTTTTCACTCGTCTACGGGGTCGCGGCCGTGGTTGCACTGGTCGCGGCGGCCGTTGTGTGGCCCAGAAGGACCGGTCCCGGTGGTACGCCACTGGTGCCGATGTTGCTCGCGACGGCCCTCTGGGCGCTGTGTGACGCCATCGAGCTGCAGCTCACTACGGTCGAGGGCAGGATGCTGGTCGGACAGGTCCAGTACATCGGCATCGTCCTGACCGCACCTAGTTTTCTGCACGTCGCGATGGCGCTGTCAGGGCGCTCGGCCCGGTTGGGGACCTGGCGGCTGCTGGCGGTCTGGGGTGTGCCGATCCTGTCGCTCGGGATCGTCTGGACCAACGCGTGGCACCACTGGATCTGGACCGACGTGCGGATGCCGGCCGGCGATCTGCCATTCACGACGTTCGATCACGGCTGGTGGTTCTGGGTACTGGTGTCGCAGAACTATCTCCTGATGATAGTGGCGACGATACTGCTGGTCGGTGCCATTCGCCGCGTAGGTCGTCCGTTCCGGGCCAGTATCTCAACGGTGATCGTGGTGGCCGTGCTGCCCTGGTGTGGCAACGCTGCGTACAATTTTCGTGTCGGACCGTGGCCCGGAGTCGATTGGCTCGCGTTGTCGCTCGTCATCAGCGGTATCCTCCTGGTCTGGCTGGTGCTCCGCGAGGGCCTGCTGGATCTCCTGCCGCACGCGCACGGCGCACTGCTCGATACGATGCAGGACGGCGTGATCGTCCTCGATCACCGGGGAAAGGTGATGATCGCCAACGACGCGTCGCGCGCACTGTCGCTCACCGACGTGGCGCTGGCCAGCGCGCTCGGCGTGTCGTCGCTGAGCGAGCTGCCCGAGCGGGTGCGTGAGGAGATGCAGATCAAGGCGGGAGACACGCAGCGGTGGCTCGACGTGCGCATTGACCCTGTGCAGGACCGGTGGGGCACGTTCGCCGGCCGCCTCGTGGTCGCCAGGGACGTGACGCCGCAGAAGGCGCTCGAGGACGAGCACGAGCGATTGATCGCGGAGCTGCAGGACGCGCTGCGGAAGGTCCTGCAACTCGAGGGCTTGCTGCCGATCTGCGCGAGCTGTCGGAAGATTCGTGACGACACCGGGTACTGGGCGGACGTCGAAGAGTACTTCGGGTACCGGGCACCAGTCGAGCTCACGCATGGCATCTGTCCGGATTGCCAGACGAAGCTGTACCCACCGATGTAGTTGGGGATGAGTAATTCGTCTTTTCAGGACGGTTCGAGTGCGGAGGCGGTTGCCTACGCCGCATTTCTCGAGGCGTATCCCGACTACGGCCGCACCTGTGCCCTCGACGCGCTGCGTGCGTCAGACTATCGCCGCCTCGACGCCGCCGGCCACGTCTATCTCGACTACACGGGCGGGGGGCTGCATGCGGAGTCGCAGGTGCGCGACCATGCGGACCTGTTGAACCAGCATCTGTTTGGCAACCCCCATTCCGCGAATCTCACGTCGTCGGGGATGACGACGTTGGTTGAGCAGACCCGGCGGGCAGTGCTCGCCTGGTTCAACGCCGGTGATGAGTACACCGCCGTGTTCACGCCGAATGCCACGGCTGCGCTCAAGCTGGTCGGGGAGTCCTACCCGTTTGCCCCTGGCGGCACGTGCCTGCTCACCGTCGACAACCACAACTCGGTGAATGGCATCCGCGAATTCGCGATGGCGAAGGGCGCATCGGTTGGGTACGCGTCTCTGACAACGCCCGATCTGCGTGTCGACCCGGTCGGCCTGGCGTCGGCGCTCGCGTCGGTCGGTTCGTCGGGGGACCACTTGTTTGCGTATCCCGCGCAGTCCAACTTCTCAGGAGTCGTCCACCCCCTCGAGTACGTGGAGGAGGCGCACGCCGCGGGATGGGATGTCCTGCTGGATGCGGCAGCCTACGTGCCGACCAACCGGCTCGATCTTCGAGCTGTGCGGCCCGACTTTGTCAGCGTGTCGTTCTACAAGATGTTCGGCTACCCGACGGGCGTGGGTTGCCTGCTGGTTCGGCGCGCGACACTGCCGAAGTTGCGCCGCCCGTGGTTCGCCGGTGGCACCGTGAACTTCGCGACTGTCCAGGGCCGACAGCACGTGTTGTCGCCGGGTGAGGCGGGGTTCGAGGACGGCACGCTCAACTACCTCGCGATTCCCGCCGTCGAGATCGGTTTGCGGCACCTGGCGTCGGTCGGGATGGAGACCATCCAGACCCGCATCAGATGTCTGACAGCGTGGATGCTGGAGCGGTTGCTCGCGCTGCGGCACGGCAACGGTCGGCCGATGGTGCGCATCTACGGGCCCGTGACGATGGAGCGGCGCGGCGGCACGGTGACGATGAATCTCTACGACGCGGACGGACGCCTGCTGGACTACCGGCGGGTGGAGGAACTGGCCAGCCAGGAGCGCATCTCGTTGCGCACCGGCTGCTTCTGTAATCCCGGCGCCGGCGAAACGGCGGAGGGACTGACCGAGGAGGACATATCGGCGGCTATGCGCGAAGGCGCCGACATGACCTTGCCGCGGTTTCTCCAGTTCATCACGCATCGCGGCGGCAAGAGCGCGGGTGCCATCCGCGTATCGCTTGGCGTGGCGAGCAACTTCGCTGATGTGCACCGATTTCTGCGGTTTGTCGAGGAACTGCGAGACCAGACGCAGGTGACCGTTGGTGATGTCACGTTCGATATCGAGTCGTGCCGCGTGATTCGCGATGGAAGTTAGCGGAATCCCGCCGGCGGTAGTGGATCTCAGACGCCATCCCCACGTCGGCCTTACGGCAGTGACCTTGCCGATCCTCACCGAAGTCGATGGCGCGGCGTCCCTACCGACGTTCAGCGATGAATCCAGTCCGTGAACGACTCCCTGGTTAGCGGAGTTCGCATCCACGATGTGTCAGGCAGGCTTCGCGCTGGGCAAAGTAGTAGCGGAACGGGGAGAGCGAGCCGTCGGCGTTTTCGAGCAGGTGCTCGGTGTCGAACCATGAGCGGAGAAGGCTGACAGAGGTCGCCGACGCGCCCACGTAGCCCTTCTGCCGCCACGCGTAGACCTCCTCGCGAATCTTGGCGACGAGCGGCGGGAGCAGCTTTTCGTACGCCGTGCTTCGGAGTGTCTCGTCGGCGGGGAACCACCGCTCGGACGGGACGAGCGGCGCGTACGGCGACCGTGGAAACTCTGGATGGAGTGCCATCGTGGGTGTGTGTGTTCTTCGTGTCCCTCGTGGCGAGATCCTCTTTGTGTTCTTGATCTCGCGCGCGCACGGATTTATAGTCGCCGCGTGCCTCGCGTTGCTCCGTACGGAACCTGGACCTCGCCGCTGTCCGCCTCCGACGTCGCGGCGGCCGGGCGGCGCCTCAGCGGCGTGTCGCTTGACGGTGACGACGTCTACTGGCTCGAGGGGCGTCCGGATCAGGGCGGACGCTACACGCTGGTGAGACGTGCTCCTGACGGCACGGTCGCAGACCTCAACCCGCCGGAGATCAACATTCGGTCACGCGTGCACGAGTACGGCGGTGGTGCCTTCGTGGTCGCGGCCGGGACCGTGTACTGCGTCAACTTTACCGACCAGCGCGTGTACCGGATTATGGACGGCGAGGCGCGGCCGATCACTGCGCCAGGAGCGTGGCGCTACGCCGACTTCGAGATCGACGCGCGTCGCCAGCGACTCATCTGCGTGCGGGAGGACCACACGCGGGAAGGTCAGGAGCCGATCAACGCGCTCGTCGCTATTTCGATCGAAACTGCGGACGCTGGTCGTGGCGAGTATGTAGCCGGCGTCGGGGACGTCATCGCCTCCGGCTCGGACTTCTATTCGACGCCGCGACTGAGTCCTGACGGCTCAAGGCTCGCGTGGTTGTCGTGGAATCACCCGTCCATGCCATGGGATGGCACCGACCTCCGGATCGCGCGTGTCGGGGCGGACGGCACGATAGGGGCACCCGTGCGGATCGCCGGAGGGCCAGACGAATCGATCTACCAGCCTGGATGGTCACCAGACGGCGAGCTGTACTACGTGAGCGATCGGGACGGCTGGTGGCGAATTTATCGTGCCATGGACGGGGCGCCCGATCATTTGTTGACCCGCGATCCGAGCCTGGCAGAGGCGGAGTGCGGGCGTCCTCAGTGGGTATTCGGGACATCGAGCTGGGCGTGCGCGGGGCCGTCGCAGCTCGTCGTGTCCTACGTACAGGCCGGTCGATGGCATCTGGGCCGACTCGACGTCCGGAGCGGAGACTTCACCACTCTTGCCAGTCCGCTGCAACCGATCGACTGGCTGGCGGCCAACGCCACGCACGCCGTGCTGGTTGCGGGTGCCTCCGATCGGCCGGATGCCGTGGTCCGGGTCGATCTCGGGTCTGGCGCCTTCGAAACGCTGCGTGCCGCGTCGCCCGTGCGGCTTGATGCGGGCGACATTTCCGTGGCGGAGCCGGTCGAGCTCCCGACCGCCGGCGGGGAGACGTCACACGCCTTTTACTACCCGCCTCGCAACCGGCGGTTCGAGGCACCGGTTGGGGAGATGCCGCCGCTGATCGTGATCACCCACGGCGGTCCGACGTCGGCGGGGAGACCGACGTTCGACCTGGAGCTCCAGTACTGGACGAGCCGGGGCTTTGCGGTCGCTGACGTCAACTACGGCGGCAGCTCCGGGTTTGGCCGCGCGTATCGGCAGCGGCTCATCGGCCGGTGGGGAGAGGTTGACGTCGCCGACGTGGTGCATGCCGTGCGGTTCCTGGCCGAACAGGGGAAAGCCGACCGCCATCGCGCGGTCATTCGTGGCGGCAGCGCGGGGGGGTACACCACGCTGACGGCGCTGACGGGTCACCCGGAGGTGTTCAAGGCGGGCGCGAGCTACTACGGCGTGAGCGACCTTGAGGCGCTTGCGCGCGACACGCACAAGTTCGAGTCACGGTACCTCGATAGCCTGGTGGGACCGTATCCGGACGCGCGGGAGATCTACCGGGCGCGCTCGCCCATTCACGCAGTCGATCGGCTTGCGTGTCCGCTCATCCTGTTCCAGGGGCTGGACGATCGGGTGGTGCCGCCCCGGCAGTCCGAGATGATGGTCGACGCCGTGCGGGCCAAGGGCCTGCCGGTCGCGTATCTGGCATTTGCAGGCGAACAGCACGGATTTCGACAGGCCGCCACGATCATCAGGAGCATGGAGGCCGAGCTGTATTTTTACGGCGCCGTCTTCGGGTTCACACCGGCGGACGTGATTCCGCCGGTGCCAATCGAGAACCTGGCGACGTAGCGACCTCCGACACCAGCACAATCTCGGGTCAGGGCCAGTCTGGTACGCGCGTCTGGCCGAGGTATAGTGTGCGATCCTGGATGTCGACCACGGAGGTGTGGATGCCTGCAGTTTCGCTCACGGCCACTCTCTTAGCCACCGTCCTCGGATTCGCGCTCGGCGCGCTGTGGTACGGCCCGCTGTTCGGCGCACGATGGATGGCCGAAGTTGGCATGAGCGTCGACGAACTCCGGAAGGATTTCAACCCCGCCACGACCTACGGCGCGACGTTTGTGCTTGGACTCGTGGCGTCCTATGTGTTCGGCTTGTTTGTCGGGCCAGGTCCCGGGCTCGCATTCTCGGTGGTCGCCGGCGCCGGCGCCGGGCTGTGCTGGGTGGCGACGTCGCTGGCGACCAATTATCTGTTCGAACGACGCTCGATGGTCCTCATCGGGATCAACGGCGGGTACCACGCGGTGCGCTTCGCGCTGATCGGACTCGCGTTCGGGCTCGTCGGGTAGACGGCTCGATTCATCGCGTGGTGCGCGCGGTGATGCAGTGACAGCATTGAGCTCCACAGCCAGCAGCGGCGTTCGGTCCCATCGCGTCATCTTCATTGATTTGGCTCGCGCGATGGCCGTCGTGCTGATGGTGTTCGGGCACACGACCAGCGCACTGCTGTCGGATGCCTACAGAGTCGGTGACTGGGTTGAGGTCTGGGCGTTTCAACGCGGTCTCACGTCGGGACTCTTTCTGCTGCTCGCGGGCCTGGCGTTCAGCGTGGCCACGTCACGACATTGGCCTGCACACATCCGATTGTCCATGTCGCTGCTGAAGCGTCTGCGGCGGTTCGTGATTCTCATCGTCCTGGGTTACTCCCTGCACTTTCCGGTGGCGCATCTGGCGGAGCTGGCAACGGCGACCGATCAGCAGTGGCGCAGGTTGTTCGCGGTGGATGTGCTGCAAATGATCGGCGTGACGTTCATCGGCGTGCAGGCGCTGGTCATCGTCGCGCGCACGCGACGCGTGTTTACGGCCGCGACCCTGGTCGTGGCGGCCGCGATCGTCGTGGCCACGCCCGTCGTTCGCGATCTCGACTGGGTGCCTCTGGCGCCGCTGTCGCTGGTGGCCTACCTCTCGACGGCGACCGGCTCACAGTTCCCGCTCTTTCCATGGTCGGCGTATGTGTTCCTCGGCGCGGCGCTGGGGCAGCTCTACGCACGATGGGGTGCGTCGCATCCGACGGAGTTCGCCAACTGGGCCATGCTGGTGCCGGGAGCCGCGCTCACCGTGCTCGCCTTCTATATCGAAGGGCTTCTGGGACCCCTGGCCGCAGGCGAGTCCGGGTGGATTCCGCGCGACGTGCTGCTGCGCGCCGGTGCGTGCCTGGTGGTGCTGCGCATGCTGGCGCATGCCAGCCAGCGCATCAGCCACTTGCCACGCGTGTTCGGCGCGGTTGCCCAGGAATCGCTCCTCGTCTACTTCGTACACCTGTGCGTCGTGTACGGATCCGTCTGGAACCGCGGATTGTACCGCTCCTACGGCGAGGCGCTGTCGCCGGTACAAGCCATCATGACGGCGATCGCGGTGGTGCTGCCCATGATCGCGCTGGCGTGGTTCTGGAACAGGTTGAAACATGGTCGACCGGCTGTGGCGAAGCGGGTCGTGGTCCTCGCGGGGGTAGGCTTGTTCGTGGCCCTGATCTGACGAATCTGTGGATTCGCGCTCCGTCCCGCAGTACGATGACCGAACCACGTCGTCGGAGCCGTTTGGCGCCGGCGCCGTGCCTCGACGATCGCCGTCAGCGCACCGCAGCACCGTGTATGATCGGCGCTCAGCGTAGTCCTCTTCAGATGGGGGAGACCAGTTGTTCGACGCCGTCTTTCAAGCCCTGTTCAGCCATCGGCTGGTCGTTTTCCAGCAGGGTGAATTCCGCTTTGACCTCACGACGGGTTCGCTGGTGGCCGCCACGCTGGTCGGCGCGATCATGGCCGCGGCGATCGTCACGTACCGGCGCGTGGGCGGCAAGGGACGTGTGCGCGATCGCGTGGTGCTCACGGCGCTGCGCCTGGCGGCGCTGGCGCTCGTGCTGTTCTGTCTGTTCCGGCCGACCCTCGTCGTCCGCGCGGCGGTTCCGCAGCAGAACGTCGTGGCGGTGCTGCTCGACGATTCGCGCAGTATGCAGATTCCGGACTGGAACGGGCAGGCGCGCGGGGCATACCTGACGGAGCAGTTTGGTACGCCAGACGGTCCCCTGCTGCAGGCGCTGTCGGACCGGTTCCTGGTTCGCGTGTTCCGCTTCTCGTCGACGGCCGGACGGCTGGAGGCGCCAGGCTCCCTCACCTTCAGCGGCTCGCAGACGCGGCTGGGTGCCGCGCTGGACGGCGCGCGTGACGAGCTGGCGGGTCTCCCCGTGTCGGGCATCGTGCTGGTGTCTGACGGCGCTGATACGAGGGACGGGTCGATGGCCGAGGCGCTACTGGGGCTCAAGGCTCAGCAGTTGCCTGTCTATACCGTGGGCGTCGGGAGTCCGCAACTACCGCGCGACATTCAGATCGATCGTGTCAATACGCCGCGGGTGGCTCTCAAGGATGCCTCGCTGCTGGTGGATGTCACCGTGACGCAGACCGGCTACGCCGGCAGGACCATCACCATCTACGTGGAGGATGAGGGCCGGATCGTGGGATCCGAGGAGCTCCAGCTCCCGGCCGACGGCCGCCCGGCCACGGTGCAGGTCCGCGCGGCCGCGTCGGAAGCGGGGCCTCGGCTGTTCACGTTTCGCGTGGCGCCGCTGGCCGACGAGATGATCACGCAGAACAACGCGCGCCAGGCCCTCATCGATGTCCGCGACCATCGGGAGAAGATCCTTTATTTCGAGGGCGAGCCGCGTTTCGAGATGAAGTTCCTCCGTCGAGCGGTGGCCGACGACGAGAATCTCCAGGTTGTCGCGCTCCAGCGGACGGCTGACAACAAGTTTCTGCGTCTCGAGGTCGACGACCCCGACGAACTGCTCGGCGGCTTCCCCAGAACGCGCGAGGAGCTCTTCTCCTACCGGGCGCTGATTCTCGGCAGCATCGAGGCTGGCGCGTTCACCGGCGATCAGCTGCAGATGATCGCGGACTTCGTGGACCGTCGCGGCGGCGGCCTGCTGATGATCGGGGGCGCGCGGGCCTTCGGCGAAGGCGGCTACGGGGGCACGCCGGTGGCGGATGTCCTGCCCCTCATCATTGATCCGAATACGCGCGCCTCGGAGCCGGGGGACCTGGCGAGATTACAGGTGCTGCCCACGCGTGCAGGCGAGACCCACGCGTCGACGCAGATTGCGGCCACCGAAGGGGCGTCCGCCGCCCGGTGGCGTGACCTGCCGCAGGTGACGAGCGTCAATGCGCCGCTGGAGCCGAAGCCAGCGGCCATCGTGCTGCTCAACGGCACTGACGAGCGCGGTCGCGAGCAGCCGGTGCTGACGTGGCAACAGTACGGTCGGGGCAAGGCGGTGGCGCTCACGCTCCAGGACACGTGGCAGTGGCAGATGCACGCGACGATGTCGCTCGAGGATCAGACGCACGAGAACTACTGGCGGCAGATGTTGCGATGGTTGGTCAACGGCGTGCCCGGTGTCGTGGAGGCTCGCGGCGCGGTCGAGCGTGTCGAGCCTGGTGAGCCGATCGTGGTGGAGGCGACGGTCAAGGACAAGGCGCATGTCGAGCTCAACGGCGCCGATGTCACGGCGCGCGTGACGCGGCCGAATGGCGGGACGATCGACGTGCCTCTTGAGTGGAGCGGCGACGTCGATGGACTGTATCGCGGGACCTTCGTCAGCACCGAGGCCGGCACCTACGAAGTGGCGGTGGACGCGTCCGAGGGAGCCGACATCGTCGGCAGCGACGTGGCGTTCGTGCGAGCAGGCCCGAGCGACGAGGAGTTCTTCGACCCGACGATGCACGAGGGGCCGTTGCAGCGTATCGCCGACGAATCGGGGGGGCGTTTCTACACCCCGGAGACCGCTGCCGGGCTCGCGGAGGATGTGCGCTACACGGGGCGTGGCGTGACGTCGGTCGAGGAGCGCGACTTGTGGAACATGCCGATCGTGCTGATCGTCTTGATGAGCCTGATGTGTGCCGAGTGGGGCTATCGTCGCGCGGTGGGGTTGTCCTGATGCTCCGCGCGTTTCTGCTGATCGCTGTCGGGCTGGCGGGTGATCCCGAGCACGCGGAGTTGTTTCAGGGGTGGGGCTCGAAGCTCGCGGAGGCGGCGGAGGCCGTCGGTGTGTCCGACGATCGTCTGGTGTATCTGGGCGACGCCGGTGAGGATCCGCGCGTGCGCGGTCGTGCCACGCGCGAGGAGATCGGCAAGGCGCTGTCTGGATTCGCCGAAGCGGCCGCGCCCGACGATGTGGTGTACGTGGTGCTGATTGGCCACGGGAGCTACGACGGTCGGGATGCGCGGTTCAATCTTCCGGGGCCCGATATGACCGCGGCCGAGTTCAATCCATTGCTGAGCGCGATTCCCGCCCGCAACGTCGTGTTCGTCAATACGTCGAGTTCGAGCGGCCCGTTTGTCGAGGCGCTGTCAGGTCCAGGGCGCACGATCATCACCGCGACGCGGAACGGGGCCGAGCAGTTCACGACGCTGTTCGGGGGGTATTTCGTGGAGGCGTTTTCGACCGAGAACGCCGACGCCGACAAGAACCAGCGCCTGAGCATGCTGGAAGCGTTTCTGTACGCGCAGAATGAAACCGCTCGTGCCTACGAGCAGGAGGGGCTGCTGGCGACCGAGCACGCGCTCCTCGACGACAATGGCGACAAGAAGGGCAGCCCGGATCCCACCGCCACGGGCGACGAAGGTAGGCTGGCTGCGGCGCTGTCACTGGGCTCGACCGCTGCGGCAGCGGCGCTCCCGGACGATCCCGCGCTTCGCGCGCTCTATCTCGAGCGTCGGGAACTTGAACGGCGCGTCGAAGCATTGCGCTTGCTGAAAGGCGGTCTGCCGCCGGCCAGGTACGCCGCCGATCTCGAACGCCTGGTGACCGACCTCGCGTTGAAGACCCGTGAAATTCGCACTCTTGAGGGAGACGCCACGCCATGAGCGATCAAGTTGTATTGAATCAACCAGTGACCGAAGCCGTCGATCTTGAATCGGCCGACGATCTTGCGCTTGCTGAACGCATGAAGGTGGGCCGCGAGCAGGTCCTGACGGAACTCCGAAAGATCATTGTCGGGCAGGACGAGGTGATCTCGCAGGTGCTGATGACGCTGTTTGTCGGCGGGAACAGCCTGATCGTCGGCGCGCCCGGACTGGCCAAGACGCTGCTGATCCACACGATGGCACGTGTTCTTGACCTGAAGTTTTCGCGTATCCAGTTCACGCCGGACCTGATGCCGTCTGACATCACTGGCACCGACCTGGTGCAGGAGGACGTGGAGACCGGCCGGCGCGAGATGGTGTTTGCGGCAGGGCCGATCTTCGCGAACATCGTGTTGGCCGACGAGATCAATCGCACGCCGCCCAAGACGCAGTCGGCGCTCCTGGAGGCGATGCAGGAGCATCGGGTCACGATCCAGGGGCGGACCTATACCCTCGACGAGCCGTTCTACGTGTTTGCGACGCAGAACCCGATCGAGCTGGAGGGCACGTATCCGCTGCCGGAAGCGCAGCTGGACCGTTTCATGTTTCATATCGTCATCGAGCACCCGCCGTACGGCGAGGAATACGACGTCGTGCGCACGACGACGGCCACGCGAAACCCGACGTTCGAGCGTCCGATTTCGGGGGAGGATCTCGTCGCGTTCCAGCGTCTCGTTCGGACCGTGCCTGTCGCCGAGCCGGTCATGCGGCATGCGCTGGATATCGTGCGGGCGAGCCGGCCAAAGGACGGGACCTGCCCGGAGGACGTGGGCCGGTGGGTGGCGTTCGGTGCCAGCGTCCGCGCGGCGCAGTATCTGGTGCTCGGTGGCAAGGCCCGCGCGCTGACCGATGGCCGGTATCACGTCAGCTTCGAGGACATTCGGGCGCTGGCGCACCCGGTCCTGCGACACAGAATCATCACGAACTTCCACGCGCAGTCGGAGGGCATCACGACCGACATCCTCGTGGACAGACTACTGGCCGCGGTGCCGCTGCCGCGTTCGGGGATGTAGGGAGCGAACGAACCATGAGTCTACTGGGCGCCCACACCCCGGCCGCTGTTCCGGGGGCGCGCTTCATGGACCCGGCCGTGCTCGCGCGCATCGGGAATCTGGAACTGGTGTCGCGTGCGGTGTGCGACGGCTTCATCAACGGTCTACACAAGGCCCCGTACTTCGGGGCGTCGGTCGATTTCGCCGAGCATCGAGGGTACGTTCCGGGCGACGACATCCGCCGGATGGACTGGCGGGTCTGGGCGAGGACCGACCGGTACTACATCAAGGAGTACGAAGCCGAGACGAACATGAACTTCACGGTGTTGCTCGACGTGTCGAAGTCGATGGACTACGGCAGCCGTGGCATCACGAAGTTCGACTACGCGCGGATCCTGACCGCCTGCCTGACGAACCTTGTGCATCACCAGCGCGACCGCGTGGGATTCGTCGCGTTCGACAGTGAAGTTGTCGAGCACGTGCCACCGTCGGCCAAACACATGGATACGGTGCTGCACGTGCTGGACCGCCTCAAGCCGGGCCGCCCGGGTGGCAAGATGCGCGAGCCGTTGCACAAGCTGGCAGAACATTTCGGCCGGCGGGGCGTACTGGTCGTGATTTCTGACCTCTACGAGGATCCGGAGGCGATCGTGGACGCCGTGACCCCGCTGCGCTTCCGTGGCAACGACCTGGTTGTCTTTCACGTGCTCGATCCGGCAGAGTTGGATTTTGGCTTTTCTGACGCCCAGGCGTTCGAGGATCTCGAGAGCGGGGACCAGATGCCGGTCGTGCCCGATGCCATGCGCAAGGAGTACGTGTCACTGGTGACGGCACACGTGGACGCTCTGCAGCGCCGTTTTTCGGAAGTTCGCGTGGACTATGAACTGCTGAACACGTCGCAACCGCTCGACCACGCGCTGTACAAGTATCTGGCTGGACGGGCGAAGCGGACGCGGCTACGGTAGCCAGAGAGACTCCATTGAACCTCGGTAGAGAGGACGCATGTCATTCATAGCCCCGCTCTTCTTTGTCGCGCTCGCCGCCCTGGCGATTCCGGTGCTGATCCACCTGATCCAGCGGGAGAAGAAGCAAATCATCCGCTTTCCGTCGCTGATGTTTGTGCAGCGCGTGCCGTACAAGTCGATTCAGCGCCGACGGGTGCATAACTGGCTGCTGCTCCTCGTCCGTATGGCGGCCCTGGCGTTGATCGTGCTGGCATTCGCGCGCCCCTTCTTCCTAGGGCAGGACCTGGGGGCCGTCGCCGGGGCCGGGGCGAGGGAAGTCGTGATCCTGCTCGATCAGAGCTATAGCCTTGGATACGCAGATCGATGGGAACGCGCGCAGGCCGCGGCGTCCGAGGCAGTCGATGGCCTTGGGCCGGCTGATCGCGGTTCGGTGGTGCTGTTTTCGTCGGGCGCGGAGATCGCCCTGCGTTCGGTGGCGGCCGGCGAGCGCCAGCGACTGCGGGCGGCAATCGATGTGGCGGAGACAACCGCCGGGGCCACCCGTTTCGCGCCGGCGCTGAAGGTGGCGGGCAGCATCCTCGCCGACTCCGCGTTACCGCGTCGTGAGGTCATTCTGATCAGCGACTTCCAGCGTGGCGGGTGGCGCGGCGAGGAGGGCGCGAGTCTCCCGGAGGGTGCCACGGTGACCCCGGTGCCGATCGCAGGCGGCGCCGACGCGCCCAACGTGGCGGTGAATGCGGTCTCGCTGGCTCGCTCGACGTTCTCCAATCAAGAGCGCGTGGCCGTGAGTGCCGTCGTCGTCAATCGCAGTGCCGAGCCACTCGCAGGCGGGCAACTCGCCCTTGAGATCGATGGACGATCGATCCAGACCGAAGCGCTCGACGTTGCGGCGGGGAGTTCGGCGTCGGTCACCTTCGCGCCTGTCACGATCGCGGGGCGCTTCCTGCGCGGGAGCGTGCGGGCGACTCCGGACGCGCTGGATGCCGACAACGTGTTTCACTTCGTGGTGTCCCCAGTGGTACCGGTCCAGGTCGTGGTCGTTGACCGTGGCGGCACCGGGAGCGCGGCGTTGTACCTGACGCGTGCGCTGGCGATCGGTGATGCGCCGCGTTTCGAGACCACCGTTCGCCAGCCGGATGCGCTGTCGGACGCGGATCTGCGCGGGGCGTCGGTTGTGGTGATCAACGATGTCGCCGTGTCAGCGGCGCTCGGCCGGCGTCTGGCGCGCTTTGTCGAGTCGGGAGGCGGCCTGCTCGTGGCGCTTGGGCCTCGAGCCGCGTGGCCACAGGGTGTCGATATCCTTCCGGCCGCACTTCGCGAGCGGGTCGATCGCACGCGCGACGACGCGGCGCGCATCGGCGCGCTCGAGTACGGCCACTCCGTGTTCGAGCCGTTTCGTGCGCCGCGGAGCGGAGACTTTTCCGCCGCGCGGATCTACGGCTATCGGGCTGTCGAGACTGACCCGTCTGCGCAGATCCTGGCGCGGTTCGACGCGGGTGCGCCGGCGCTGCTCGAGCGGCAGGTGGGTGCGGGTCGTGTGCTGCTGTGGACGTCCACGCTTGACCTGTCGTGGAGCGACCTGCCCCTGAAGCCGGTGTTTCTTCCATTCATCCATCAGGCGGCGCGCCAGCTATCGGCGTATGCCGAGTCGCCGCCGTGGTTGACGGTTGGCCAGGTCATGGACGCCTCGTTCGGCGAATCGACGTTATCGCTGGGTGGCGCGGTCGTGTTGACGCCGTCAGGGCGGCAGGTACCCCTCGATGAGGAGGGGGCGGACGTCCTGGAGTTGTCCGAAAGCGGGTTCTACGAACTGCGTACCGGGGAGAGCGACAGCGTGGCGACCGTCGTGGCCAGCAACGTCGATTCAGTCGAATCCGATCTCACGGCCATGGATCCGCAGGATATCGTCGCCGCGGCGACAGCCGGCGCGGGCGAAGGCGCTCGATCCGCCGCCGCGGGGGGGGCGCCGCCACCGGAGGCACAGGAGCAGTCACAGCGACTGTGGTGGTATCTGCTGTGTTTCGGCATCGTGCTGCTGGGGGCCGACACGCTGATATCGAATCGGATGTCGAAAGCCTAGAGCGTTTTTCGATTTGGTGTAGACCGAAAAACGCGGGAAAGCGCTTTTCGAAAAGGTCTGGCCACTGCGAGAAGCCCCAGATCGAAACGAAAAGCGCCCTAGGCACATTGACGAGCGCGGGGCGGGGGCGACAGTCCTCTGCTGGCCGCAGGGGGCGGCGATCACATACCAGTGGAGGTGAAATCCGCGCTAGGTGCCCACACCGCGTTGGGCGTATTCTGAGGGCTAGCGGGTCTCGTGCGTGGGGACCGCTTGAGCGAGGTCGGGCACCGAGGGCCGGGCGAGCATGTCGCTTTGGTTTCGGCGCCATTCCGCGAGAGGGCTAGATGCTCGATAACTTCGACGATCTGCAGCAAACCGCCACGACCAATCCCGGTATCACCCGCCTCGTCAGCGACGTACGCAAGCGCTGGCGTTTCAAGCTGGCGCTGCGCGGCGTCGCGCGGATCGTCGGTGTCGCGGTCGGCCTGTTCGTCGTGGCCGCCTACGCGATGGAATGGGCGAGATTCTCTCCGGCGGCGATCATGACCGCGCGGATCGCGCTGGCAGCCGCGGTGCTGGGCTCGGTGTGGATGTTCCTGGTACGACCGCTCAGGCGGCGCGTCACCGACGAGCAGGTTGCGCTGTATCTCGAGGAGCATGAGCCCTCGTTGCAGACGCGACTGGTGAGCGCCGTTGAGGCGAGCCAGACCGGCGGCGCGTCGGAATCGCCGGCGCTGGTCCGGCGTCTCGTGGAGCAGGCGCTCGAGGCATGCGCGTTGACCGGCGTGGTGCGCCGCACGGAAGACGCGCCGCTCAAACGCTGGGGCGTGTTGCTGGGCGGCGTTGCGGCTGCCGGCATCTTGATCGTGCTGTTTGGACCCGCGTTCATGCGAAACGCGCTGTCTGCGATCTTGCTCGTGCAGCGAAGTGTCGAGGCGGCGGCGCCGTATCGGATTGCCGTGCTACCCGGCGATGCGGTCGTGCCGCGGGGAGCGGATCAAACCATCAGCGCCACCCTGAGTGGTTTCGCGTCGGAGGACGCCTCGGTCATGCTCCGGCGCGCGCCGACGGAGCCGTACGAAGAGATGCCCCTCGTGCTGGGCGAGGATGGTCAGTACGAAGGTATCGTCTTCGACGTCGACGCGCCTCTCGAGTATTTCGTCGAGGCGGATGGCGTGCGTTCTTCGGTGTACACGCTGACGGTCATCGAAGCGCCATACGTCGAGCGGGTCGAGCTGGAGTATCACTTCCCGGCGTATACCGGCCTTGATCCGCAGACGATCGAGAACGGCGGCGACATCGCGGTGTTGCAGGGGACCGAAGTCCGGCTTCGGGTGTTCTCGACAATGACGACGCCCGGAGGGAGGGTCGCGCTGAACGAGGAGGACTCCGCCGCGCTGACGGCCCAGCCCGACGGTTCGCTGACGGCGGCCTTCACGGCCGATCGCGATGGATTTTACCGGATCGAGCTCGATGCGCCGACCGGGGAGCGGACGGCGGCGTCCCCGCAGTACACCATCGATGTGCTGACCGACCAGCCGCCGATCGTCTCGTTCGCCAGACCCGGCCGTGACACGTCGGCGTCGTCCATCGAAGAGGTGTACGTCGAGGCGCAGGCGGAGGACGACTTCGGGGTTCGCGATCTTGAGCTGGTGTACTCGGTCAATGGCGGGCCGGAGCAGACCGTGACGTTGTTTGGCGGTCGCACGCGCCTGCCAGAAGTCACCGCCGGACACACGTTCTATATCGAGGAGCTCGGCGTGGAGCCCGGTGACTCGGTGTCGTATTACGCCCGCGCCCGCGACGATTCAGCAGGGGACCGCGAACCGGTCTCGAGCGACCTGTATTTCCTCCGTATTCGCCCCTTCCAGCGCGATTTCCGTCAGGCGCAGTCCCAGGGTGGCGGAGGTGGTGGCGGTGGTGGCGGAGGCGGACAGGTCGAAGCGCTGTCCGAGCAGCAGCGGCAGATTATTTCCGCCACGTTCAACATCCAGCGCGATCGTCGCAACACGTCAGCGGAGGGTCTGCGCGAAAGCACGACCGTCGTCAGTCTGTCCCAGTCGAGGCTGCGCGAGCAGGTCGAGGGGCTGCTGACCCGCATGAACAGCCAGCTCATCGAGCGCGATCCTGCCTTCGAGACGATCGCGGCACTGCTTCCCCAGGCGGTCGAGGCGATGGCCGAGGCGGAAGGCCGGCTCTCGGCGGCGAGTCCGGATACGGCGCTGCCGCCAGAGCATCGCGCGTTGCAGATCTTGCAGAAAGCTGAAGAAGAGTACGAGATGCAGATCAGCGCCCAGCAGGGCGGTGGCGGTGGTGGCGGCGGGAGCGCGCAGCAGCAGGAGCTTGCCGAGATCTTTGATCAGGAACTCGAGAACATGGCCAGCCGCTACGAGACCGCCAACCAGGCGCGGCAACAGAATGCCGACCGGGAGGTCGACGAGCTGCTGGAAAAGCTGAAGGAGCTCGCGCGTCGCCAGGAGCAGGAAGCCGCGCGGCAGCAGCTTCGGAACATGGGGCAGACCGGCGGCAGTGCCGGCAACGCGGCGCAGCAACGGGCGCTGGCCGAGCAGGCAGAGGAGGCGGCTCGACGACTGGAGCGCCTGGCCCGTGAGGAGAACCGTCCCGACCTCCAGGAGGCCGCGCGACAGATGCAGCAGGCGGCCGACGCCATGCGCCGAGCGGCCGCTGGCGGTGACGGCAATGCGGCGGCGCAGGCTGCCGCCGCCCTTGAGCGGCTGCGGGACACCGAACGCCAGCTGCAGGAGAATCAGGCCGGTCGTGCCGAGCGGGATGTCGCCGACGCGATCCGCCAGGCTGACGACATTGCCCGGCGTCAGGAGGACGTGGGCGGCGACGCTCGCGCGCTGGCCGAGGTGGCCAACTCCGCTGAACGTCGTGAGCAGGCTCAGCGCGTGAACGACCAGAAGAGTGATCTGGAGGCGCGACTGAACGCACTGGAGCAGCAGCTCGATCGCGCGGCCCGAGACGCGAGTGGCACCGAAGCTGCGGCGTCACGCAGGATGGCCGAAGCGGCGGGTTCGATTCGCGACAATCGTCTCGGCGACAAGCTGCGCTATTCCCAGAACCTGGTCAACCGAGGCTCGCCACCGCAGTCAGTGAACGCCGCCGAGAACGACATTGCCAGCGGAATCGACGAGATGCGAGACCGGCTGCGGGAGGCGGCCAGCGCGCTCGGTCAGGGCAACGAGAACGCCAACCGGATGGAGAACGCGCTCGAACGGGCTCGGCGTCTGGCGCGGGCGGCAGAATCGCTCCAGGAGCGCACGCGTGAGCGCGCGCAGCGTCAGGCTGAGCAGGGCCAGCAGGCTGAGGGACAGCAAGGACAGCAAGGACAGCAAGGACAGCAAGGACAGCAAGGACAGCAAGGCCAGGGGCAGCAGGGCGAAGGGCAGGGTCAAGGGCAAGGGCAAGGCGAAGGTCAGGGACAAGGTCAAGGCCAGGGACAGCAGGCGGGCCAGGGTGGTGGGGGCGGCGCCGACGGTCAGCAGGCCGGCGGAGGCAACGCCGATGGAGGCGCCCGCGGCGGCTACGGAGGCGGCGGATGGGGTTGGGGCCAGGGTTGGCAACTGACAGACGAGGACATACGACAGTTGCGCGGCGAGGCGCGCCAGTGGGCGGGTGAGGCACAAGCGCTGCGAGGTGAGCTTGCCGCCGAGAGCGTGGACCCGCGCGAGCTTGACGAGATTCTCGGCGCGCTGCGAGAGCTGGACGATCCCCGCGTCTACCAGGACGTCTCCGAGCTTCAGCGCTTGCAGTCGCTTGTCGCCGAAGGTCTGAAGCGATTCGAGTTCGGCCTGTGGCGTCAGTCGGAGGCCGACGCCAACACGATCGTGTTGTCCGGCTCCGACGAGGTTCCGGAGGAGTTTCGTCAGTTGGTGCAGGAGTACTACAGGTCTCTCGCCAGGACTCCAAAATGAAGTCGGCGTCGGTCGCGCTCGTGCTGGCGCTGTGCGTCGCGAGCGTGGCGTCGGCTCAGTTCGGTCGCCGTGGTGGCGGGAACGGGCGGTATCCCCCGAAGTTTGCCAACGCCGACAGCTTTGGCAAGGGGTTCAACTTCTGCCGCGGCGTGTACACCAGCGGCCACAGGGAGCCCGGTGGGCAGGGTTGGTCGACTGACTACCCCGACGCAGAGCGCAACTTTTCCACGCGCCTCTCGGAAATCACGAAGACCCGCGTCAGCATGGACTCTCGCGGCCAGCCTGACCACCTGGTGGTGCGGTTGACGGAAGACGCGCTGTATCAGTGTCCGTACCTCCACATGGAGGACGTGGGTACGGCCGTGCTGGACGAGGCGGAAGTGCTCGGCTTGCGTGCGTTCCTGCTCAAGGGTGGGTTTCTCTGGGTCGATGATTACTGGGGCAGCTACGCGGAGTACAGCTGGCTCGATCAGCTTTCCCGCGTGCTCCCTCGCTCCGAGTACCCCGTCCTCGATTTGTCATGGGATCACCCGATTTTCAAGACGATGTTCGAGGTGACGTCGCTGCCGCAGATACCCTCGATCCAGTTCTGGCGCACGAGTCGAGGCGGCACATCTGAACGAGGCTCTGACAGCGCCACGGCGACGATTCAGGGTATTGCCGATCGGCATGGAAACCTGATGGTGGTGATGACGCACAACACTGATATCTCGGATGCCTGGGAGCGAGAAGGGGAAGACCCGAGGTTTTTCTACAAGTTTTCGCCGGACGGATACGCCGTGGGCATCAATGTCATCCTGTACGCGTTGACCCATTGAGTCCGTGATGCGTCAGAGACCCGCCGTCGCTGGTTTACTGCTTCTCGTCCTGCTGGTGCCGCTGGTGGCCTCCGGGCAGGGTCGGCGTTCACTGCGCCAGGCTGATGTGGCCGTCGACTACGACAGCCACTTCGCGTTCACCAGGATTCGGTACGGTGCCGGCCGCGAGGGGCTTGCCAGAGGGTTCTTCGGCGGGAGCAACGCCTGGGCCCATGACTATCCGGTCGCAGATCGAAACCTGGCGGCCATTCTCGACTACATCACCAACATGAGAGTCCGGCTCGACGGCAGCAATATCCTCGATCTCGACGACCCACGAATCTTCGAGAATCCGATTCTCTACATGTCGGAGCCGGGTTACTGGGTGACCAACGACGGCGAAGCCGAGTCTCTTCGCGCCTACCTGCTCAAAGGCGGGTTCATCATCTTCGACGACTTCGAGGGAGATGGGCACTGGCGGAACCTGGTGGCCCAGATGAACCGGGCGCTTCCAGGCCACCACTTCATTCACCTCGATGTGAGCCATCCGATCTTCCAGACCTTCTTCGGCATCAGGCATCTCAATATTCCGCATCCGACGGTCAACGTGCCGCCGGATTACTTCGCGATCTTCGAGAACAACGATCCCTCCGGGCGGATGCTGGCGCTGGCCAACTGGAACAACGATCTCGGCGACTACTGGGAGTGGTCGGCTGAAGGCTTGTACGGCGACGATCCCACGAATGATGCCTACCGTCTCGGTGTGAACTACATCGTGTACGCGATGACGCACTGATCAAGCGGGCGCGCGCGCGCCGCACTATATGATGGTGCATGCCATTTTCGTCTTTCAACTTGCATCCGGCGCTCCTCAAAGCTGTCAAGGAACTCGGCTTCGTCCGGCCGACGCCCATCCAGGCAGACGCGATTCCTCCCGGCATGGAGGGGCGCGACGTGCTCGCCTGCGCGCAGACCGGGAGCGGAAAGACGGCGGCGTTTCTCCTGCCGATGATCCATGGGCTCATCGACCGATCCAGGCGGACCACGCGTGGACTGGTGCTGACGCCCACTCGTGAACTCGCAGCCCAGATTCTCGAGGATCTCAACGCCCTTGCCGTGCATACGCCGGTGACGGGAGCGGCGGTGTACGGCGGCGTCGGTATGGGGCCACAGGAGCACGCGTTTCGCAGTGGCGTCGACGTGATCGTCGCGACACCAGGGCGGTTGCTCGATCATTTTCGGTCGGCATACGCCAAGCTGGAGGGTATCGAGTACCTGGTGCTTGACGAGGCGGATCGAATGCTCGACATGGGTTTTCTGCCTGATATCCGGCGCGTGCTGCGTCACATTCCGACGCGTCGCCAGACCATGTTCTTCAGCGCGACGATGCCTCCGCTCATTGGAAAGCTGGCTGCGGAGATGCTGAAGGAACCGGCGCTCATCAATCAGCAGCGCCGATCGGCGCCGGCCATCGGTATCACGCAGGCGGTGTACCCGGTGGCGCAGGATCTCAAGGGGCAGCTGCTCGTGCGACTTCTCGAAGGCGAGGTGCTTCGGGAGGCGCTGGTGTTTACGCGCACCAAGCACCGGGCAAACAGACTGGCCGATCTGCTCGTGCGGCATCAGATCAACGCGGCACGGATACACGGCAACCGCTCGCAGGCCCAGCGGACGGAGGCGCTCGCGGGGTTCAAGGCCGGGAAGTATCGGGTGTTGGTGGCGACCGACATCGCCGCGCGCGGGATCGATGTCGAGGCGCTCAGCCACGTGGTGAATTTCGATGTGCCGCTGGTACCCGAGGACTACATCCATCGTGTCGGCCGCACGGGGCGCGCTGACCTGACCGGCGATGCATTCACCTTTGTCGCCCCTGAAGAGGAAGGGAATCTCAAGGCGATCGAGCGCGCGATCAGCAGGGCGCTGCCTCGGGTGACGTTGCCGGACTTCGACTACCGTGCGCGACCACAGAGCAAACTCGAGGTGCCGCTGGCCGAGCGAATCGCGGAGATCCGGGCACGCAAGAGCCAGGAGCGTCAGCGGGCCAAGGTCAAGGCCGCGCGGCGCGGGCCGCAGGGTGGAGGACGAGCCACTGCGTCTCCTCGCCGATCTCCGGGCCCAGGCGGCCGCCGCCGTTCCTGAGGCAGGATAAGATCGGACCGTGTCGAATCCACCGGGCCTGAAGATCTGCGACAACATTCTTGACACCATCGGCCACACGCCGCTGGTGCGTCTTCACGCCATTACGCGCGGCGTGATAGACGCGACCGTCCTCGCGAAGGTGGAGACGTTCAATCCTGGTAATTCGATCAAGGACCGCATGGCGGTCAAGATGATCGATGACGCAGAGCAGGCCGGGCTGCTGAAGCCAGGTGGCACCATCATCGAGGGCACATCGGGCAACACGGGCATGGGCCTGGCGATCGCGGCGGTGGTCAAAGGGTACCGCTGCATCTTCACGACAACAGACAAGCAGTCCAAGGAGAAGGTCGATGCGCTGAAGGCCTTTGGCGCGGAGGTCATCGTCTGTCCGACAGACGTCGATCCAGAGGACCCTCGGTCCTACTACGCCGTATCGTCCAGGCTGGAGCGGGAGATTCCCAATGCCTGGAAGGCCGATCAGTACAACAACCTGTCGAATGGGCAGGCGCACTACGAGCAGACCGGCCCGGAGATATGGGAGCAGACGGACGGTCATGTGACCCATCTGGTGTGCGGCGTCGGTACCGGTGGCACCATCACCGGCGCGGGCCGCTACCTCAAGGAGCAGAACCCCCGCATCACGCTCTGGGGCATCGACACCTACGGATCGATCTTCAAGAAGTACAAAGAGACCGGCGTATTCGACAAGAACGAGATTTACCCGTACATCACCGAGGGGATCGGCGAGGACTTCCTGCCGGCCAATGTCGATTTCGATCTCATCGACCACTTCGAGAAGGTCACTGACAAGGACGCGGCGATCATGACCCGGCGTATCACGCGCGAGGAGGGGATCTTCGCCGGCAACTCGGCGGGCTCGGCGATGGCCGGCCTGCTGCAGATGAAGGACCGTCTGTCACCGGACGACGTCGTCGTCGTGATCTTTCACGATCACGGATCACGATATCTCGCGAAGATGTACAACGATGAGTGGATGCGAGCGCGAGGCTTCCTCGAGGTGACGGGCATGACGGCTCGCGACCTGGTGGCGCTCGGCCTCTCTGGCGAGCTCTACTCGGTGGAAGCCGCACAGACGGTCGAGGAGGCCGTCCGTGTGATGAGCGACCATGATTTCTCTCAGATTTCGGTCACGCGTGACGGTCGCGTCATCGGCTCACTGAACGAGACACATCTCTACACCGAGTTCGTTCGAGATCAGGACATCAGGCAAAAGCCCGTCGAGACGATCATGCAGCCGGTGTTCGCGTTCGCTGACATCACGACGCCCGTGGAACTGCTGTCGACGATGATTACCTCTGAGAACCCGGCCGTCCTGGTGCGCGATTTCAAGACCGACAAGACATTCATCATCACCCGATCCGACGTCATCCGGGTGCTGATCTGATGACGGGGGGCTATTCCAGCGCCTTGACGATGCTCTCGACAACCTTTTTCGCGTCGCCAAAGACCATCATCGTGCGGTCCATGTAGAACAGCGGATTGTCGATGCCCGCGTAGCCGGCGGCCATCGACCGTTTGTTGACGATGACCGAGCGCGACCTGTGCGCCTCGAGAATCGGCATGCCAAAGATGGGGCTGCCGGGCTGCTCCGCAAGCGGGTTGACGACATCGTTGGCACCAAGTACGAAAGCGACATCGGTCGAGTTGAAATCGCTGTTGATGTCTTCCATCTCGACGACCTGGTCGTAGGGTACCTCGGCTTCGGCGAGGAGCACGTTCATGTGTCCCGGCATTCGGCCAGCGACGGGATGAATGGCGTAGCGCACCCTGACGCCCTTGGCGGTCAACTTTTCGACCAACTCCTTCACCGCATGCTGCGCGCGCCCGACGGCCAGTCCATAACCGGGCACGATGATGACGCTTTCGGCGTTGCCGAGCAGAAACGCGACATCGTCCGCGGATCCGGACTTGACGGACTTCTGTCCGGCGTCGGTCGAGGCTTCGCCCTCGGCTCCCCCGAAGCCGCCCAGCACAACGCTGAAGAAGGACCGGTTCATCGCGCGACACATGATGTACGACAGAATCGCGCCCGACGATCCGACGAGTGCCCCTGCGATGATGAGCAGGGAGTTGTTGAGCGAGAAGCCGATGCCGGCGGCGGCCCAGCCGGAGTAGCTGTTCAACATCGAAATCACGACCGGCATGTCCGCACCGCCGATCGGAATGATGACGAGGACCCCCAGCACAAACGCCACGCCTGTCATGGCAAGAAACGGTGTCCACTGCGCATCCGTGGAGGCACCGATAAACAGGATGCCGCAGGTGAGCATGACAAGGGCCAGCACGAGATTCGCAATGTGCTGCCCTCGAAACGCGACCGGCGCGCTGGAAAAGATGCGCCCGTACTTGCCAAGGCCGGCGAGCTTTCCGAACGCGATGACGGATCCGGAGAAGGTGATGGCGCCGACGAAAGTGCCGATGAACAGCTCGATACGGTTGCCCATCGGAATCGGCGATTCCAGGCCGAACGCGAGAGGATTACTCACGACGGCGACGGCGATGAGCACTGCCGCCATGCCCACCAGGGAATGCATGGCCGCCACGAGCTCCGGCATCTGGGTCATCTGCACGCGCTTGGCCACGATCAGGCCGATGGCGCCTCCGAGGACCATCATGCCGAGCGCGATGTCGATACGGCGAGTGATGGTCAACGTCGTGACGACCGCAAGGGTCATCCCAACGATGCCGAACAGGTTGCCGCGGCGTGCCGAGCGCGGGTGTGACAGTCCCTTGAGCGCCAGGATGAACAGGACGCTCGCAAGTAGGTACAAAAGCGCGGACTGGTTGGCCGACATCGAGTTACTGCTTCCCCTTCTCTTCCTTCTTCTTGAACATCGCGAGCATGCGCTGGCTGACCATGAAGCCCCCGAACGTGTTGATGGCGGCCAGTCCCACCGCCGCCGCGCCGAGAATGGCGCCCAGGCCCACGGTGCCCGGTCCGGCCGCGATGATGGCGCCAACGATCACCACCGAGCTGATGGCGTTGGTGACGCTCATCAGCGGCGTATGCAGCGCGGGCGTGACGTTCCACACGACGTGGTAGCCGACGAAGATCGCCAGGACGAAGATGGTGATGTTCGTGATCGTCGGGTCGACGAGTTCGGTCATTTCGGTGAAGCCTCTGGTGTGCGCACCGCGGCGCCGTCGACGCAGACCAGCGAGGCGTCCACGATGTCGTCGGTGCGGTCGATGTGCAGTCCGCCCGTTTCAGGATTGATCAGCAGCGCGATGAAACTCAGCAGGTTGCGCGCGTACAGCGCGCTGGCGTCAGCCGCGACCATCGCAGGCAGGTTGCAGTGCCCGACGAGGACGACGCCGTGCGCCACGGTGACGCGGTCTGGTGCCGTGAGCGCGCAATTGCCGCCCTGTTCGGCGGCCAGGTCCACGACAACCGACCCCGGCTTCATGCGCTGCAGGGTCTCTTCACGCACGAGGAGTGGCGCGCTGCGGCCGGGCACGAGGGCGGTCGTGATCACGATGTCCGCGACGACAGCTCGTTCATCGATCAACGCGGCTTGCCGCTGCTTGTAGTCGTCGCTCATCTCCCGGGCATAGCCGCCAGCGGTGGCCATCTCCGCTTTCTCCGCCTCCGAGGCCTCGACCTCGACGAACCTGGCACCGAGCGATTCAACCTGTTCCTTGACCGCGGGGCGTACGTCAAACGCCTCGACGACAGCGCCAAGACGCTTGGCGGTGGCGATCGCCTGGAGTCCGGCGACGCCCGCGCCAAGTACCAGCACTCTCGCGGCCTTCACGGTGCCTGCCGCCGTCATCAGCATCGGCATGAACCGGGCGTACTCGTTCGCTGCGATGAGGACAGCCTTGTAGCCGGCGATATTCGCCTGCGACGACAGGACGTCCATCGACTGTGCCCGTGTCGTGCGGGGCATGGATTCCATGGCGAATGCCGTCACACCCGTGTCGGCAAGACGGTCGATCGCGGCGTGGTCGTGTGGTCTGAGCAGGCCGACCAGCACGGAGCCTCGCCGCAACAGCGGCAACTCGGCCGGTTCCGGGCCTCGCACTTTCAGGACGATGTCGGACTGCGCATAGACATCAGCGGCCGACGGCACGATGGAGGCGCCAGCGGCCTCGAATTCGGCGTCGGGAATACTGGCGGCGACGCCGGCGTGCCTCTGGACACTGACGGTGTGGAGGCCGGCCTTGACGAGCTTCCGGATGGTGTCAGGCGTCGCGGCGACGCGATTCTCTCCGGGCCGGACTTCGGCGGGAATACCGATGTGCATATGAATATGGGTTTTTATCGGGCGACGAGCCGCCACCTTTCGCGGCGACCCGCGGGCGGGGAGATCAGATGGCCTTCGTCACTCCGCCTACGATTCTGACTCATATCGTCCGGATTTCAAATGCCCAGGTGGTGTCTGAGGTTGCTGACCAACGCCTACGCTGCGAAGGTTCCCTCCAGAACGGGTATGATCGACGATTCAATGGATTGTGGGCTGACGGATAAGGTTGCAGTCGTCACCGGTTCGAGCCGCGGCCTGGGACTGGCGACGGCCAAGTCGCTGGCGGGTGAAGGGTGCCGTGTGTGCCTGTGTGCGCGAGGTGAGCAAGGTCTTCACGACGCTGCGCGCGAGGTGGCTGCGGTGTCGGGGGACGCTGGACGGGTCGTCCATGTGGTGGCCGACGTGGCTCAGGCCGAGGGCGCCAGGTCGGTGATCGACAGGGCGGTACAGGCGTTCGGCGGTCTCGATATTCTGGTCAACAATGTCGGCGTTGCGGGAGGGGGCGGACTGCTCGAGACGACCGACGAGCACTGGCAGGACGCCTTCGATCACACGGTGCTGCCGGCCGTGCGCGCGTCGAGGGCCGCAGTGCCGCATATGCGGGAGCGGGGCGGCGGTGTCATCGTGATCATCGCATCGATTTTCGGTCGTGAAGCCGGCGGTCGCATGACCTACAACGCGCTGAAAGCCGCCGACATCAGTCTTGCGAAATCCCTCGCGCAGGAGCTGGCGTCCTCGAACATTCGCGTGAACAGTGTCTCGCCGGGATCGATCCTCTTCGAGGGTGGCTCGTGGTGGCGACGCCAGCAGGCGGATCCGGAGGGCCTGGCGGCATTCATCTCGCGCGAACTTCCGTTCGGTCGCCTGGGCAGGCCCGAGGAGGTGGGTGACGTCGTCGCCTTTCTCTGCTCGTCGCGCGCCAGCTGGATCAGTGGCACGTCGATCGTTGTCGACGGGTGTCAGAGCAGGTCGTTCTAGGGGTAGAGGGCGCTGGCAACCCCGTAACTGGTGCCCCTTTTCACGTTGACATCGCTGCAGTCCCCCGCCGCTGCCGGCCTGCCCTCGTCCGACGTCCGGCTCCGCCAGGTGGGAAATCGACCTCCGCTCGTGATCTGCCGCTCCCGCCGCGAGTAATTGCTGGTTCGGGCGCCTGCCGGCGCGGCATGCACCGCCAGAAGCTATTCGGCCGCCATGGATCGCGCGGAACGAACTCGACGGCGAGGAATCGCTGCGATCGATTTCCGGCCTCGCGGTGACTCACCGGGCTGCGAACGGCCGCCAGACGAGGGCAGACCAGCAGCGGCGGCCCCACGTGCACCGCCCGTGGATACGTGCGAGCACTTGCGCCTACCCACGCGGGCGAAGGTGCAGTACTACCTCGATGGACTAATTGAGGCGAAGTGCGTCCATGACCATATGGTCTCTGGACAGCCGACACGATACCTGCTTAAAGCCAGAGGTCGCGCCCTTCTCGTGGAGCGTGGGGTGCTGTAAGAATTGCGGCCCAACACGCGCTGCACCAGTCGGCAGATCCTCCCTCGATAAAGTAGACACTTCCACCTAACCACGGGAGGTGCCTCGTGCCCCTAGCCCTAGCCGGTCCACGTAAGGTGCAACGCTACAGCCTGAAGTTCAACCTCAAGGCGGTGAAACTGAGTCAATCAAAAGGGCGTGGAGGTGCAGGTCGTGGCTGAAGGGCAGGCGTCACTGCCGGAAGGCGCCGTAGTACACCGGCACGCCCGCCAGGACGATCGCGAACGTGACGCCTGTCCAGAGCGGATCGGCGATCAGCGCGCTTCCCACCAGGTACATCACCGCCGCGACGAACACCGCCGGCACGAAGGGGTATCCCGGTACCTTGTACGGTCGTGGCAACTCAGGTCGTGTTCGGCGCAGCCGATAGAGTCCCGCGATCGCCAATCCATAGAACGGCCAGATCGACAGGACGAATGTGTCGGCCAGTTGCTCGAAGGTGCGCGTGAGGACAAACAGCACGCCAAGAGCCGTCGCCAGCGCGATCGCAATGTACGGCGTGTGATACCGGGGATGCACGCGTGCCACGACCGGGAAGAACAGCTTGTCGTCGGCCATCGCGAAGAAGACCCGAGGCGCCGACAACATGACCGCCATCAGCGCACCAAAGGTCGAGATGGTGACGACGACCGACACGAATGCCACGCCGACCTGCCCGAACACCGCCTGCATCGTATCGGCGGCGATCAGGGGTGATGTCGCGATCGTGTCGACGGGGCTGACGTACAGGTACGCGGCATTGACGGCGAGGTAGATGGCGATGATCGCCAGCGTGCCGACCACGATGGCGCGTGGAAGTGTGCGCTGTGGGTCGGCGACTTCGCCGGCCGCAAACGATAGATCGGCGAAGCCGTCATACGCCCATAACACGGAGATGAGCGCGAGGCCGAGAACCCCCGCATCGACCGGGGCAGATGCCGCCGTGAAGTTGGCGCCTGACGCGCCGGCGCCCCCACCGAGCGCAAACGACGCGAGTACGAGGAACGCGAGCGCCGCGAACTTGGCGATGCTCGACGCACCCACGACGGCCGCGCCGATGTGCACCCCGCGAATGTTGATGACGCCGGCGACGAGCACTGCGCCTGCCGCGACCAGATCCGTCACGGTGCCGATGCTCGCTGGGTCGTAGCCCAGCGAGCGCAGCAGGTACTCGCTGAACACCTTTGAGATCGCCGCCGTCGCTGAGGCTCGGATCAGGACCAGTTCCGACCAGCCGAACAGAAAGCCGGCGAGCCTGCCCCATCCTTCTCGCAGGAACACATACCATCCCCCGGTGTACGGCAGCGATGCGGCGAGCTCGGCCACTGACAGGGCGCCGCACAACGAGATCAACCCACCGGCTATCCAGACACCCAGCATGAGGGTCGGGTCCGGTACCCTGGCGGCGATCGACGCCGGAGTCCGAAAAATGCCAGAGCCGATGGTGAGACCGACGACGATGCCGACCGATCCCCAGAACCGGAGCCGGCGGGGAAGCACGTTGGTCGGTCGCGGCTCGGCAGACATTGGCGGATAGGGTATCTCATCGCGAAGGGCCGCCGGCCAAGCTGGCAATGCCACAATTTAAACGTAAAAATCGTACTTTCGAGTGGACCTTCGCCTTTATTGCGCTTAGTATCGTCCGAGTCATGTCACCGAAGCGTCAGCTCGATTCGGAACTGGGGGTGATGCGCTCGCCCCGTGGGGAGGCCAGTGTGCCCGCGTGGGACGGTGCGCGTCGCGGAGGGGATCGAGAACTGCAGACGGTACTCGATCGGCTCACGGGGGGCGTCTCGGAGCGTCCAGATGCCCCCGATGGTTGGGTGACGGCCGTGCGGGTGCTGCAGGCGCGCTCGGCTGCGTTCGCTCCGTGCCCGGCAGGGCTGAACGACCGGCTGCGCGGCGTATTCAAGGCTCGTGGTATCGAGCAGTTCTACACGCATCAGACCGCTGCGGTCGAGCATGCGCTGGGGCGCCGAAACGTCGTGGTGACGACACCGACCGCATCGGGAAAGACGTTGTGCTACAACGCGCCGGTACTGAGCACGATCCTCGGTGACCCTGCGGCTCGCGCGCTGTACCTGTTTCCCACCAAGGCGCTGGCGCAGGATCAACTGGCCGAGCTGCATGCCCTGGCGGACGCGCTGTCAGACGACGAATCGCCGATCGGCGTGTTTACCTACGACGGTGATACGCCGCAGGACGCCAGGCGCGCGATCCGAGGACGGGCGCACATCGTGCTCAGCAATCCGGACATGCTGCATTCGGGAATCTTGCCCCACCATCCCCGATGGGCCAAGCTCTTCGAGAATCTTCGGTATGTCGTCATCGACGAACTGCACGCGTATCGCGGCGTCTTCGGCAGTCACTTGACCAACGTGCTGCGTCGGTTGCGGCGAATCTGTCGCCACTACGGATCGAACCCTGCGTTCATCTGCTCGTCGGCCACGATCGCGAATCCTCGTGAGCTTGCCGAGTCGTTGGTGGAGGAGCCGTTCGAGCTTGTCTCGGAGAACGGCGCGCCTCGAGGCGAGAAGGCGTTTCTGTTCATCAATCCTCCGGTCGTCAATCAGCAGCTTGGCATTCGGCGTTCGTACCTCAGCGAGGCGCGGCGCATCAGTGGCGAGTTTCTCAAGCGAGGGCTCCAGCTGATCGTGTTTGCCCAGAGCCGCCTGTCCACCGAGATCCTGACGACGTATCTCAAGGATGACTTCGAGGGCCCTCCTGGCACGCGCGAGCAGATTCGCGGCTACCGGGGAGGCTACCTGCCGAAGCGGCGCCGGGAGATAGAACGAGGCCTGCGCGAAGGCGCCGTGCGTGCCGTGGTCTCGACCAGCGCGCTGGAGCTCGGGATTGACGTCGGCGCGCTCGACGTCTGCGTGATGGCCGGGTACCCGGGCACGATTGCTGCGACGTGGCAGCGAGCCGGGCGTGCGGGACGCCGACAGGGGCGGTCGGCGGCCGTGCTCGTGGCCAGTAGCGCGCCCATCGATCAGTTCGTCGTCAGACATCCCGCGTACTTTTTCGAGGCGTCGCCTGAGCGGGCGTTGATCGACGCAGACAATTTGCACATCCTGGTCGATCACGTGAAGTGCGCGGCGTTCGAGCTGCCGTTCGCGACCGCAGAAGCGTACGGCCGGAAGGACGTGCAGGAGGTACTGCGGATTCTGGCGGAGAGTGGTCTCGTGCATTGCACCGGGAGCGCTGATGCGGCGCCCCAGACCGACGACGAGGGGGTGTGGCAGTGGACGAGCGAGTCGTACCCCGCCGATGCGGTGAGTCTTCGAGCTGTGTCGTCAGATAACTTCGTCGTCGTGGATCTCACCAGGGGCGCAGAGGTCATCGGTGAGACCAGTTTCTCCAGCGGCCCCGCCACGTTGCATGAGAAGGCGATCTATCTTGTCGAGGGGACGCTCTATCAGGTCGAGCGACTGGACTTCGAGGCACGGAAGGCGTTTGTCCGGAGGAGCGACTGCGACTACTACACCGACGCGATCACGCACACCAAGGTCACCGTGCTCGACACGTTCGACCGTGGTGGGGGTCCAGGGGAACCGTCGATCGTGCCGGCGTCGGCCTATGTCGCAAGGACGGCGGCCAACGCCGGGGAGACGCGGGCCCACGGCGAGGTGCACGTCTCATCACGGGTCGTTGGCTTCAAGAAGATCAAGTTCTACACCAACGAGAATGTTGGTTCGGGAGAGCTGGACCTGCCAGAACAGGAGATGCACACCACGGCGTACTGGCTGACCGTGCCGAGGTCGGTCATGGCGGCGCTGCCGTACGCGCCGGACGACAGACGCGATGGCGTGGTCGGGCTGTCGTTTGCGATGCGACAGGTCGCGCAACTGCTCCTCATGTGCGATCGGCAGGACATCGGTATTTCGCTCGGAGCTGGTCAGCACGCGGAGGACACGGACTTGCACCGCGGCGCCTGCGGCGGAGGCAGTTGGATCGAGGGACAGGCCCCTGGACGCGGCCTGGACTCCGAGCTGTCGGATGAGCCGAGCGTATTCATCTACGACAACTGCCCTGGAGGGATCGGATTCAGCGAGCCGCTGTTCCGGATGCACGTCGAACTCCTCACGCGTACACGCGCGTTGATTGCCAGCTGCGCGTGCGAACGGGGCTGTCCGACGTGCGTGGGTCCCGTCGGCAACACGGGGCCGCTGGCCAAGGTCGCGGCGCTGCGCATCCTTGATGAGATCGCCGCGCAGTCGATGAACCAGGTGGGGGCGGCATGAACCTCGCGGATCGGCTTCGTGCCGTCGTGCGGCCGGGTGATCCGGCTGGTCTGGCGCGCCCGTCTGAGGTTCCCGGACTCTCTGGTGTCGCGGACGCAACTGCGATCCAGGCACGCGCGGATGGTGCGGCAGACGTGCTTGGCGGAGAGTGGCGCACGGCGAGGGGGGCGAGTGGGGCGAGTGGGGCGAGTGGACTGTCAGCGCCGGCGGGCTCTTCAGCCAGCGCTGATTCGTCGGGTCGCCTGGCGACCCGACCTCGCCATGTCGTGATCGATCGGCACTATCCAGCGGGGCATCGTTTCGGACGCACGGCCCTGGCCGATTGCCTTCCAAATGACGACGGACTGTGGCCACGGGCGGGTCTGCTGTTGTCAGGCGACGGCGCCCGGGACGCGCTTCGTGGCAGGTTGCTGTTTTTCGATCTTGAGACCACTGGGCTTGGAGGTGGGGCGGGAGTCTACGCATTTCTTGTTGGGTGCGGCTGGTTCGATGGAGCGACGTTTCGGACCAGGCAGTACTTTTTGAGCAACTATGCCGCTGAGCGGGGGTTGCTCCAGGATGTCGCCGATACGATGGCCGCCTTCGGTGCGCTGGTGACCTATAACGGGAAGAGTTTCGACCTGCCGTTGATCGATACCCGGTTCCTGTTTCACCGCGTGTCTGGGTCTCACGGCAGCCTGGCGCATCTCGATTTGCTCCATACCGCGCGGCGGCTGTGGCGGCCTCCAGTGCCAGTGTCTTCTTCGGCGGGGGCCGGAGAACGACCAGCTGCGGTGCCGTGCCGACTCACGCATGTCGAGGAGACGGTTCTCGGTCACGTGCGACAGGGAGATGTCCCAGGCGCCGAGATTCCGTCGCGTTATTTTCACTATGTCAGAACGGGCGACGTGCGCCAGCTCGAAGCGGTGCTGGAGCACAATCGTCTCGATCTGCTCGCGCTCGCGATGTTGACGGCGACCGCGGCGAATCTCCTTGAACAGGGCGCGGGTGGCGCACGCACGGCGCGCGAGGCGCTCGGTCTTGGGCGATTGTTTGACCGCGCCGGCATGGGCGCTGAGGCACGAGCGTGTTACGCCAGAGCGGCGGGCGTGGTTCCCGCGGGTGCTCGGTTTGCCGACGCCGACGCGCTCACGTGCGCTGAGGCGTTGCGCGCGTTGGCAGTGCTCTGCCGACGTGAGCGGCGGCACCCCGAGGCTGCCGAGGCCTGGCGGGGCGTGCTCGGGCTGCGGCACTGCCCGCCACGGATCGCTCAGCAGGCCTCCGAGGCGTTGGCCGTGCACCACGAGCACCGGCTGGGGGATCTCAGCGCGGCACGCCACTTTGCGATGCACGCGATCAGATTTCCAGGGAGTCACAGCCGGGTGCGTGCCGCACGTCACCGCCTTGCGCGTCTCGATCGCAAGCTCGGTGTGGTGTCGGTTCCCCCGGCACCGCTGTTCTAGATCAGGCTGGCGTTCGGAATCAGGCTGGCGTTGTAATGCTGGCGTGGGGTGCGGCGGGTCTGGCGCGGATTTCATTTCCGCGTGGCGGACCGTCGAGGTACTCCCCGCGGCATGCGTCGACTGCCTGCGGTTCCTCGGAAGCTACGCGCTCACGAAATCCGCGCTAGGCGGTCGCCGCCGCCTTGGGTGGTTTCGCGACGCGAGGCTTGGCCGCCCTTGCAGCTTTTGCGGCGAGTTTCCGCTGCTCCGACGTTTGCGCACCAAACTTCTTGGTAAACCGCTCGACGCGACCTTCGGTGTCGATGAGTTTCTGGCGGCCGGTGAAGAACGGATGGCACGCCGAGCAGATCTCAAGGTGCAGTTCCGATTTGGTCGACCGCGTCTTGAACGTGTTGCCGCACGCGCAGCGCGCTTCGACCTCTTGATATGCCGGGTGGATCCCCTCTTTCACAGCGAACTCCTTCGGAACACGGATAAAAGAGGAATTATAGCATGCGCTATACTCGTGCATTCTGACTGTATCTGACTCACGTTCGTCCGGGTCAGGCTTACCTGAGCTGGTCTTGCCTGACTCTCTAGTACCTGACTCTCTCGCCTGATTCTCTTGCCTGACTCACCCTATTCGGACTCACCCTCGTCGGGCTTGCCTGTGCCGGCAGCGTCGCTCATCCGTCCAGACCTGTCAGTCGTTGTCCCGGCGTTCAACGAGGGAGACACGATCGGAGGTTGCCTCAGGGACCTGCAAGCCCACCTTGAGGGGTTGAGCCTCACCTGGGAGATCGTCGTGGTCGACGATGGAAGCACCGACGGCACGAGAGGCGTCGTCGAGGAGTTCACGAAGGCGGAGCCTCGTATTCGCCTGGTGACTGGCGCGAGGGCCGGGAAGGGCGCTGCGGTGCGGCGAGGCATGCTGGAGGCCCACGGTGCATGGCGGTTCATGGCTGATGCAGACCTGGCGATGCCCCTGGACAATCTCGATCGGTTCCTGAGCCTGGTCGACGGCGCGTCGCCTCCTGATGTGCTCATCGGCTCGCGGGAGGCCCCGGGGGCCGAGCGGCAGGGCGAGCACTGGCTCCGCTATGTGATCGGGCGTGTGTTCAACAGGTACGTGCGCATGCTTGTCCTGCCCGGTATCACAGACACGCAATGCGGGTTCAAGCTTTTCAGCGCCGCAGCCGTTGAGCACCTGTTCCAGCGTGTGACCGTTGGCGGATTCGCCTTCGATGTGGAACTGCTTGTGCTGGCGCGCCGTGCCGGCTACGAGATTCGAGAGGTGGGGATCGCGTGGCATGGCCGTCCGGATAGTCGCGTCGCGGTGACTCGCGGCGCCGCGGCCTTCGGAGACGTGCTTCGCGTGTGGTGGAACGCCTGGACGGGGAGGTACGGGCGTCGGTCCGCGCCCAGAGGTTGAGTCTTGCGCCGCTAGCTCTTCCCGGCCGCCATCGCGGCAAGGAATTCCGCGTTCGTCTTTGTTTTCCCCATCTTCGACAGCAAGAGTTCCATGGCCTCGGTCGGAGACAGCGGCGTCAACACCTTTCGCAGCACCCACACCCGATTCAGTTCTTCCTTCGCCAGCAGGAGCTCTTCTTTTCGCGTGCCGCTCTTGGTGATGTCGATGGACGGGAACACCCGACGGTCCGTCAGCTTGCGATCCAGGTGGATCTCCATGTTGCCGGTGCCCTTGAACTCCTCGAAGATAACCTCGTCCATGCGTGACCCGGTATCCACAAGCGCGGTGGCCACGATCGTGAGCGAGCCACCTTCCTCGATGTTGCGGGCCGCGCCGAAGAACCGCTTCGGCCGCTGGAGCGCGTTGCTGTCGACACCGCCCGACAGGACCTTCCCGGACGCCGGGACGATCGTGTTGTAGGCACGCGCGAGTCGCGTGACCGAGTCGAGCAGGATGACGACGTCCTTCTTGTGCTCGACCAGTCGCTTGGCCTTTTCGATCACCATTTCCGCGACCTGCACGTGGCGCTGCGCCGGTTCGTCGAACGTCGACGAGATCACTTCGCCATGCACGGATCGCTGCATGTCGGTGACTTCCTCGGGTCGTTCGTCGATCAACAGGACGATCAGGTACACCTCGGGGTGGATCTTTGTGATGCTGTTGGCGATACTCTGCAGCAGCATCGTCTTGCCAGTTCGAGGGGGGGCCACGATCAGTCCGCGCTGTCCCTTGCCGATGGGCGTCAGCAGATCCATGACGCGACCGGAGAGGTTGTCGCTCGCGGTTTCGAGTATGAACTTCTGCTGTGGATAGAGTGGCGTGAGATTCTCGAAGAAGATCTTGTCCTTCGTCTTCTCCGGCGGTTCGAAGTTGATCGCCTCGACCTTGATCAACGCGAAGTAGCGTTCTCCATCCTTCGGCGGGCGGATCACCCCGGAGACCGTGTCACCCGTGTGCAGGTCAAACTTCCTGATCTGCGATGGCGATACGTAGATATCGTCTGGCCCTGGAAGGTAGTTGTAATCGGGCGCTCGCAGGAATCCGAAGCCATCCGGCAGCGTTTCCAGCACGCCTTCCGAGAAGATGTTGCCGCTCTTCTCGGCTCTGACGCGAAGGATCTCGAAGATGAGCTCCTGCTTTCGCATGCCGGTGGCCCCGGCGATATCCAGCTCCTTGGCCACCTTGGTCAGCGCGGAGATGCTCATTTCCTTCATCGCTGAGAGGGAGATGGTCTGGGCCGGCTGTGCCTGTGTGGCCGCCACCGCTGCAGGCGCGCGCTGGGCCGGAGGGTTATCGGCAGGAGCGGCGGCAGCTACGGCGCCGTCTGGTTTGGCAGTATCGCGATCAGCTTCCACAGTTCTTCCAATCCTTCCCCTGACTGCGCTGACACCAGCGAGATGGGGACGTCAAACAACGATTTGAGTTCACGATCGTGGCGCGAGCGCTGGGCGCGCGTCAATTTGTCCACTTTGGTACCGACGATACTGCGCGGACAGGGCTGCGACCGCAACCAGCCCCAGGCATCCAGATCCGATTGAAGGCCTGGATGCCGCACGTCAATCAGGAGCAGCGCGCCGATAGCCTTTCGATCGGCTGCACCGCCGACCCGAAATTCGTCGGGACGCGTCTTCCGACCTTCCGCCCTGGCAAAGTACGCGTCGGTCAGCCGGCTGAACTCCGCACCCGACGCATCGCCGCCTCGGGCATACCCGTATCCCGGCAGATCAACCAGGTAGAACGCCGGCCCCAGCCCTCGCTTGACGCGATAAAAGTTGGCAAGACGGGTCTTGCCTGGTGCGGCACTCGTGCGAGCCACCTTCTGCCTTGCCAGCGCGTTGATTAGCGTCGACTTGCCAACATTGGATCGTCCGATCATGGCGACTTCCGCCAACCGGTCGCGCGGGAAATCGTCGACGCCCGCCGCACTCGTGACGAACTCGGCAGAAATCCGCAACTAATGTGTGCGGGTATCTCCCGCGTCCACGGCTTCCGCCACGACGGGGGTGGCGGGGATACGTGTCGGCAAAGGTCCGGCGAGGGCAATCTTCAGCACTTCGTCCATCGTTGACACGAGATGCAGGTCAAGCGCATCGAGGACAGACTTCGGAATGTCCGCGAGGTCCTTCTCGTTGTCGCGCGGCAGAATGATATTGGTGACCCCGGCTCGGTGGGCCGCGAGTACCTTCTCCTTGATTCCGCCGATCGGCAGGACCTTGCCGCGCAGGGTGATCTCGCCGGTCATGGCCACATCGCGCCGCGTTGGAATCTTCGTCAGGGCCGACACCAGTGTGGTGGCCATTGTGATCCCTGCTGATGGCCCGTCTTTCGGGATCGCGCCTTCGGGCACGTGCACGTGGATATCGATCTTCGAATGGAAGTCTTCCGGCAGGCTCAGTTCAGCGGCCTTCGAACGCACGTAGCTCAACGCAGCCTGTGCCGACTCCTGCATGACGTCACCCAGCTTCCCGGTCAATGTCAACTTCCCCTTGCCAGCCATGAGCGTGGCTTCGCTGACGAGCAGTTCGCCCCCGACTTCGGTCCACGCGAGGCCGGTGGCGATCCCCACCTCGTTCTGTTCCTCGGCCATGCTCGGGCGGAAGCGCGGCACGCCAAGATGCGTGGTCACGCCTTCGGCCGTGATCTCTTCCGTGTACGCTTTGCCCTGATCAACGACCTTTCGCGCGACTTTGCGGCAGATGGACGAGATTTCTCGCTCGAGGTTCCGAACACCCGCCTCGCGCGTGTAGCGCTGAATAATGGTCTGAATGGCGTCCTGACGAATGACGATGTTCTTCTTCGTGAGGCCCGAGCCTTCGATCGCCTTTGGCGCCAGGAAGCGCATCGCAATCTCCGTTTTTTCCTGTTCGGTGTACCCGGCCAGTTGCAGCACTTCCATGCGGTCGCGCAGGGCCTGGGGCACCGTGTGGAGCACGTTGGCGGTGCAGATGAACATCACGTGCGAGAGGTCGTACTCGACGTCGAGGTAGTGGTCAAGAAACGAGCCGTTTTGCTCGGGGTCGAGCACTTCCAGCAGCGCGGCCGAGGGGTCGCCACGGAAGTCCATCGACATCTTGTCGATCTCGTCCAGGAGAAAGACCGGATTCTGCGTGCCGGCCTTCTTCATCATCTGGATGATCTGGCCGGGGAAGGCGCCGATGTACGTGCGCCGGTGCCCGCGCACCTCCGCCTCGTCGCGCACGCCGCCGAGCGACAGCCGAACGAACTTGCGATTCATCGCGCGCGCGATCGACTTGGCCAGCGATGTCTTGCCTACGCCGGGAGGCCCGGAAAACGTCAAGATGGTGGCCTTGGGCTTTCTGACGAGCGAGCGGACGGCCAGAAACTCCAGGATCCGGTCCTTGATCTTGTCGAGACCGTAGTGGTCCTCGTGCAAGACGGCTTCAGCGTGCTTCAGGTCCCGGTTCTCGCGCGTCTTCTTGTACCAGGGGACGGCGATGAGCCAGTCGAGGTAGTTGCGCGACACGGTGGCCTCGGCCGACATCGGAGGCATCGCTTCGAGTCGCTTCAACTCCTGGACGGCCTTCTCCTCCACGTCCTTCGGCATCTTGGCCTGCTGAATCTTCTTCTTCAGCTCGTCGACCTCGTCGCCCTTCTCGTCCTTGCGACCAAGCTCCTTCTGGATCGCCTTCATCTTCTCGTTGAGGTAGTACTCCTTCTGCGCCTTCTCCATCTGCTTCTTCACGCGAGACTGGATTCGGCGATCCACCTGGAGCTTGTCGACTTCGATTTCGAGGATGCCGGCGATGCGGTTCAGGCGTTCGAGCGGGGAGTTGATCTCCAGCAGGTTCTGCTTCTCGTCCACCCCGACGAGCAGGTGAGCGGCGATGGTGTCGGCGAGCTTGCCGGGGTCGTCCACGCGGACGGCTGCGATCATCGCGTCGTAGTGAAGGTTGTTGGACAACTTGACGTACTGCTCAAACAGCGTCACCACGCGACCCATGGTGGCCTCGACGTCGCCAGCCGCCTCCTTCTGCTTCGCCAGGACCTTGATCACGACGCGGTAGAAGCCCTTGTCTTCCTTCCACTCGACGGCTCGTGCCCGATCCACGCCCTCGACGAGGACCTTGATGTTGCCATCAGGCAACTTGAGGCTCTGTACCACGTTGGCCACGCAGCCCATCGTGTACACGTCGTCAGGCTTCGGATCGTCGATCGACGCGTCGTGCTGGACGGCGAGGAAGATCCGCTTGTCCTTCAGCAGCGCGTGCTCCAGCGCACGCGTCGATGACGGGCGTCCAATGACGAACGGCATCATCATGTGGGGGAAGACGACCACGTCCCTGAGCGGGACGATCGGGAGCGTTTCGTAGACTTCCATGTGGGTCCTTGTGATCCGGAAACCGGAGGGTCTCCGCGACTGAGGGGCCGACGCTTTCGGCCTATCCAGCCTTCTCTATAAGGGTAATCGATTTGTCCTTGGCTTCGACGATCTCGCGGGTGACGATCACCTCGCGAAGTTTCTTCTGCCCGGGCACTGAGTACATCAGATCCAGCATCAAATCTTCGATGATCATCCGAAGGCCGCGCGCCCCGATCTTGCGCTTGAGCGCCAACTCGGCGATGGCGTCGAGCGCATCGTCTGTGAATCGTAGCTTGACGTTCTCGTATTCGAACAGTCTCTGGTACTGGCGCGTGATGGCGTTCCGTGGCTGCGTCAATATCTGGATGAGTGCCGGCTTGTCAAGTTCGTGCAACGTGCCGACGACCGGCAATCGACCGACGAACTCAGGGATGAGCCCGTACCTGATCAGATCTTCCGGTTCCACCGCTTCGAGGGTCGGGCCCACCACGCGCTTCCTGACGGACGTGACGTCGGTCTTGAAGCCGAGCGTCCGCTTGCCGACGCGTCGGTCAATGACCTTGTCGAGACCGACGAATGCGCCACCGCAGATGAAGAGAATGTTGGTGGTATCGACCTGGAAGAATTCCTGGTGCGGATGCTTGCGCCCGCCCTGTGGTGGCACGTTGGCAACCGTGCCTTCCAGGATCTTGAGCAGCGCCTGCTGCACACCCTCGCCTGACACGTCGCGCGTGATCGACGGGTTCTCGTCCTTGCGGCAGATCTTGTCCACCTCGTCGATATAGATGATGCCCTGCTGGCATTTCTCGATGTCGCCGCCGGCGGCCTGGAGCAACTTGAGAATGATGTTCTCGACATCCTCGCCGACGTAGCCGGCTTCGGTCAGTGTGGTCGCGTCGACGATCGTGAACGGCACCGAGAGCAGCTTGGCCAGCGTCTGCGCGAGCAGTGTCTTCCCCGTGCCCGTGGGGCCAATGAGCAGGATGTTGGCCTTGTTGAGCTCGATGTCGTTGCGGCTCCGCGGGAGCTTCTGGATTTCGATGCGCTTGTAGTGGTTATAGACGGCGACCGCGAGCTTCTTCTTCGTCCGGTCCTGACCGATGACGTACTCATCGAGCAGTTTCTTGATCTCGGGCGGCGACGGGAGGGACGAGCGCACGCCGCGATTGTCGAAGCGGTTGTCGTCCGCGATGATGTCGTTGCAGACTTCGACGCATTCGTCGCAGATGAACACGGTCGGACCCGCGATCAGCTTGCGGACATCGTTCTGATCCTTGTTACAGAACGAGCAGCGGAGAATCTCAGTCTCGCCGTTTTTCTTGGCCATACGTCAACCGGAAGCCTTCATCGATGCTACACCCGTTTCCGGATGACGTCATCGATAATCCCGTATTCCTTCCCCTGATCCGCGGACATGATGTAATCCCGTTCCGTGTCCTCCTGGATGCGCTTCACCGGCTGCCCCGTGTGGTGGACGAGGATCTCGTTCAACCGTTCGCGCATGCGCAGGATCTCGCGTGCTGCGATATCGATGTCGGTGGCCTGGCCAGCCAGGCCCTGCATGAGCGGCTGGTGGATCACGATGCGCGAATTCGGCAGCGAGTAGCGTTTGCCGCTGGCGCCCGCCGCCAGCAGCACGGCTGCCATCGACGCGGCCTGCCCGATGCAGAAGGTCTGTACATCCGGCTTGATGAATTGCATCGTGTCGTAGATCGCAAGCCCGGCCGTGATCGATCCTCCGGGACTGTTGATATACAGAAGGATGTCCTTGTCCGGATCTTCGGCTTCGAGGAACAACATCTGGGCGATGACGAGATTCGCGATGCCGTCGTCGATCGGCGTGCCAACGAAGATGATGCTGTCTTTGAGCAGGCGCGAGAAGATGTCGTACGCGCGCTCTCCCCGGTTGGTCTGTTCGACCACCATGGGTACCAGCTGGGCGTGAGGTTCGATCGGATGGCGCATGGCTGATTGATGGTCCGTGTTCACGATCTGCGAATCGCGTGTGGGTAACTGGAGGTTGGCGACAGAATCGTCACGGCGTGCCCGTGGTGGGTCTATCCACTATCGTAGCACGTGACAACACCAAGTCTACCGCCTTCTCCCGTCGTAAACCCGCATAGAGTCGCGCGATTCCGCCTTCCTTTTCAATTTGTGCCCGCAGAGCCGTCGGCGTTCGACCCGCCCTGGCTGCGAACCCTTCGATCTCTTTATCGACATCTTCGCTGGCAACCGTAATATCTTCCCGCCGGGCAACCTCATCCAGCACCAGGGCGCTTGCGGTCGCTTCCTGTGCCGGCTCCCGCTGCGCTTCACGAAATTGCGCCCAGTCGATGCCCGCCTCACGGGGGTCGAGCTTCTGGGAGGCGAGCTGGCGAGCAAACTCCTCCAGGCGGCGGTCCATCTCCTTTTCGACCAGTGAGGCCGGCAACTCGAACGTGACCCGTTTGGCGAGCTGTGCGAACAGTTCGGCGCGCACTTCTCGCGTCGCCTTGTCCTCGGCTTCGCGCGTGAGGTCCGCCGTGATGCGTTCGCGCAGTGCGGCGAGCGACTCGAACTCACCCAGGTCCTTGGCGAATTCGTCATCAAGCTCCGGCAGCACGCGGCGCCGTATCCCCGTGAGCGTCACGGTGTAGGTCTGATCGGTGTCCGCCAGATCCGACGCGGGGTAGTCCGCGGGAAAGTGAATCGTGAACGTTCTCGACTCGTCGGGATTCATCCCGAGCAGCTCTGCGTCGAATCCCGGCGGGTTCCCCGGCGCGCCCAGCTGAACGGTGACCTCGTCGTGGTGGTCGAGCTGGCCGTCGGGACCCGTGCGATCGAGGACAAGCACCACCGCGTCGCTTTCGGCGACCGCGCGTCCCTCGACCGGCTCGTAGGTGCCCGCCCGATCGCGAAGGCGTTGCAGCATGTCGGCAATCGCCTCGTCGGCCACCTCGGTGGATGGGCGCTCGAGCGTGATCGACGAGAAGTCCCCCGGATCGAACGCAGGGACAGTCTCGATGGCGGCCGTGAACGTCATCGGCCGTCCTTCTTCAAGCTCGACGTCCTTGATGTCGGGCGTGTTGATCGGCTCGATGCCCCGTTCCTGCATCGCTTCCTCGACGGCTCGAGGAATGAGGTCATGCATCACGTCGTGCATGATCTGTTCTTTGAAGCGCCGCTTGATGAGCGCCTGCGGTGCCTTGCCCGGCCGGAAGCCGGGAAGCCGCGCCTGTTTCGCGTACCCGCGGGCCACGCGGTTGATTTCCGCGTCGACGACGTCGATGGGGATCTCGATCGCGACCGTCTTCCGCGTGGCGCTTACGTCCGTAACTTCAGTCTTCATGGGAGAGATCCGGAATGATTCTGGGGTCCACCTGGCGTGGCGTGCCGGCCGACGCTCACGTCACCGTCAAGCGTGAGCAAAGGCCGGTGCGAAAGGAGGGACTCGAACCCCCATACCTTTTCAGGTACCAGATCCTAAGTCTGGCGCGTCTGCCA
>JAQBVV010000135.1 GCA_027622905.1 Acidobacteriota bacterium
CTGCCACCGGTGGCGGACGCGCGAGCGGAAGCGGTCGTCGACGGAGAAGCGCTCCAGTCCGAACCGTTTGCCGTCCCCACGTCAGGGGGACTGCGCGTGATACTGGTCGCGGGTCTGGCGGAGGCAGCCTCCCGTGCCGCGGCGACGGCGGCGGCAGAGGCTGCGGCTCCACCCGTGGAGGGGGTCGTCGTGCTCGGTCCGAACACGCGTGTGTTCATCGAGTTTCAGGACGACACGCTCCAGGCGTTTTACATCCTCGAGATCCTCAACAACGCACGTGCTCGGGTTGATATCGGCGGGCCGCTCATCCTCGATCTCCCGGTCGGCGCGGGCGGAGCGGTGATCCTCCAGGGGTCGTCGCCGACGGCGACGGTCAGTGGCGACCGGGTGACGGTGACCGGTCCGTTTGCGCCCGGCGTGACGTCCGTGCAGGTCGGGTTTCAGCTTCGGCAGGACACCTCCGAGTTCACGCTGCAACAGACGTGGCCGGTGCCTCTCCAGCAATTGTCGGTGGGGGTCCAGCGGATCGGCGATCTGTCCGTCTCGTCGCCGCAGTTTTCGACAGTCGGTGAAGTCAATGCGGAATCCGGAACGCCATTTTTTCTCGCAAACGGACCTGCGATGGCGGCGGGAAGCACGCTGACGATGGAGCTTGTGAATCTTCCTGCGCACAGCGGGACGCCGCGGCTGGTCGCGCTGAGTCTCGCGGCGGGCATTATCGTGGTGGGTGTCTGGTGGGCGATGAGTGCGCCGGCCCTCGTGCCCGAGTCGCGCCCCCGGCTCATCGAGCGCAGGGACGCGCTGCTGGCCGAACTGGTGCCGCTCGAGCGATTGCAGCGCGACGGTGGGCCACTGCCGACCCCCGATCAGGCGCGACGCCAGGAATTGATGGAAGACCTCGAACAGGTCTACAGCGAGCTGGACGCGGTGCGCGCGCGTCCGCGGGGAGGCGGTGGGGACGCCACCGCGTGACCGCCGTTGATTTCGATGAGCTGAAGGTTGATGACGTCTCCCGCCACTTCGGTCGGCGGCGGGCGATATCCCATGTCTCATTTTCGGTGACGCGAGGCTCGCTCCTCGGCCTGCTCGGGCCAAACGGCGCCGGCAAGTCGACGCTGCTGGCGATGCTGGCGACGCTCCTTCGTCCGAGTGCCGGCCGCATTCGCTACGGGGCACACGATTCCGCCACTCCCGGATCGGCGCTGCGATCGGCGATAGGCGTCCTCGGCCACGACCTCTTCCTGTATCCGGAACTGACCGCCGGCGAGAATCTTGAGTTCTTTGCCGGGCTGTACGCCGTCGCCGACCCGCGTGCGTCGGCCATCGAGGCGCTGCAACTGGCCGGCCTGGCCGACCGCGCGGACGACGCGGTGTCGAGTTTCTCTCGCGGCATGCGCCAACGCGTCGCGCTGGAGCGCGCGCTGATTCACCGTCCACGATTGCTGCTCCTGGACGAGCCATTCACCGGCCTGGATGATGCGTCCGGTGCCGCTCTGACCGCCCGCCTGCGAGCCTTGCGGGAGACGGGGGCGATCGTCGTGCTGGCCACACACGATCTCGACCTTGCGGAGGGGCTCCTGGACCGCGCCATTTTTCTCCGTGACGGACGGATGCTGGATACCGTCGAGCGTCCGGACGGGTTGCGATCGACGTACCGTGGCGTGATGTCGCGGCCGCACGCCACGACTGTCGCCGGGAGAGGGGCGTAGGCGTGTTCGCGCGTGTTGTCTGGCTCGTGCTCCGCAAGGACTTGATGGTCGAGGTGCGGAGTCTCGAGATCGCCTACACGACGCTCTTCTTCGCCGTGTCGTGCGTCCTCGTGTTCGCGTTCGCACTCGTGCAGGAGGGTCGCCCCCCTGAGGACGGCGCGGCCGGGATTCTCTGGATCTCGATCGCATTCGCCGGTACGCTGGCGCTGGGACGGGCCTTCGAGCGCGAGCGGCAGTCTGAAACGTTGCGGGCGCTGATGCTGGCGCCTGCCGCACGTCCGGCGATCTACGTGGGCAAGTTGCTCGGCATCGTCGCGCTGCTGGTAGCCGGTGAGATGGTGCTGGTTCCGCTCATCGCCCTGTTGTTTCAGGCACCGCTCCTGGCCCGGCCGGTCTGGTTAGCGGTCATTCTGGTGACCGGCACGGTCGGATTTGCGGCCGTGGGGACCTTGTTTGCGGCGATGCTGGTCCGCGCGCGCTCGCGGGATGTGTTGTTGCCGGTCCTGTTGTATCCGATTACCGTTCCGGTCATCATTGCCGGTGTCCGCGCGACGGCGGCGTTGCTGCAGCCGGATGTCGACGGAGAGATTCTCCGTTTCTGGTTTGCGCTGCTGGTGTGTTTCGATGTCGTCTTCGTGACGCTCGCGCTCTGGACGTTCGAGCCGTTGATGACAGACTGACGCGCGCACAGGCAAAAGAGCGAAAGAGCGAAAGAGGTAGACAGGTTCCCCATGCCGAAGTGGTTTACACCGGCCGTCGCGCTGTGCGGTCTGATGCTCGCGATCTCGCCGTTCCTGATCGCGAACGCGCCGTACGAGTCCACGATGGGACTGGTGCAGAAGATCTTCTACGTGCATCTGCCGTCCGCGTGGATGTTTCTGCTCGCGGCGATCGTCTGCGGCGTGGCCAGCCTTCGCTTCCTGTTTCGTGGCGATCCCCGGCACGACAGGCTTGCGTGGGCAGCCGCGGAACTCGTCGTGCTGTTCGGCATCGTCACGCTGGTCACGGGGCCGCTGTGGGCGCGAAAGGCCTGGGGTGTCTGGTGGCAGTGGGACGTGCGGTTGACGGCGAGTCTCATCGGGTGGATGGTCTCGGTCGCCTACCTGCTGCTCCGGAAGTACGGTGGACCCGGCTCGGACAAGCTGGCAGCCGGACTGGCGCTGTTTGGCATGGCCAACGTGCCGTTCATCTACGTGTCGGTCAACTACTGGCGCACGATCCATCCGACCACCAGCGTGGTGCCCACGCTGCCGACATCGTTCGGGTTGCCACTGTGGTTCAGTGCCGTGACCTTTCTGCTGCTGTTTGTGTTGCTGCTGCGGGCGCGGGTCCGACTCGAAGAGCAGCGGGCCCAACTTGATGCGCTCTATCTTTCGGTGGACGGGTAGCCTTGATGATGAAACGGACATGTGTTGCGGTGTGCCTGATATGGATGCTGGGACTGATGGGCGGCGTGCGTCCCGGCGAGCAGGCGACGGAGTGGCCCTCGATGACGGTGCTCCATGCGCAGCAGCCAGAGCCGCAGGATGAGTTCGTGCCCATCGATGAGTTGCCGCCCCAGGATCAGCTGCCTGCGGCGCCGCTGCTGGTGGTCGCCTACGCCTTCGTGGTGCTGGCGTTGGCCGCGTACCTGATGTCGGTCGCGCGACGTCTCGGTGGGGTGCAGCGCGATCTGGACCGGCTCGAGGCGGAACTGAAGCGCAGCGGACGCTCCTGACATGCCGACGGCGGCTCACTTCCTCTACATCCCGGGGGTGCTCATCCTGGGGATCGTGATCGGGTGGATCCTCGGGTCCCGTGCGGCCGCCGATGCCTACGCGTCGCAATTGCGCCGTGGAGGGCCGCCGCCCAAGCGCCCGACTACGGGTCGCTAGCGACTACAGACCCCCGAGGTCCTTCTCAGCGTCCTCTCAACACTCGGCGCGCGAGGGCATCCGGCAAGCCCGCTGCGACGATTTTTGCCATGGCGGCGGTCACGTCATACCTCGTTCGCACGATCGTGACCGACCGGGCGGTCGTATCGAGGATGCCGTACGCGGCCCGTGGGTCCCCGTCGCGCGGCTGCCCGACGGACCCGCAGTTCACAAGATATCTCGACCGGTCATCCAGCGTGACCACGAACGCCGATCCGGGCACCGGCGCCGTGCTCTCAAGCGTGTGATCCGTGAGCGACTGCCACCGATCGTCAGTAGCGGCAGGCGCCTTCGCCGCGTAGACGGCAGGGACATGGGTGTGTCCGTAGAGGCACAGCGGCCGTTGCGCGGAGCGAAGGGCCTGCCCTGCGTCGCCCGGATCGAACACGTACTGATCCTCGTCATGCGGAGTGCCATGGCAGATCTCCGTCAGATCATCCACGCGCACGGGGCCCTGCGGCAGCGCGGCCAGCCAGGCGCGTCTGTCTGCGGTCAGCGCGGACGCGGTCCATTCGATGGCCATGCGCGCGACAGGGTTGAAGCCGTCGATGCCATCGATCCCGGCGCAGACCTTGTCATGGTTGCCGCGAATAATGGCCGTGACGGGCAGCCCCTGGATCAGGTCGATCACTTCGTTCGGATTGGCGCCGTACCCCACCATGTCACCGAGGACGAGGACGCGCTCGTAGTCATCGGCGGCCGCGAGCGTGGCCTCCAGCGCGTCGAGATTCGCGTGGATGTCGCTGATGACGAGGTACTTCATGGCGTTGCCATCGACTGCCAGTACCCGATTAGTACCCGATCCACTCGAGCAGTCGCTCAACAACATCGTCCACGGGGACTGTCGCGTCGATGCGCACGTGCGCGTCCTGGTACGCCGCCTGACGGAGCAGATAGAGTTGCTCCATCTGGAGAGGATCCGAGGCGAGCGGGCGACGCCCATCAGGGTGGATACGGTCGATGACCCGGCTGAGCGGCAGGTCCAGCCAGGCCACCGCTCCGTCATGCAGCATGAGCGCGCGGTTGTCCGGGTCGACGAACGTGCCGCCGCCCGTGGCCACGATGACGTTGCGCTCGGGGACGAGGTCTCGGAGTATCTCGCGCTCCGCCTGTCGGAAGTAGCCCTCGCCATCCCGGAGGAAGATGTCCGACACGCTGCGCCGCTCGCGGGCTTCGATCCGCGCGTCCACGTCCTCGGTGCGCCACCTGAGGCGGCGGCCCAGCGCCGAGGCAACCGTGGTCTTGCCAGCGCCCATGAATCCCACGAGGTACAGTTTGTCGATTTTCACGCGCGCAAGGATTCGAGCACGGAGAAGAACTCCGGGTACGACACGGCGGCGGCCTCCGCGCCGACGATCGTCGTCGGTCCGGACGCACCGAGCGCCGCGATGGCAAAGGCCATGGCCAGGCGGTGGTCATGGTGCGCGTCCACCTGACCGCCGCGCAGTTGCCGCGTCGCGCGGACATGGAAGCCGTCCGGTCGTTCCTCGATGTCGGCGCCCATGCGGCGGAATCCCTCGGCCAGCGCCGAGATCCGGTCGCTTTCCTTGACGCGCAGTTCGCCGGCCCCGCTGACGGAGAGCGAACCACCATGCGTGGCGAGCGCCGCCAGCGCGGGTAGCTCGTCAATCACGCCTGGAATTTCGTGGGGCGAGACGTGCGTGTCGAGCAAGGCGTGATGCCGCACGACGATGGTGCCCATGGGTTCGCCAGCCTCGCCGGAGATCGCTTCGTCGACGTCGATCGACGCGCCGAGGCGTCGGAGGACGTCGAGCAGACCGACCCGCGTTGGATTGAGGCCGACCTGTTCGATCGTGACCTCGGACCCTGGCAACGCCGCCGCGGCAACCATCCAGAACGCGGCCGACGACATATCCCCTGGCACGATGAGCGTGCGGGCGTGGAGACGCTGGCCGCCGGCCAGAGACACGATATCGGCGGTTCGGGTCACGTCCGCGCCGAACGCTCGCAGCGCGCGCTCGGTATGGTCTCGGGTCGGAAGCGGTTCACGTACACGCGTGATGCCGTCGGCATGCAATCCAGCCAGCAGCACGGCGCTCTTGACCTGCGCGCTCGGCACCTCCGGTTCAAAATCGATGGCGGCGAGTTGCGCGGTACCCTCGATCGTCAGCGGAGGGCGGTCCCCGTCTCCGGTCACGCGCGCGCCCATCCGCTCGAGGGGCGCGATGATGCGTCGCATGGGGCGCTGTCGCAGCGAGTCATCCCCGGTGATCGTGCTGCGAAACGGTTGCGCCACGAGGATGCCGGACAGCATGCGAATGGTGCTTCCCGAATTTCCGGCGTCGAGTACGTCCGCGGGCACGTGCAACGAGCGGATACCCGTTCCCGTAACGCTGATGTTGATGCCAGCGACCGGGTCGCGACCGATCTCGTCGATCTGTACGCCCAGGCCGCGCAGGCAGCGGAGCGTGGACGCACCGTCGGCGCCGGTGGAGTACCCGTGGAGCGTGGAGACACCGTCGGCAATGGCCGCCAGCATGGCGTAGCGATGTGAGATCGACTTGTCACCCGGAGGCCGCACGCGTCCACGTATGCGCTGGGCAGGTTGGATGACCACTGGCTCGGCGGGCATGGCCACGACTATAGCAACTTCCAGCAGTCGCACACATCGCGCTGCTGCGGTGCGGGGCGCCCGTCCGCCACTTTCCGCCGGGGTCGTCTTATAATCCCTAGTAGGAATCCTCGGTAGTCCATGACCAACGGTTGTGCCGTTCGCCTCGACGTCCGCAGTTCTCTGGACATGATCGATCTTGTCCAGGCCGTGTGTGATCGCGTCGGTCGTGCCGCGGGGTTGGATGACGACGCCATGCACCAGGTGGACTACGCGGTCCGGGAATCGGTCGTCAACGCGATCACGCACGGCAATCAACATGACGACGCCAAGCGAGTGCACATCGAATTCACCCACGTTGGAGACCGGAGCAATCCCGGTATCGCCGTCTCGGTCCGTGACGAGGGCGCTGGCTTCGACCCCGGGTCCGTGCCCGATTGCTGTGCGTCGGAGAATCTCCTCAAGGCGAGCGGACGGGGCATCTTTCTCATGCGCAACTTCGTGGACAGGCTGGTGCATCGACGGGTGCCCGGGGGGGGTATGGAAGTGGTCATCGTCAAGCATGTACAGCCGCTCCAATAGCTCGTGGTCTGTTCGCCCATGAAGAGCGCGGTTCACTAGTTGCCGGATTCCGCCTTCCTCTCGACAGCGATCGAGATCGTCACGCGCGCCGGCGAGATTCAACTCGAGCGACGCGAGTCAGGGTTCAATATTTCGAAGAAGGCGGAGAACGACCTCGTGACCGAGGTCGATCTGGAGTGCGAGCGCATGTGCCGTGCGGTCCTCGCCGAGCGCTTTCCGGATCACGACATTCTGGCCGAGGAACTGGGGGGCGGGACCACCGGCGCTCTGGCGTCGCGCTGGCGGTGGGTGTTTGATCCCATCGACGGCACGACGAACTATGCGCACGGACTCCCCGTGTTCTGTTCGTCGCTCGGACTCGAGATCGACGGGCGCACGGCGGTTGGTGCGATCTACGATCCCAGCCGCCGGGAACTGTTCACGGCCGAGCGGGGGAAGGGCGCCTATCTGAACGGGGAGGCGCTGGCGGTCTCGGACGTAGGCGGACTCAGAGACTCGCTCCTGGTCACCGGTTTCCCCTATGACATTCACCGACACGCCGACGATCTCGTGGCGTTGTTCGGGGCGTTCCTCGGCAAGGCGCAGGCGGTGCGCCGTCTGGGCTCGGCGGCTCTCGACTTGTGCTATGTCGCGTCGGGCCGCTTCGACGGGTTCTGGGAGCAGCACCTCAAGCCGTGGGATGTGTGCGCAGGCGCGTTGATCGTCGAGGAGGCCGGCGGTCGGATCACGGGAACGGATGGCTCACCGTTCGATATCGCCGCTGCGCATCTGCTGGCGTCCAACGGCCGGATACACGATGGCATGTTGACGGTCATCCGGGAGTGCCGCGCCGCCGGGGCCCAGGCACGCGCCGGGGCGTGATCGAAGACGCCGCGGTCCGCGAGCACCCATGAAAGCATTCGTCGAGTGGATCTACGACTTTGCGGCCGCCATCGGGGGACCGGGGCTGTTCGCGATCGCGTACCTCGATTCCTCGTTCGCGTCGCTGCCACAACTCAACGACATCCTGGTCGTGCTGATGGTGACGCAGAACAAGACGTGGATGGTGTACTACGCGGCGATGGCCACGCTGGGTTCCGTGACAGGGTGCTCCACCATCTACTACCTGGCCCGAAAGGGCGGTGACGCGTTTCTGCAGAAGCGGCTCCGCAGCGGCCACGCCGAGCGCGCGCTGGCGGCCTACCGCCGGCACGGGCTGCTGGCGTTGATCGTGCCGGCACTGTTGCCGCCTCCGGCCCCGTTCAAGCTCTTCGTGCTGATGGCCGGCGTGGCTCGGGTGCCCCCGGGGCGATTCGTCGCTGCGGTCGCCGCCGCTCGTGGGGGGCGGTACATCGGCCTCGGCCTGCTGGCGGTGTGGTACGGCGACGCCGCCCTCGAGCTGATGCGCACGCGGGGTCGCGACGTCGCGCTGGGGTTCGCGGGTCTCATCGTGGTCACGGCAATCGGTTGGTGGTGGTTCAGCCGCCGTCGAGGATAGCGAGGACTCCGCGCGGATCTGTCGGAAAAGTCTCATGGTGCTCCCGGACGTGTCGGTCGTCGTTCCGCTTCGCGACGAAGCGCCCAATGTGTTGCTGCTGCACGAGCAGTTGACCGAAGCGCTGATGCCGCTCGCTGTCCCGTACGAGTTGATCTTCGTCGATGATGGGAGCGAGGACGAGACGCTCGCGCTCGCCGTGGGGTTGAGCGCACGGGATCCGCACGTGCGCGTCATCGAGTTCACGCGTAACTTCGGCCAGACGGCGGCGTTTGCCGCGGGGTTTGCCCAGGCGCGAGGTCGCTTGATCGTGACGTCCGACGGAGATCTCCAGAACGACCCGGCGGATATCCCGCGGCTGCTGTCGCTGGCCAGCGACCACGACATCGTCTGTGGCTGGCGCAAGGACCGACAGGACGCGTGGCTCACACGGCACGTGCCGTCCGTGGTGGCCAACTGGCTGCTCGGACTGGTGACGGGCGTCCGGCTCCACGACAACGGGTGCTCGCTCAAGGTCTTCCGGGCCGAGGTCGTCAAGCCGCTGGCGCTGACTCCGGGCATGCACAGGTACCTGCCGGCGCTGGCGAGTCAACTCGGTGACCGCGTGACAGAGGTGGTCGTCCATCACCGGGCGCGACGATTCGGCCGATCGAAGTACGGGCTCTCGCGCACCTTCAGCGTCCTGCGCGACATTGTCAGCATGCCGCGCTTGATGCGAGACGCCGTCCACCCAGTTCGTCCGGCGGCGCCGATCTACGAGATCCGTCAGGTCCATGGCGTCGATGCAGACGTCGATGCAGGCGATGTCCGGCGCGCTCCCGCGCTCCCCCGACACCCTCAGCCCGGGGTGGAGAAAGGCGAGTTAGACTCTTAGGACCCGGGCAGGAATAACTTGCTCGT
>JAQBVV010000136.1 GCA_027622905.1 Acidobacteriota bacterium
GGTTTTTCGGCCGCGATCCGGCGGACGCCTGGCGTCTGAATGCCACGGTGCCGATTCCCGCCGATACGATGAAACCGGGGCTGGAGGGTACGGGTCCTGCCATCGATCTCGGCATGGCGTTTGGAGCGCTCAATAGTGGCGCCTCGCAGTGGATGTGGGACTGGGAAGACGCGGGCGGCGACTACAAGGATCAGCTCTATCGCGCGTGGCAGAATCTGGCGGAGATCCTCGCCCACAAGTGGGTCGGGAAGCCCTTCGTGCACCCGACGAAGAAGGGCCGGACGTACACCATCGACGCGCCCCCGGAAGAGTGGCCCACCATTTTCCATCGGGTGCCGGGGCTGCATCTGCACAACCGACAGATCTCGCTGGACGGCGTACCGGTGCCGGCAATCGTGCCCGCACTGGTGATTCACGCGTTGAGCAACTTCGACTCGCAGCAGCGGAACGGATCGGGCGTCTACTACTACGTTCCGAAGATCGAATCGTGGCAAGAGGCCAGGCTCGTGTCGAGGCTGCTCAAGCAGCTTGAAGAGGCCATGGGGCTGCAGCGTGGCGCGCTGAAGATCAAGATGCTCAATGAGCGCGCCGAGTACGCCGTGCAGCAGGAGCTGATCATGTGGGTGCTGCGCGAGAACCTCATCGGGCCGAACGTCGGGCGCTGGGACTATCTGAACAGCCGCGAGGAGATGTTCAGGCTCGATCCCGCGATGGTGATTCCGGATCCCAACACCATCACGATGACCGAGCCGTCGTTGAGCTATTACACGATGCGCAACGCGCTGCTCGCCTTGCTGGCCGGCGGGATGCCGATTGGTGGCATGGCGGCGCAGATGCAGAACCCGGGTGCACCCGAGAACGACGCAAAGGCACTCCGCGACATCTGGTTCGACAAGCTGCGCGAGCGGCTGACAGGCTTGTTCCTCATCAACGGGACGCTGCATGACACCTACCGACAGAGCTGGGTGGCGACGACCGCTCGGGCCTACGTTGAGGCAGGGCGGGAGTCGCTCGTCGCCGACGTGGCCGAACTGCAGGCGGTGGTGGACAAGCTCAACCCGGACGAGACCAGCCGGCTTGAATCGCTCGGGCTGATCGCTGGCGGCAAGATCCGTCCACTCGAACTGACGGCCGATGACCTCACCGTCGACACGCTGTTCTCGGCAGAGGCGCAGGAACGCCTGCTCGCGCGTCCCGATGGCCCGACGACCGAAGATGGCCTTCGCTATGCGATGTACATGGCCACCGAGTTCATGTACCAGCAGCTCCAGGGCAACAACGCGGCGGCCATCTATGACCCACGGACGGGCCTGCGGTTCATGAACGATCTCGCGACCTACGAGATCTTCTGGCATTTCCTCTACCTCACCGTATTCCACGGCGTCGAACTCACCGCGGACGGCGAGATGAGCAAGAAGGGCGATCGGGTCACCCCCGAGTTGTTCATGCGCTTGCTGGATGAGCGTCGCGAGACGGTCAAGCAGCTCTTCGCGAAGTTGGGAGTGACGTACGAGCAGTCGCACGCAGAGCTTGTGCTGACGCTCCTGAAGCGTCAGGTCGTGGAGACCGATGCGAGCGGACGATTGGTCCCGCAGTCGCGATGGATCAAGTATGGTTCCCGGGTGCTGCTTGCCATCATTGAACAGTCGGATGCGGATCGCGCGGCGATCCTCGATGGCATCTTCGGTACGAGAGACGATCTCGTCGCGCAACTGTCGAGTGCCACCGACGCGGCCAGCCGCAGCCGGATCGAGAAGGCGCTGCATGCGTACGATGATGTGTACGACGTGTTGCCGGCGTCAGCATAACGCGCGGATCGCCCCTATATTTGCGAGGTTGCCATGACTACACCGCCGCCGGTTCCGATGACGCTGCTTGGTCTGCTCAAGGACCATCCGCCGGACAGCACGGCGTGCGTTGTGCCTGAAAAGGACCTTCGCGTCAGCTATGGGGCGCTGCGCGAGCAGGTCATCGCGTGCGCCGAGGCGCTCTCGGCGGCAGGGGTCAAGCCGGGAGATCGGATTGGCATCGCGCTGCCGAACGGCCTACCGAACGTCGTCGCGTTTCTTGCCGCCTCGATGGTCGGTACCGCGGCACCGCTGAATCCGGCCTACAAGGTCGACGACTTCCGCTTCTACATTGACGACACCTCCGCGCGCGTCTTGCTCCTGCCGCCGAACGGTGCGGAGGCGGCGAGGGAGGCTGCCGGGGACACGGTGCCGATCATCGCCGTCGATCTGGACGAATCGGGGTCGGTGCGGCTATCAACCAAGGACCGGGCGCCATTCACGGCCCCGTCGGTCGACGATGTCGCGCTGGTGTTGCATACCAGCGGCAGCACCGGCCGGCCCAAGCGCGTGCCGCTCACGCACGCGCAACTGTCGATCGCCGCGGATAATGTTGCCAGGACCTACAACCTCACCGATCAGGACGTGTCGCTCTGTGTCATGCCGCTGTTTCACGTCCATGGCCTCGTCGCGTCGACGATGGCGACGCTCGCCACGGGTGGCACGGTGATCGTGCCCGCCAAGTTCAACCCGCTGTCGTTCTGGCGCGTGGCGCGTGACTACGGCGCGACCTGGTATTCCGCGGTGCCGACGCTCCATCATCTGCTGGCCACTCGTGCCGAAGCGGGTAAACGTCCCGAAGGGGCAGAAAAGCTCCGCTTCATACGGTCGTGCAGTGCCTCGCTGTCGCCGCAGTTGATGAGCGATCTGGAGACTGCGTTTGGCGCGCCTGTCCTGGAGGCGTATGGCATGACCGAGGCGGCGCATCAGATGGCGTCCAATCCGCTCCCGCCGTCGGACCGCAAGCCAGGGTCGGTTGGCCCCAACACGGGAACCACGCAGATCGGCATCATGAACAGTGAGGGGACCCTCCTCAAGTCGGGCGACCGCGGGGAGGTCGTGATCCGGGGCGCGAACGTGATCACCGGGTACGAGAACAATCCGGAGGCGAACGCGTCCTCGTTCACCGACGGCTGGTTCAGGACCGGCGACCAGGGGTATCTCGACGCCGATGGCTACCTGCTGCTGACCGGCCGGTTGAAGGAGATGATCAACCGCGGTGGCGAAAAGATCTCGCCCCGCGAGATCGATGAAGTGCTGCTCGGGCATCCGGCGGTCGCCGAGGCCGTGGCCTTCGGTACGCCCCACCCAACGTGGGGTGAGGAAGTCGCGGCGGCGGTCGTGCTCGGCGGCGAGGCGTCGGAAGCGGATCTCCTTGCCTACTGCAAGGAGCGGATGGCGGATTTCAAGCGCCCGAAGCAGATTCACATCACGGACACGATCCCCCGTACCGCCACGGGCAAGATTCAGCGCCGGAAGGTTGCTGAGGTGTTCTCGGGTGCGGCGAGTTGAAGAGCGTCCTGGACCGTGACCGTGGAGATTCCAGCGTGAAGGCAACGAAGTGAAAATCGTGATCGCCGGGGCAGGCGCCATCGGCGGATACATCGGTGCCCGGCTGGCGCAGTCCGGTGCCGACGTCACGCTCTTTGCCCGTGGTCCCCACCTCCAGGCCATGCGCGAGCGAGGGCTTCGCGTGGAAGGCCCGAAGGAACAGTTCGAGGTCCGGCCGACGGTCACAGGGTCGCTCGATTCGGTGGGCACGGCGGACGTCGTTGTTCTCGGCGTCAAGGCCCACAGCCTGACGGGGCTGGCGCCTCAATTGCTGCCGTTGTTTCACGCGGACACGGTGGTGGTGAGTACGCAGAACGGCATCCCCTGGTGGTACTTCCAGCGGCACGGCGGCGAGTTCGAGGGCCTGTCTCTCGAGCGCGTGGATCCCGGCGGCGCCATCGCCAGCGCGATCGAAGCGCGCCGCGTGGTCGGCTCCATTGCCTACTTCTCGACCGAGATCGAATCGCCAGGCGTCATCCGGCATATCGAGGGGAACCGGCTCAGCCTCGGTGAGCCCGACGGCACCAAGTCGGAACGGTGTGCCCGGATCGCGCAGGTCCTGATCGCCGCGGGGATCCGATGTCCGGTGACGACGAAGTTTCGTCAGGAAATCTGGGTCAAGCTGCTGGGCAATATTTCGTTCAATCCGATCAGCGCGCTGACCGGCGCCACGCTCGTGCGGATCGCCACGCACCCGGAGGCGTCGAACCTGGTGAGGCACGTGATGCAGGAAACCGGGGCGGTCGCCGAGCGGCTGGGCATCACATTGCCGATTTCGATCGACCAGCGCATCGCGGGTGCCGCCAAGGTTGGCGAACACAAGACGTCGATGCTGCAGGATGTCGAAGCTGGTCGTCCCATGGAGCTTGAGGCCGTGATTGGCGCGTGCATCGAGCTGGGCGAGCGACTGGAGATTCCGATGCCGGCCACGCGGGCGGTGTACGCGTGTGCCGCGCTGTTAAACGACCGTCTCGTGTCGCCTGGCGCGGCGTCGGCGGGGACGCCAGACGCTGTGGGTCCAGCGTGAGGCACGTCGCGGGCGCCCACCGCCCGCTCGAAGGCGCGAGAAGGACCCCGAACGAGTGACCGCGATTCAGCGGAACAGCATGGAGGAAACGGCGTGATGGCACTGGCGAAAGAACTGTTTGACGCGTACACATCCGGCAGCCGAGTTGACGTGGCTCCGACGGCCCGCGAGGGCGGGTGCGATCTGGCCGCTGCCTACGCGGTGGAGGCGGAACTCACACGGATGAGGCGGGCCGAAGGCCGCACCACCGTCGGACGCAAGGTCGGCGCGGCGAACAAGGCAGTGTGGCGGGCCCTCAAGATCGAGACGGTCCTGTGGGCCAACATGTACGACGACACCGTGCACTACGCGGAGAACGGACGTGCGTCCGCGTCGCTGGCGAGGATGCGTGCGCCGAAGCTTGAGCCGGAAGTGGTCATGAAGCTCAAGAGCGTGCCGACGTCGTTTGACGCGGCATCGGTGCTTGAGTGTGTCGAGTGGCTTGCGCTCGGGTACGAGGTGGTCGACAATCCGTTCCCGGACTGGAAGATCACGGCCGCGGACCTGGTCGCGTCCTTCGGATTTCACGCCGCGTTGGTTGTCGGAACACCTGTCCCCGTCGACAGCGGCAATATTCCGGCGCTCGTCGACCAGCTGGCTGCCTTCACGGTGCGCTTGTCGAAGAACGGGGAACTGGTCGCGGAAGGCGGAGGCAAAAACGTGCTGGAGAGTCCGGCTGTCTGCATGGGCGAACTGGCCTCGGCGATTGCCGCGCAAGGTGGCGCTGAGCCGTTGCGGCCTGGCGAGGTGATCACGACCGGCACGCTGACGCCACCGCCAGCGATCGCCGCTGGCGAACGGTGGGAGGTCGTGGCATCCGGTATCGATCTGCCGGCGCTCACCGTGGAGTTCCGTCCGTAACTCGCGCTGAGAGTTTCCGGGTGGGTGACCGGAGGCACGCGATGTCCCCGGTCATCCGCTCAGTGAGACGATGACGCCGTTCCGCTCGCGCACCTCCTACAGCAGTTGATGCCAGATGAGCACGCCTGTCATGCCGGTGAACATGACGAAGCTCAGCCATCCGAATACCGTTGCAAACCGCGACGGATAGAAGAGGAAGCGGCGGGGTGATGATCGCGATTGGGGTCACGGTGTCGCTCATGCCGCCTAAACTTAGACTACTACGTATTGCCGCGATCTCGGGAGGATGGGTTTCAGTCGCGCTTCGGGCGCTTCGTCTGGAACGCTCGCACGAACGAGCGGAATCTCCGGGAGCGCGGATTCGACTTCGAATTCGCCACCCAAGTGTTCGACGGTCCCACATTGGAGCGCACGGATACGCGCCGGGCTGGATTCCGTGATGCTGCAGGGAACACGTGGTGGGGTCGGCACGTATCTGGGATAGCCGCTACGCCGGTGGAAAGGTGCGGGGTGTTTCCACTACAGTGCCTGTGGACGGATTCTAAGGAGCGCAGTCGATGTATTCGAAACTCAATGTCGAAACCGCTATCGCTGTAGGCATAGCAGTCGTGTGTCTTTGCGTCCTTCCCAAGCCCAGTGAGGCCCAGGGTGGAGGCGCTTCGCAACCGATCGCGCTCGATACGATCTCCCTGCCTCCGGGCTTTCAGATCGAGCTCTACGCCGACGGCCTGCAGGCTGCAAGGCAGATGGCACTTGCCGACGACGGCACGGTGTTTGTGGGCACGTTCGGGCAGTTCACCGGTGCGCCCGAGGTGGGGAACATCTACGCCGTGCGGGATACGGATGGCGACGGCACCGCTGATGAGGTCATGACGATCCTCAGCGGTCTGACCGTCCCCAACGGCGTCGCGTTCAGAGACGGCGCGCTGTTTGTTGCGGAGAACAACCGGATCACCCGCTACAACAACATCCTGGCTGATCTTCAGAACCCTCCGGAGCCCGTGGTGTTGACCGCGCTGCCGGTGAACGGTATCAACCACAGCTGGAAGTATCTGGCCTTCGGTCCGGACGGCAAGCTGTACGTTCCCGTTGGTGGTCCGTGCAATGTCTGCGAGAACGACGACCCGTGGGCGACGATCATGCGGATGAACGCGGATGGCTCGGAGCTCGAGGTCTACGCGAGAGGCGTCCGGAACTCTGTCGGCCTCGCGTTCGATCCTGCGTCGGGGGATCTGTGGTTTACCGACAACGGCCGCGACAGGTTGGGCGACAACCTGCCCAGTGACGAGCTGAATCGCGCCACCGCCAGAGGGCAGCATTTCGGCTTTCCGTACTGCCACCAGGGAGACGTCATCGATCCCGAGTTCGGCCAGGGGCATTCGTGCTCGGACTACCGACCGCCGGTCGTGAAGATGGGTCCTCACGTCGCGGCGATCGGCCTGACCTTCTATACGGGCGACATGTTCCCGGCGCAATACAAGAATCAGATCTTCGTGGCCGAGCACGGTTCGTGGAACCGGACCACGCCGCTCGGCTACAGGATCGCGGTGGTGCGGGTTCAGGATGGACACTCCTCCGGACAGGAGGTCTTCGCGCAAGGCTTCCACGACGGGACCGTCGTGGCGGGACGCCCCGTCGATGTGCTCGAACTGCCAGACGGGTCGTTGCTGGTCTCCGACGACTTTCAGGGCGCGCTGTATCGAATCAGCTACTCGGAATAGCGACCGGCTGGCCGGGCCGGAGGGTGGTTCCTGCGAACGGTGATCGCCGCCACGCCGCCCTCGTCCGGTGGCCGGCTCCGCCCGGCGGGACATCAACCTCCGCTCGAACCCTCCCGCTCCCACCGCGAGTAGTGCCCACCACCAGCGCCTGCCCATCACGGCATGCACCGACATAACTGATGCATGCGTCACGGATCGTGCAGACCGGACTCGCGCTGAGGAATCGCTACGGTCGATGTCCGGCTTCGCAGTGCATCGCCGGGCTCCGAACGGCCGCCGGACGAGGGCAGCGTGGCGGCGGATGCAGTCCCAAGCTCGTCGGGTGGGGGTGTCCCGCAACCCTGCCTGCCCGGAGGTCTGATTCTCTGGGATTTCGGGACAGTTCGATCGGCCTGGACGGCCGTGCCGCGAACCGGTGTTTTCGGGACGCGCGTCACTGGCTCCCGTCCCTCCGGCCCGGATAGGTAAACACTGCGCGACTACAGAGGATTAATCCTGGCGTGCGGCGGAGGCGAGCAATCGTGAATTCGTCGGCGAGCCGCTCTGCTGATCTTCGCGAAAAGAATGAGGTGTAGAGTTAGGGACATGGCGGTTGCGAAAGGCCATCTCCCTGTGCTCACTGCCACCGATGTACTTACCAGCCTCGGGGCGCTACGCGCACGCCAGCCGGTGAATTACGCCGCCTTTTACTCAAGTCAGCTCGGCGGCATCGTCACGGATCCCGCCCTCATGGTGATCCCGTTCGACGATCACATGGTCCACCGAGGTCACGGCATCTTCGACACTGCGGCCATCGTCCATGGGCGTATCTACGATCTCGAGGCGCACCTCGATCGGTTCTTGCGCTCCGCGGAGCGCTCGAAGCTCATCCTGGCGGGCTCCCGCAGTCAGATGCGCGACATCATCATCAGCACAGCGGCCACCAGCGGCCAACGCGACGGGGCCATTCGCTACTGGCTCTCGTCGGGGCCAGGCAGCCTCGAGCTGACCCCCGCGGCAGGTGCGCAACCTGGCTTCTTCGTGATGGCGTTCGGCGGTCTGTCGTACCCGGATCGGTGGTACACCGAGGGCCTACGGGTGATGACGACGACCTATCCGATCAAGCCGCCGCTATACGCGATCACAAAAGCCACGAACTACCTTCCCAACGTCTTGATGCAAATGGAGGCGCGGGAGGCTGGGCTCGACAACGGTGTCTTCATCGATGAGGCTGGCCACGTCGGCGAGGGCTCCAACATGAACGTGGCATTCGTGACGAGCGACGGCGTACTCCAGCATCCGACGTTCGAGCGTGTCCTCCCCGGCTGCACCTCGCTCCGGCTGTTGGAGCTGGCGCAGTCGCTGGTGGGACGTATCCTCACGGGAGTCGTCGTGTGCGATATTCCCGTGGTTGACGCGCACCGGGCCCGGGAGATGTTATTAATTGGCAGCTCCGTGAGGGTCGCGCCCGTCGTCGAGTGGGACGGTCAGCCGATCGGCAATGGCAGGCCGGGACCCGCCGCCCGTGCACTCCTCTCTCTGCTGGAGGACGACATGCGCACAGGTGACCGGCTCATCGACGTGCCTTACTGACGCCGGCCGCCTGCTAGAAGCGTTGCACCGTCCATCCGGGTCAATAGTCCCGCGAGATCCGGCTTTTTGGAACGGCAGCAGCGGTTCAACTACCCCACTGGAAGCTCCCCAGCCGGTTCAGTAAACACTGCGCGACTACTGAGGACCTATCAGTCGCGAGCCAGCCCGAAACGGACGCGCGTGGGTCAGTTCGTTGGCACCAGCCGCCGCAGTTCCTCGAGCCAGCGTCGAAAGACACTGCCGCTCATACTGGACTGCCTGGGCGTAAATTTTTGGCTTTCATGAACTTTCGCGAGCTGAAGCACACACGGCCACTGTCCGTTCGTTCATGCGCCAACTTAATCGACCGGCACTAACCGATCGCTGACCGTCCGATCATGGGAGATACTCACATCACACCATCCATGAACTTGGTTCTCAGGGCGTCGCGATCGACTTTCGCGCCCCGCAGGTAGACCTGAGAAGGGGATGTCCCGTGCGCTGTTGAAACTCGGCGGCGGCTCGGGTGAGATTCTACGCGACGTTCACCTC
>JAQBVV010000137.1 GCA_027622905.1 Acidobacteriota bacterium
AGCAACGCAGCCCGGTGGGATGCATCGGTGGCCACGACGAGCAAGTTATTCCTGCCCGGGTCCTAAGGGCTCGGATCTAAGCAGGGTGGCAACTTTACTTAGACCCGAGCCCTAACGTCACACAGGGGGAGATCAATGGCAGAAGTGATACACACCAGCAGGCTGCGAATCGAACGCATCAAAGGACCGCTGCGGCACGCGTACCTGGAGGGCTTCAGCGAGCCGATCCGGTTCGGTGTTCACGGTGGCATCAAGAAGTTCTACGGCGTCGAACCGGAGGAGGAGGTGCCCGCCACGCTCGACCACATGGTCGGCGCCGTCGGTGGTTGACTGCTCGGCACCCTTGCCGGCGCACTGGTAGTGCGTCAAGTACCCGTGAGCAGAGAGACCCTTCAGGCGGATGTCGAGGGCGACATCGAAGCCGTCGACAACGTACTTCGGATCACGCGCATTCGCGTGCACTATCGGCTGCGCATTCCGGCGGGCACCCGTGAGAAGGCTGATCGCGCGCTGGCGACGCATGCCACCAAGTGCCCGGCGGCAAACAGCGTCCGCGGATGTATCGAGATCGACATCACGTCGGAGGTGACGGAGGAGTAGGAGTAGCGGTGGTGGAGGAGTAGACGTGGCGGAGGAGTAACCGGCGGCCGCGCCGGGCGGTTGTGGTTCAGGCCTGGATCAACCAGACGGTTCGTGCGACGAGCGCGGGCCGCGCGCTGCCTTCCAGCTCGATCACATCATCGAACGTCGCGCGGACGCTGCCGTCGTCGTGTTCGATTGCCTCGGCGACCGATCGACGCAGGCGGATCCTGGCACCCGCCGGTACCGGTGCGGTAAAGCGCAGACGTTCGATTCCGTCATCGGTGACGTGGCCCGGACGTTCGATCTGCACGACGTCGGTTTCCAGGTCGAGCAGCATCGACAGCAGCAGAAAGCCGTGGGCGATCGTTCGGCCGCCCGTGCTCTCGCGGGCCGCACGTTCGGTGTCGACATGAATCCACTGGTGATCGTCGGTCGCGTCGGCGAAGCGGTCGATCGTCGACTGATCGACGGTGCGCCAGTCGCTGACGCCAAGTTCTTCGCCGACACGCCCGACCAGATCGCCTGGCCGGGCGAGCATCAAGGGTCGGCCCCCACCATGGCCGCCTGTCTCACGCGTCATCCACTACCCCCGGGAAGATCAGCCTGACCGTCTGCCCGGTCACGGCCGGGCGGTGGCTGTGTTCGACCTCGAGAGCGCCGTCGAGCGTCAGTCGAACGCCACCGGCTGCGGTTTTCTCGGCCGACGCTATCGTCTGGCGCAGGCGGACCCGCGCGCCGACCGGCACGGGGGCCACGAAACGAAGGCGGTCGAGGCCGTAGTTGAGCGTGCGGCGAACCTGACCGATTGCGAGACATTCGGTGGTCAAACGAGGGAACAGCGACAGCAACAGGTAGCCGTGGGCGGCCGAGTCGCCGACGCGGTTTCGTCCGAGCCCCGGGCCGCCGACGATCGCTCGGAACGCGTCTATCCGTGTCTGGTCGATCGTGAGCCAGGCGCTGACGCCGATCTCGGCGCCGACGTGGTCCAGCAGTTCGTGAGGATGAGCGAAACGCATTTATCTGAATGCCGTAGCGACAACGACCCTGGCAGAGGCCGTGAGGCTCCACCGACGCCACGCTATCATAGCCACCGTGAACTCGGCCTGGCCGATGAGGACCCTGGTCACCATTCGGTGAATGCCCGGATCCATCAATCAACCACGACCCTGAAGGTACGACGTCCCGGGAGGAACTCGACATGCTCGATTTGAATGGCGCGTCCGCGCTCGTGACCGGAGGCGCCTCCGGACTTGGCCGCGCGTGCGCGGTGAAGCTCGCGGCACATGGCGCGAAAGTGCTGATCGCCGACCTCGACGAAGCCATGGGCACCGTCGCGGCCGGCGAGTGCGGAGGGAGCTTCGTCAAGGCGGATGTGGCCGATGCCGAACAGATGCAGATCGCGGTGGACGCGGCGTGCAGGTTGGCGCCGCTGCGGGCCGCCGTCAATGCGGCGGGTATCGCGCACGCCATGCGCACTGTCAATCGCGAGGGTGTGCCCTTCGACCTTGCGCAGTTCGAGTTCGTCGTTCGCGTCAACCTGATCGGGACGTTCAACTGCACGCGGCTGGCGGCGGCGGCGATGTCGAAGACGCCGCCACGAACCGACAACGAACGTGGCGCGATCGTGAACTTCGCATCCGTCGCCGCGTTCGACGGTCAGATCGGACAGGCTGCCTACTCGGCGACCAAGGCCGGTATCGCCGGCATGACCCTGCCGATTGCTCGCGATCTCTCGTCGATCGGCGTGCGCGTCAACGCAGTGGCTCCCGGACTCTTCGACACGCCGATCTACGACAAGATGGCCGCTCAGGGGATCGATGCGGTCGCGCTCAAGGCGAGGCTGGGCGAGAGCGTGCTGTTTCCAAAGCGGCTCGGATACGCCGACGAAGTCGCGAGCCTGGTCTACGAGCTGCTCACCAATAGCTACATGAACGGCGAGACGATTCGGATCGACGCGGGCGTGCGACTGCCGCCGAAGTAGGTGTGAGTCTCGCGCGCGGCGAGTTGTGGTCTGGCGGTCAGCGAGTTCACGTCTCGCGTGCGGTGATGCGGCTTTCGCCGGAACTCACTTGGGTTGGGCATCCGCGAGCCCTCGAGGCGGCGTGACTCGGGTAACAAGCAAGAAGGCGCTGGAGGCTCACCGCCTGGCGAGACTCTCGCAGCTAGCTGGAAAGATGAACGGGTGCTGTCCTGAATCGGCCGGAAGGGCCTTCTTGCCGCGCCGACGAGCGGGGTCGCGGATGCCCAACACAAGTGAGGATCGCGGTGTGGGACGCGTTAGTTGCTAGCCTTCCTCGCGCGTTCCCGGTCCACGAGCAGACGGCGCAGCAGCTTGCCCGACGGGTTCTTGGGAATCGTGTCAACAAACTCGATTTCGCGAACGCGCTTGAACGTGGCGACTTGATCGCCGACGTAGTCCATCAGTTCGCGGTCGCTGGCGGTGGCGCCGGCCTTGAGCACGACAAAGGCCTTGGGGATCTCGCCGTGCTCCAGATCGTCTTTGCCGATGACGGCGGCGTCGGCAACCGCCGGGTGCTCAAGGAGAATGCCCTCCAGTTCCGCAGGCGGCACCTGGAAGCCGCTGTACTTGATCAGCTCCTTCTTGCGGTCGAACACGAACACATAGCCGTCCTCGTCGATCTTCACGAGATCGCCGGTGGAGAACCAGCCATCGGCGTCAATTGCCGCCGCCGTCGCGTCGGGCTGGTTGTAGTAGCCGCGCATCACGTTGGCCCCGCGGACCAGTAGCTCGCCCAGCGCGTCTGGGCCAAGGTCGACCAGGCCTGTTTCCATGTCGACCACCCGCTGCTCGACGTCGGGTACCGGCGGGCCGATGGACCCTGGCTTCATTCTCTCGTCGGCGAAATCGATGTGGGTGACCGGCGACGTCTCGGTCAGCCCGTAGGCCTGGATGACCGTGCAACCGACGCGAGCGGCGATGCGCAGTTGCAGTTCCGCCGACATCGGCGCCGCGCCGAACGTGATGAGGCGCAGTGACGACAGGTTGTAGCTGTCCACGAGCGGTGTCTGCGACAGACCGACGCCGACGGGCGGCGCCGTGTACAGCGCGGTGACCTGATGATCCTGGATCAGAGAGAGCAGCAGCGTCATGTCGAACCGCCCCATCATGACCTGCGTCGCCCCGACGTAGAGCGCCTGCTGCATGAGTGCTGTCATGCCGTAGATGTGGAACAGTGGTAGATGCACGAGCACGATGTCATCGTGCACGACGTGGTTGGTTTCGTCGCGATCAACCAGCTGGCGAACGTTCGCGTGCAGGTTCTCGTGGGCCAGCATGACGCCCTTGTTCATGCCGGTCGTCCCGCTCGAGAAGGGCAGGGCTGCCAGATCGCGCACCGGATCGATCTCGACTGGCATCGGCTCGCCCGAGGTGGCGCCAACAAGCCCCCAGAACGACGCTGCGTCGTCCGTGCTGTCGTTGATCACGATCAGGCGTTGCAGCGTGGGGACATCCTTGGCGGCGGCCTCCGCCATCTCCTTCAGGCTGTCGTGGACGATCAACACGGTGGCACCCGATGCCGTCAGCTGTGCGGCGACCTCGCGCTCCCGGTACCCGGAGTTGATCGTCGTCACGGTTGCGCCCGCCTTGAGGATGCCGAAGAAGGCAATCTCGAACTCCAGGCAGTTCGGTGCCAGGATGCCGACGAACTGACCCTTGCCGACCCCTAGCCCCTGAAGCGCGACCGCGAGGCGGTCGGTGTGGGTATCAAGCTCGCTGAACGTCGTCCGCCGGTCGCCATCGACGATGGCGACCTTGTCTGGCCACCGTCTGGCGGCGTCGATGACCAGTCGTTGCACCGGTTCCGGTGTGAGCTTACCGAGAGAGGGACGAGCCGTGAACACTGCAAGCCTCCTGGTGCGCGCGTGAATTTGTCAATCCATCGACGCAGGTACCTTCCGCCGTGATCGCGCCCGATGTCATCAGCCCTTGAAGTAGTGACCGCCCGGCTCGTCCACAAGCAAGTCGAGGTACAGACGAGTCGACGGGTCGTGTGCGTAGCCGTCGAAGTCGGTGACACCGGTCTCGCGTAGCACGGCCTCGTCGACGAAATAGTTGCCGCTGCATGTGCGGCTCTCCTGCGTCACGATCCAGTGCGCCGCATCCGCCATGATCTCCGGCTTGCGAGAACGAGCAAAGACGTCCTCGCCCAGCATCCTCGTGGCCGCCGTGGCGATCGTCGTCCGAGGCCAGAGGGCGTTGGCGGCAACGCCCGCGTCCTTGAACTCGTGCGACCACCCACGCACGCAGAGGCTCATGGAGTATTTCATCATGGTCCACGCGAGATGCTCGCCCCACCAGTGATCGGCGAACTCCAGCGGCGGCGCAATCGCAAGGATATGAGGGTTACGCGCCTTGACCAGGTGCGGCAGGCAGGTCTTGCCCATCAGAAACGTGCCCCGTTGATTTATGGACGCCATCAGGTCGAATCGCTTCGTGGGCAGCGCCAGCGTGCCACTGAGATTCAGCGCGCTCGCGTTGAGCACGAGCACATCGATGCCCCCGAAGTGCGACACGGCTTGCTCCACCGCGGACTGGATCTGGGCTTCGTCACGGACATCACAGAGGATCGGCAACGCACGACCACCGGTGGATTCGATGTCTTCGGCCGCCGTGTGGATCGTGCCCGGTAGCACCGGATGCGGGTCCCCCGTTTTCGCGAGGACAGCGATATTGGCGCCGTCGCGGGCGGCACGCAGTGCGATGGCGAGCCCGATGCCCCGACTCCCGCCGGACACGACAATTGTCTTGTCCTTCAAAGACATCGCTTGTCGGAAAACCTCGGCCTCAGTCTCGTGCCACCAGCAGCGCGATACCCTCGCCACCGCCGATGCACAGCGCGGCGCCGCCGCGCGTGTCCCCTCGTCTGGCCATGGCGAACAGCAGCGTCACGAGGACGCGCGCTCCCGACGCGCCGATCGGATGGCCCAGGGCGACCGCGCCGCCGCTGACATTGACCTTCGCCGGATCGAGCCCGAGCAGCTCGTTGTTGGCGATCGACACCACGGCGAAGGCCTCGTTGATCTCCCACAGGTCGACTTCCGACGGCGCCCAGCCAGCCTTCGTGCAGGCGTTCTCGATCGCCGGCGCTGGCGCCGTCGTGAACCATTCGGGCGCCTGCGCGTGCACGCCGTGGGCGACGACGCGTGCCAGCACCGTGGCGCCGCGCTTTGTCGCCTCGTCGGCTGACATCAGCACCAGCGCCGCCGCGCCATCGCTGAGCGACGAGGCATTCCCGGCGGTCACGGTGCCGGCCTTGTCGAACGCCGGGCGCAGCGACGGGATCCCCTCGGGCTTGCCTCGGCCGGGTTCCTCATCGGTATCCGCCACGACCTCACCCCGGCGTGACGTCACCGTCACCGGTGCGATCTCCGCCGTGAAGAAGCCGGCCTTCTGGGCGCCATCCGCACGGGCGTAACTTTCGATCGCGAACGCGTCCTGGGCTTCGCGGCTGATTTTTCGCTCCCTGGCGCACAGCTCCGCGCAATTGCCCATGTGCTGATCGGTGTAGACATCCCACAGGCCGTCGTGAACCATCGAATCGAGCGTGTCGAGCTTGCCCATCTTCACACCCGTTCGCGCACCGCGAATCAGATGTGGTGCGTTGGACATCGACTCCATGCCGCCAGCGACGGCGAGTTCGATATCTCCCGCCTGAATCGCCTGGATCGCCATCACGACGGTCTTCAGACCCGAGCCGCACATCTTGTTGACCGTGGTGCATGGCGTCGACTGCGGTATCCCGGCACCAAGTGATGCCTGCCTCGCCGGCGCCTGGCCGAGCCCGGCCGGCAGCACGCAGCCCATGAAGACTTCATCAACCTCGCCTGGCTTCACCACCGCTCGCTCAAGGGCGGCACGGATCGCGATCGCGCCGAGTTCAGTCGCCGCCACCGTCGACAGAGATCCGAGAAAGCTTCCGATCGGGGTGCGCGCCGCACCGACGATGACGACCTCACGCATGTATCGGCTCCTTGAGTCTCCAGACGCCGTCGCGACACTGCGACGGGAATCGCTGGGCATCGTACCTGAACCGGCCCCAGGGCGTCCTCAAACAGGCGAGGGGTTGGGCTCAGATCCTCGGACTCGAGCACTACGGGCGAGGGCCGGTCAGGATAGGCTGAGATGCATGGGATCAACTGTTCGGAAGCAGTGCGGACGGGGCAGAGTCACCGATGAAGCGTAGCGATGTCACGCAGCCGGGGGCCGCCGATGACCCGGGCGATCCAGAGGCATCGGCGGGAGCGGGTGGGCTGTTCGCCGGCTGGGAGCGGAGCACCCGCCAGTGGGCGCTTGTCTGCGCCGCCCTGACGTCGGCGGTTGCGTTGCTCATCGCGGTGGCGTTGATCCGCTCCGGGCAGCCGCCAGGTATCACGCTGGTGCTGGCGCTGCTCCCGTCGGTCGGCGTCTACCTCTGGCAGACCAGGGCGATCCGGCGTCGGCGAGCAGTCCTGCAGCAGCCGTTCCCGTCGGAATGGGAAGCGGCGCTGCAACGGGATGTGGTGTTCTTCCGTGTTCTTGAGCCTGCAGAGCAGCAGCGATTTCGCCGCCAGGTTCAGGTGTTTCTCGGAGAGAAGCGGATCAGCGGTATCAGGGTGGAGGTCGACGAGACGACGCGCGTGCTGGTGGCCGCCAGCGCCATCATCCCGATCTTCGGATTCCTCGATTGGGAGTGGGGCCAGATCAGCGAGGTGCTCGTTTACCCGAGCCGGTTCGACGGCGACTTCCAGTTCGGTGACACACACGACCAGAACATCCTCGGGATGGTCGGGACCGGCAGCCTGAGTCGCCTGATGATCCTGTCCAAGCCGGACCTCATCAGTGGTTTCCGCAACGCGGCTGACAAGAGAAACGTCGGCGTTCATGAGTTCGCGCATCTGGTCGACAAGACCGACGGTGTGATCGACGGTGTGCCCGGGGTGGGGCTCGACCGCCAGGCCGTCGGACCCTGGATCGACCTCGTGCGCCGGAAGATGGACGAGATCGAGGCCGGTGATTCCGACATCAACCGCTACGCGCTCACGAACGAGGCGGAGTTCTTTGCCGTGACGTCGGAGTACTTCTTCGAGCGCCCGGGTGTGATGTTGCGTAAGCACCCGGCGCTGTACGCGGCGCTCGAACAGGTATTCAACCAGGACCTGCGCACACGCGCGGTGGCGCTGCGCCGGGAGTTGACGCGGAAGCGCCCGAAGTTCGGCCGTAACTCGCCGTGTCCGTGCGGGAGCGGTCGCAAGTTCAAGAAATGCTGCCAGGGGAAGGTCGCGGCGGTTCGTGGGCGCTAGCAGCCGCGAAGTGGGCGCCGGCGCTGGCACTGGCACTGGCACTGGCGCGCGGACCCGGACGGGACAGTCCAGGTAGTCCTGCCCGGGCCCGCGAGCGTGTCACGTCACGGGCAACTTTCAGAGAGGCGCGTCATGAAAGTTGCTTCAGCAGCAGTCGCCGCCTCCACCGCAGTCGCACCCGCCGGGGCAACATGCGGTGTCAGCAATGTTGATACGTTCGATCATGTCTGTCTCCTTTCACTCTCTAAGACGTCAAGGGGACCGGATCCTTACACAGCGGATCGCGTTGCCACCGGCGGATCGCACGGGCCGGACTCGACATCCCTGGGTCCACACGTGCGCGCGTCGCAACCATCTTCAGCGCACGTCGAACACACCTCGATCACCCGAGCCCTGAGGGCTCGACGCGCTCTGTGCAGGCGCACGCCCGCGTTGTTCGGCGAGATGTCCGCGTCCTTCGCGAACGCGGCCAGCGACGCCCCTTCCAGTTCGACGCGCGTGATGGCGGTGGCGTACTCCGGCTTCAACGTCGTCACGAGCGATTGCACGCACCCGCAGAGGACCTCCATGAGTTCCGTGTCCAGTGGCGCCACCACATCATCGACCTCCGCGGCGTAGCGTTCCATCGCGCGCGCCTCCGCTCCGGTCTGGCGGTAGTGGTCGACGATGGCATTGCGAAGTACCCGGTAGAACCAGGCCATGACCGATTCGTTCGTGGTGAGTGCCGGCGCCCTGGTCAGGCCTCGGACGAAGGCCTCCTGGAGGATGTCTTCCGCGATCTCCCGTGTGGGCACCCGTCTGGAGAGGAAAGTCAGGAATCGCCGACGGTTCTCGCCCAGAACGGCGGCGACGTCGGGGGCAGCAGTTTGCAGCGCCATATCTTGAATAACGGAATGCCTGCCTCGACATTACACCGCCCGTCACGACGAGCTCCGAACTTTCGGAAACGGTCGGCTGGTTATCGTCAAGCTCCGCAGCCCACTTGAATGAGCAGGCGGCTTCAACACGCAGCTGGCACCCGGTGCGACTGCGAGTGGTCTGGTTGCGAATCAGCTCGGCATTCGGCCGGCGATGCCTCCCGTCTCCACCCCACCGCGCACAGTCCGCGCGGCGGGGG
>JAQBVV010000138.1 GCA_027622905.1 Acidobacteriota bacterium
TATCGTCGAGATGGGGTGTCGGACCGAGGGTGACGAAGAACTGCCCCCCGTTGCTGTTGGGGCCACTGTTCGCCATCGACAGAATGCCGGCCTTGTTGTGGCGCGCGCCCGGGTGGAACTCGTCGTTGAACTTGTAACCAGGTCCGCCGATGCCCTGTCCCAGCGGGTCGCCAGACTGGATCATGAAGCCGTTGATGACGCGGTGGAAGATCACGCCGTCGTAGTAGGGCGCGGTAACTTTCTTGTTCGTCCGCGGATCGGTCCACTCCTTGGTGCCCTCGGCGAGCCCGACAAAGTTTTCCACCGTCTTGGGCGCTTCCTGATCGAAGAGACGCACCGTGAAGGACCCTTCACTGGTGACGAACTGCGCATACACTCCGGACAACGCTGGCTCCTGTTCTTGTCGTTGCGACAGAAAATCGGGTGAGTCAGAGAGGATATCATCAGTCCGTGACGCCGGGCGATCGCATGACGAACGACGCGGCGCTCGACGCGGTTGTGTCGGGCACGAGCGACGACCCGTGTGCCGTGCTCGGCCGTCATCGCGTCGTGGCCGATGGGCAGGCCGCCCTGGTCATCCGGACGCTGCAGCCGGCCGCATCAGAGGTGCAGCTCGTCACGGCCGACCGCGTCTTCGGGATGCAGCGCAAGCGTCGTGAAGGCCTGTTCGAGGCGATCGTCCGGCTGGATGCGCGGACGCCCGAAGACCTGGCCTACCGCTTCCGCGTGCGCGAAGGCGCCCTCACGCGCGACGTGATCGATCCCTATCAGTTCGGCCGGATCCTGAGCGATGTCGATGTGCATCTGTTCGGCGAAGGGACGCACTACCGCATGTGGGAACGGCTCGGCGCCCACCGGGTGACGATCGGGGCGGTAGAGGGCGTGCATTTTGCGGTCTGGGCTCCAAACGCGCAGCGCGTCAGCGTCATCGGCGACTTCAATCGCTGGGATGGCCGCACACACGTCATGCGCCGCCTGGTGCCGTCAGGCATCTGGGAACTGTTCATTCCCGATCTGGCCGACGGTGAGGGCTACAAGTTCGAGGTGCGCACGCACGCCGGGCACCTGTTGCACAAGGCCGATCCGTACGCGCGGTGCTTCGAAGTGCCGCCAAGAACCGCTTCGGTGATCTGGACCGACGGCGGTTACCAGTGGCGCGACCAGGAGTGGATGCGCGATCGTGCGTCGCGCGACGGGTGGCGCGAGCGGCCCATGTCGGTGTACGAGGTGCACCCCGGATCGTGGCAGCGCGTGCCCGAGGAGGGTGATCGCTTCCAGACGTATCGGGAGCTGGCCGACGCGCTGGTGCCCTACGTCCGGGAGATGGGCTTCACGCACATCGAACTGATGCCGATCATGGAGCATCCGTTTTCGGGATCGTGGGGTTACCAGGTGGTCGGCTTCTTCGCGCCGACGAGCCGCTTCGGCACGCCGGACGACTTCCGCTACTTCGTCGACCAGTGCCACATGCACGGCATCGGTGTGATCCTCGACTGGGTGCCGGGCCACTTTCCGAAGGACGGTCACGGCCTCGCGCAGTTTGACGGCACCGCGCTCTACGAGCACGCCGACCCTCGAAAGGGCGAGCATCAGGAGTGGGGCACGCTGGTCTTCAACTACGGGCGCGACGAGGTGCGGAGCTTCCTGTTCAGCAACGCGCTCTTCTGGCTCGAGGCGTTCCACATCGACGGGCTCCGTGTCGATGCCGTGGCGTCGATGCTGTACCTCGATTACTCGCGTCAGGCGGGCGAGTGGCTTCCGAATCAGTTCGGCGGGCGCGAAAACCTGGAGGCTGCGTCGTTTCTGCGGCAGCTCAACACGCTGACGCACGGCCGCGTGCCCGGCACGGTCACCATCGCGGAGGAGTCAACCGCCTGGCCGGCGGTGAGCCGCCCCGCCTATGTGGGCGGACTCGGCTTCAGCTACAAGTGGAACATGGGGTGGATGAACGACATCCTCCGGTACGCCAAAGAGGATCCGGTCCACCGGCGCTATCACCACGGCGAGCTGACCTTCTCGCTGCTCTACGCCTTCACCGAGAACTTCGTCCTGCCGTTCTCCCACGACGAGGTGGTGCACGGCAAGGGATCGATGCTGTCGAAGATGCCCGGCGACACGTGGCAGAAGCACGCGAGGCTGCGCGCGCTGTATGGCTACATGTATGGCCATCCCGGCAAGAAGCTCCTGTTCATGGGCTGCGAGTTCGGGCAGTGGCGGGAATGGGACCACGACACGAGCCTCGACTGGCACCTGCTGGACGATCGGCTCCACGCGTCGCTGCGCCGATGGGTACAGGACCTGAACCGCGTGTACCAGCGTGAGCCGTCGCTGCACGAGGTGGACTTCGACGGCGCCGGGTTCCAGTGGATCGATTGTCAGGATCACGAGAACAGCGTGATCTCGATGTTACGGCGCGCGCGCGATCCGGGTGACTGCACCATCGTGGTGACGAACTTCACGCCCGTGCCGAGGCAGGGCTACCGGATCGGCGTGCCGGAGGCCGGCCGCTACCGGGAGATCCTCAACAGTGACAGCGACATCTACGGCGGCAGCAACGTGGGCAACGCGGGCGGCGTCGACGCCGAGGCGCACCCGTCACACGGTTTCACCCACTCGATCTCGATGGCCGTGCCCCCCCTCGGGTCAGTGCTGCTGAAGAAGTAGCGTCGACGATAGCAACATTGGCGGGCTCCCGAACGTTAACGGAAGACCTGGCACGTTCAAGGAGTCGATGCAACGCGATGACCGATCGGAGGGATCGTGCACCGCGTGCGACGATCGCGAATGACCGCAAACGACATTGGAGCGTCTGGGACCCCTGGCGGCAGGGACAGCCGCTTCGTGCGCGCGCCGCGGTAAGCGATGCGTCACACCCGCCTCGTGAACTACGCGCTCTACCAACTTGGATGGGTCGCCTGCGTACTTGGCAGTGCGTGGCATCGTCCGTGGACTGGATTCCTGATCGCGACGATCCTGGTCGGGGTACATCTCCGGCTGTCTCGAGAACGGACCCTCGACACCCGCCTGATAGTGCTCACCACCACGGTCGGAGCTGTCGTAGAGTTCAGCCAGATCGAAGCCGGCACCTACCGTTTCACTTCGGGAGCCATGATCGACGCCCTTCCGCCGGCCTGGCTGCTGGCGATGTGGGCGCAGTTTGCGACAACCTTTCGATTCAGCTTGCGGGGTGTGATCATGCGCCCTGTATCGGCGGCGCTCTTCGGCGCAGTCGGCGGCCCACTCGCGTTCCTCGCCGGCGAACGATTGGGGGCGGTGATCCTGTTGCCACCTCTGACGCAGGGCCTTGTACGGCTGTCGCTCAGCTGGGCCGTCGCCCTGGTCGTTTTCTCGGCTGTGGTGCGCCGGATCACGCGAGGAGAGGCGGACCCGATCTACCGCTCCGCGCGGTGAAACCAGCTGAGATGCGGCAGAAGCGGGATGCATGCGAGGCGGCGGCTTCAGGCGTCCGGCGCGATGAGAAATTCCTTCAGGTTCGTCTTTCCGTAGCGGCTCTCGGGCACGATCTGGCGGATTCGATGCGCGACCTGAGCCATCAGTTGCTTGACCGCCGGCGTCTTCTCCTCGGGATCGGTGGCTGGCAAGAGACGTACGGTGACCGCCTGGTCTCTTTTCGAAATCTGAATGAAGAACGTTTGCGATCGAGGTTTAGCGACCACGACCGCTTCGAGCAGCATGATCGTCCCGCGCCGGTTAAGGAAGACATCGCTGATCCTGAGGATCAAGTTACCGTCCGCCATGACGAATGGATCGAGCGCGGCAAACACTGCATCGAGCGGGCCGGTCTGTTCAACGACGATGTGCGGCATGGGACCTCTTTCCTGAACGCAGTGTGTTGGCGATCACCTGTTGAGCCCGCGAAACCTCTTGCGGAAGAGTAGCGGTCTGGCAGGCGGGCGTGACGAAAGCGGAGATCTTGCAGGAGGCCAGGCTGGTGAGGTCACCGTGCATACGTCCCCCGCGCGCAAGGCGCCCCTACTGCAGCAGCCGGTAAATTTCAGCGTTCAGCGCCGCCGCAAACATGACCCATCCCAGATAGGGCGCCAGCAGCCAGGCCGCGTATCGGTCGACGATTGCAAAGAGGCGCATCGTCACCACGATCGTCACCCCGAGCAGCAGGATATCGACCAGCGCCCACCCGATCAGTTGGAACGAGAAGAAGATGAATGACCATGCGAAATTCAGGGCGAGCTGCGCCACGAACGCCGCGAGCGGGACCGCATGCGTAGTCCATCCGCCGCGACGCCACACCCGCCACGCGGCCAGTGCCATGGCCATGTAGAGCAGGGTCCACACTGGCCCAAAGATCCAGCCGGGCGGCGTCCAGGTCGGCTTATCGAGTACCTGGTACCAGGGCGAGTCGCCGCCGGCAGTCACCATACCCACGAGTGCGCCGCCACCAACGCAGATGGCGAGCCACGATAGCAATCCGGCCGTCGTCTTCTTCATGCTCCGATCACGCCTCCCACCCCGCGCTGGCATATGCCGGTCTCGCCGACTCGCTCATGCCCGCAGACCCAGCAGATTGGACAGGTAGCGAAACGGTGCGAAGAGATTGTCCCGCATCGGCACCGATGCGCCATTGGGCCGGAGGAGCAGGATCGTCACGTCGTCGCCGGTGAGGTTGTTCCCGGACATTGCTGTCACCCGCCGCACAATCTCTGCAATGATCTGGCGTGGTTCGGTCCGTTCGGTGCTCGCCGCCAGTCGACGGATGCCCTCGGGTCCCAGCATCTCCCCCCGCTCGTCAACGCATTCCTCGAGGCCGTCGGTGTAGCAGAGCACCAGGTCATCGGGCGCGAGCTTCACCTGTATCTTCGCGTAGCTCGTCGACTCGAACATCCCGAGTGAGCGCCAGCGTGCTGGTCGGTAGGAAGAAGGTCGCGATAAGCCCCGTGGCGAAGGCGGACGCGTCACCGACCGAGACGAAGGCCTGATTGATCGACCGCACCAGCGTGCCATGGTCGATGTGGTCGATGTACCGCTGGACCAGCCGGCGGAGACCTTTCGACAGCGAGACCACACCTTCGCCATGGCCTCGGACGTCGGCCAGCACCACCCGGGTGATGCGCCCAGATGAGCAGGAGGAGACGTGGTAGACGTCGCCCCCTTCTCTGTCTCCACCGAATGGCTTGCAGTAGAGGCACACGTCCAAGCCCGTGGTCGACACCGCCGCGTCTACCACGCCGCTGCCGCCCCACACCCGCATGCACTGCATTCGCGATTCGGTCATGGCTTGCTTGCGTCTCCGACCCACCGAGGCGCGTGGGCCAATCTGTTTCTGAGGATCATGTAAGGTCCGCCACGACGGAGGGATACGGCGCGCGCGACCGCACAGCGCGAGTATATGTCCGTATGGCTGGTCCGGTCTGGGTGACGAGGAGAGCGCACGCTCGCGTCGCTCATCCCCTCAACACAAGAGGGAGTCGTTCCGGTTCGTGGCGCCGCCAGTAGCGCAGGAACACGCGACCGGCATTGACAGGTTGGAGCCCTCGTCAGTGAGGTGTTCCGGCCGCTACTCCAATCCGACCCGTGCAGAGTCGAAAGCAGGTAAGCGCCTGGCCAACCGACAAGGTATATATGTTCGTGTGTGCACAGACCATGGCGACGGTGCATCGGTCTGCACCACTAACCGTCCCTTGACGATCGAGCAACCTGTGACCTCTCACCTCCGATTGCCGGTCGCCGTCTTCGTGGTGCTGTGGTCCGTGACCGTGGCTCAGGCGCCCGACCTGCGCGCAGGCGCTGCCGCCCCTCCGCCCGTGTACGGCGAAGACGGCATCCAGGAGTCGGCACATCATCCGGACCCGCGCCTTCGTGCGATGGCGAATTCGGTCGCGGCCCTGGTGCCGCAGCGAGACGTGCGCATCCGCGGGAACGAGATCGCACTTGGCGGTGAGACACTCGCTGACTACGTCATGGAGAGATGCGGCGGTCCGCTGTGCGACGGTGGCCGGTTTCGCAATCAGCCGACGCCGGCGTTCTGCAGCGGCTTCCTGATCGAATCGGATCTGCTCGTCACGGCAGGACATTGCATCCGCAACGAGCGCGTCTGCCAGCGGACGCGGTTCGTCTTCGATTTCAAGATGGACGATCGCGGCAGCGTGGCGCCGCTCGAGCGGTACGACGTGTTCGAGTGTCAAGCCCTGGTCCGCAGGGTCAACCGCAGAGGCGTCGACTTCGCTGTCGTCCGGTTGGACCGCGACACGGGACGCCCCGGCCTGGAGATGGAGGCCGACGACGTGATCGGGATCGGCACACCGCTCGCCTTGATCGGACATCCGTTCGGCCTGCCGATGAAGATTGCGGCCGGCGGTACCGTCGTCAGGCCTCGGTCGGGAGATTCGGTGTTCGAGACGACGCTCGACGCGCTCGACAGCAATTCCGGCTCACCCGTGATCAGCACCATCACCTATCGCGTCGAAGGCGTCCTGGCCAGGGGCGAGGAGGACTTCGTCGAAACGGCCGACGGCTGTTTCATGCTCAAACAATGTCCGGATGACGGATCGACATGCCGGCTTGAGGACGTGGTGCGTATGGGCGTGGTCATGCAACGACTGCCCTGACACGGGACGAACCCTTCAACGTCTGCGCGTTCGGTGTCGGGAGTCCGGATCCGTGCCCCTCTCGAACGCTCAGGATGGTGGCTGCCAGACGTTTCACGCCGGCGGCGGCGTTGGCGAATCTCAGGATGTCTTCCGTCGCTGCGCAGGAGCGCCGTGATGAACCGCCGATCAAGTCAGTGCTGCTGAAAAAGTAGTCGCTGGCGACTTCCTCCGCGATGCCTTGCGTGGCGGCCTGCCGCCGCCCCACGCGCCGCTGGTCGCACCCCCATTCGAAGTACTGCTCTCGCCTGGCGGCTGAATTAGTCTACCGGCGCCCCGAACACCATTCTGGTGCCCTTCATGCCGGTAGCCTTGGCCGCACGGCCACCCAGTTCCTTGATGCGGGCGCGTTGCTTTTTCTCGGTGGCCGCCGTAACACCGCGTTCTGGTTTCTTGGCCAAGAGCTCCTCCAGACGATAGACAAGGCGGAATCGGGCAGACCCCGGGATCTTGCCGCGTCAGGATCGAGATTTCAAGTTTCGTGCAACCGGATGCACCACATCAACATCGGATCAGTGTTGGAGGCGACGGCGGAAGTCGAAGGCGCGGTCGACGTAAGCCATGGCGAGTATCTTGAAGTGGGATTCTTAGATGTGCTCACTCATGGTGCAGTGACGCCGTCTCTTCCAGCGACGGCACGCTGGCGATCGCCCCGGCTCGCGAGCAACTGATGGCGGCGGCGGCGTTGGCGAAGCGCAGGATGTCTTCCGGCGCGTCGCCGCGCAGGAGTGCCGTGATGAATCCGCCGCGAAACACGTCGCCGGCGCCGGTGGTGTCCACGACGGTCGTCGGACAGGCCGGTTCCCCGTACAGCCGATCTCCGGCGAGCAGCATCGCGCCGCGGCTACCAAGTGTTACGCAGAGCATGCCGGCGTGGCGTCTCCGAACGACGCGGAGCGCCCGCTCGATATCGCGCTCGCCGGTCAGCGGCTCAAGCACGTGTTCGGCAAAGATCGGGACGGTCACTGCCGCAACGAGCACGTCGGTCTGGTTGCCGACAGTTTCGATGTCGCTCGTGATCGGAACACCGGCCTTCCGTGCGATTGACGCGGCGTGGAGCGCTGCCTCCACATCCACGTCGTCCACGTGCAGGAGCCGTGCGTCTGCGACAGCCGCCGCGTCGATCTCGCCGGGTGTCAGGTTGAGCCGCGGGTCGCGGTCCCAGAGCACGACGCGCTCGCCCTGCGTGTCGTCGATCAGAATCACGGCGTAGGCGTTGGCGGCATCACGGACGACTGCGTGCGTGATGTCGATGCTGCGGCGCGACAGCTCGTCGCGGATCAGGCGCCCGCTGTCGTCGTTGCCGCTCGCGCCGACGTAGCGCGTCGTCAGCCCCATCGCGGCGCACGTGCACAGCGTGGTCGCGGTCTGGCCACCGGCCATGACCGCGTGCTGCGCGATGCGGAGCTTGGACGAGGGACCGCTGGGGCTGGGGAACGCCGGAAGGCGGTAGACGCGGTCCACCGAGTTGGCACCCACGCCAACGACATCTACCATGAGCGGAGTATATGAAACGTTGGGCCTGCCCGACCCATGTGGATCGGGTATTGGACGGTACGACGCGCGTTAGGAGGTAGCAGCATGGCGAAGGTCGTCGCAACACGTGTGACAGCCGAGATCGAAGGCGACTTCGTCGTGTTTCTGATCGGCATGCGGATCAACAAACCCTGGAAGATCCATAAGTGGCTCCCTGCCTTCATGGCGATGCCGAAGATGATTCGCGAACTTGAGCGGCGTCCCGAGTCGGGTTTTCTCGGACACGTCCAGAGTCTCGGCGTGATCGTGCAGTACTGGCGGTCCTTCGATCATCTCGAGGCGTATGCCAGGGACGCCGACCGGCTCCACTGGCCTGCCTGGGTGGCTTTCAACAAGCGGATCGGCAGCAGTCGCGGAGACGTCGGCATCTGGCATGAGACCTACAAGGTCCGAGCCGGGGAATACGAGTGCGTCTACAGCGGCATGCCACCCTTTGGACTGGCAAAGGCCAGCTCGACCGTCGACGCTGTCGGTCCGCGCGAGTCTGCTCGGGACAGGATGGGTGGCGCCTGAGCCCGAGCTCACAAGTGAGTTCCGCCAGAGGCGCAAGCGTCTACGTCGTCCCGTGCGTGAGGGCGGGTGTTATCGCGCCTTTCTGGCGCCTTTCCGCGTCGCCGCTTTCCTGGGCCTCGTCGTGACCCGCACACCCGTCGCGCGGGGCCGCCTGGAGCGCTTTTCGTTTCGGTCTGGCGCTTCTGGCAGGGGCCTGGCCTTTTCGAAAAGCGCTTTCCCGCGTTTTTCGG
>JAQBVV010000139.1 GCA_027622905.1 Acidobacteriota bacterium
CTTCACGGCTCGGCTGCTGCCTCTGCTGCCCGGGCAGCCAGCAAGTCGTAGGTGACGTAGAACTCTGTCTGATACGCGCCCCAGGCCCCGTACTCGATTGCGAGATTGAGCCTGCGCACGTGGCTCGGCGGCAGTCGGAGCACAATGACCTGCCCGATGCCCATCATGATGTAGTGATCGACGATCTCGACGCCGTCAGGCGGAAACATGTCGTCAAACCCGCTGCGATCGAGCAACTCGCGTCGCTGGGCGTTGTTCATCGACTGATCGTGCTTGAGAAACACGGTGAGCAGGATCGAGGCATCGTCGGCGAGCAGAGGGACTTCATTCGCCGGTTCTTGTGCGGTGACGACACCGCCCGACACCAGCATGCACGAGAGCATGACGAATGCCGCTGTCAGTGATTTGTACCGTGCCATCGTTCTCAACCTCCCCAAGTGAAACGCCCGCTGCACCCGCATCTCCTTACATCGCGCTCGACCAGTTGGGCCGAGGTCATCTCGTCCTGGGGGGTGCCGGGTATCCGTTCATATAGTCCGACTGGTAGCGGATGCTGTTTCCTTCCTCGTCGAGGATTCGCAGGGACGGCCCAAAGATCATGGGCAGCGGCGCACCCGCCGGCACGGTTGCCTCCTGGATGTAGAGACGGTCTTCGTGCATGTGGATCTCGACGAAGCTCTGGGATTGATCGGGGTTGACGAGCTGTATTTGATATCCGCCGATGAGGTCGGTCCGGCTGTATCCGAAGTGCGTCACCTTTGCAGCCCTTGTCAGGAACTGATTCGCCGCATGACTGGGTGCGGCGTAACGGTCAACGATCCAACACCGTGCCTGACACTCGCTATGACCGCTTATGCCTCGTTCCGTGAAGATCCGCTCGGCGTCGGTGTGGTCGACCACCGTGATGGAGTAGCGGCTCTCGCCATTCTGGCGGGTATACGCGCGGGCCGGGTACTCGGCTTCGTACTGTGAGGTGTAGGAGACGTCCTCCACCGTCGGCTCACCCGGAAAACTGGCACGAAAGAGATCCTGCCGACTGGTGTATTCGATCCAGCTTTGGGCAAACGCGGGCCCTGGGATGAACAGGATGCACGTTATCAGAGTGAGTCGAAGCAGTCTCATGACTTGTCCTCCAGCTTCCCCACCTGATTGCATCGCGAGAGCAACGACGACAGGGCTCCCTCAATCGGCTCGCGGTAGAGGCGCGATCATCTGCCCAGGCTGAAAGGTTGTCAAGGCTCACCCGTGGATAGCACCCCCCGCTCATTCTCCCACCCTCGATTGGAACCAGGTATTGTGGGACGCGTGTTTGATGAGCGACACCGGTCCTATCAGCGATAATGGCAACGTGACACGCGACCACGCGCCTGACCGGCGGCAGCGCCTCACTGTCCGCCGGTACGGATCGGCGGCTGAGGCCGACCTTCACGATCTCGAGTTCTGGAAGCAAATCCCTGAGAACGAACGCCCGCTTCAGGTGTGGCGGCTGAGCCTCGAACAGTGGCAACTCGCCGGCCATCCTCCCCATGAACCCGGACTTCACCGATCTGTTGCGAGCATTCGTCGCCGCTAGAGCGTTTTTCGATTTGGTGTAGACCGAAAAACGCGGGAAGGCGCTTTTCGAAAAGGCCTAGCCCCTGCGAGAAGCCCCAGACCGAAACGAAAAGCGCTCTAACGTCCGGTTCCTGGTGGTCGGGGCGTACGCGCTCGGCGTCCACGGGCGGCCGCGGGCCACCGGTGACCTCGACGTGTGGGTTGAGGCGTCACCCGCGAACGCACAGCGCGTCATCCAGGCGCTCGCCGCATTCGGAGCACCAGCAGGCAGTCTCTCTGAAGCGGACCTCGCGCGCGAGGGGGTGACGTATCAGATCGGTGTGCCTCCTGGGCGTATCGACATTCTCACGCAACTCACGGGATTGCGCTTCGCCGACGCGTGGCCGGATCGCCTCACCCGGCCGTTCGGCGATGTCGAGGTAGGCGTCATCGGCCTCGACGCGTTCGTTCGCAACAAGCGCGCGACCGGCCGTACCAAGGACCTCGCCGACATAGAAGGACTCGACAAGGTCTAAGTCCCAGGGGGCCATGAGAAGCCGACTCTCATAGTCCCTCCGTGCTGCGGGGATACCAGACGGCGGACGCCGTCGGAGCATGCCGACTTCAGGTGCTGGACATCGGGCGGAGCGAGTCTTCCGGGTCGACTTCGGCCCGTGTGCAAGCAGACGCCCGGATCACCACTGAAGGTCCGATTGCGCCTGACGGACTACGTTGCGAGATAGCTGATAGTCGACGCGCGGGCGTCAGGGTGCCGAGACGGAGCCCGATTCCCGGCATGCCTCCGCCGGTGGCCGACGGCTGGTATCCCCGCAGCCCACACTTGAGTCGAGAATGTTCTCGGGGGCGGGTGGCGCCAGAAGGGGCTGTCGCGGTCAGGCCCCGCCTGGAGGTTATGAAGCCAGTGGAGAAGTGTGAGGGAGTGGGCGATATATCGCTTGCGCATTCGCCTTGGTTTCGCTATATTTTCGCTCCAAGGCGGAAATATGACAAAACAGGCATTAGCGGTTCTTGAAGATGCGCTTCGCGCGCGCAAGCTGGATCGAACGCTCACGTCAGCCATGCCACCTGGGAAAGGGGACGGACAGGTGGCCCCTGCTGAACTGAGCGAACTTGATGCCAGTCTTCAGGGGGGGCTTCCCCGCGGACAGCTCTCGGAGCTGGTCGGCCCACCGTCGTCGGGGCGCACCACGCTGCTGCTGCAGATGCTGGCCGCCGCCACCCGCCGTGGCGAGATCGTGGCGCTGGTTGACACCTTCGATCGTCTTGACCTGGCGTCGGCCGTTGCCGCAGGCGTGGACCTCGATCGACTGCTCTGGATTCGTGGACACGCGATCAGCGAGGCAAGAAATACTGGCGACCAGTCAAGGGGCTCCGCTGGGATATCGAGGGGCGGAGCCCCTTGGCTGGTCGATCGCACGATCGACCGCGCACTGAAGGCGCTCAACCTTGTGTTGCAGGCTGGCGGATTTGGCGTGGTGGCGATCGACCTCGCGGACGCGTCGCCGGCCACGTTGCACCGTCTTCCGTATACGACATGGTTGCGCGTGCAGCGAACGGTCGAGGGCAGTGAGACCGCGTGCGTGCTGGTCGCACCACAGCCGCTCGGGCGCAGTGCGCACGGCCTGACGCTCATATTGGATAGCCGAACGCAGTGGGCGGGCCAGCCAACCGACACTGGCCTCAATGGCTCAGGCACTGCAGTCGGCGTCTCGTCCCGCAGCGATCGTCTTGCCGGTCTGGATGTGACGGTGCGCGTCGTGTCACCAAGGCGCCGGGTCGATGGGGACGTGATGATCGCGGCGACGGCGTCGCAGTAGGCAGTAAGGGCGAACAGGCAACTGATGTTTGGCGCTGTGTATGCGGTTGACGAGGGGGCGACTGAGGCTGACGTGTTGATCGACGTGGCGCGCGAGTTTTCCCCGCGCATCGAGATCGATGCACCGCTTGCGCGCGCTGCGAGGGTGCGGCGCGCGTCGAACGCAGGCGGACTTTCACCACTGGCTACCAGGCAGGTGGTGCTCGATCTCAGCGGATTGACACGACTGTTCGGGAATACGCGCGCGATGGGCGAGGCACTGCGTCAGACTGCGGCCGATCGCGGGTTGCGCGTGCAGGTCGCCATTGCCGGCACGCGCACGGCGGCACGGCTGCTTGTCCAGGCTGCCAGCGCGTCGGTCACGGTTGTTGATCCAGGCACTGAAGCGGCTGCGCTTGCGAGGCTGCCGATTCAACGGCTGGCTGCGCTTGCGCTCGTGCCGGCGCCGTCGCACGTGCTGTCGCACCCTCCAGCGTCTTCCTCGCCGAGTCTCCAGTCACCCGCTTTATCGCCCGACGGGATACTGGAGACGTTTCGCCGGTGGGGGTTGCGCACCCTTGGCGACGTGGCGGCATTGCCTGCTGCCGCCGTGGCGGCACGCCTTGGGCAGGAAGGTGTGCGGTGGCAGCGTCTGGCACGCGGGGAGGATCCGCAGCCGCTGCTCCCTGTTGTGTCGGAAGAACGTTTCGAGCAGGCCATCGATCTTGAATGGCCCATCGAGGGGCTGGAGTCGCTGTCGTATGTGCTCGATCGGCTGCTGGAGCCGCTCGAAGCTCATCTCGATCGTCGCGGACGCGGCGCGGCCGTGCTGCATGTTCGGCTGCATCTGGTCACCAGGACCGTGCATATGCGTTCGCTGCAGTTACCGGCGCCGATACGGGACGCACGGACGCTCCGCACCCTGGCGTTGCTGGATCTGGAATCACATCCCCCGGATGCCGCCATCGATCGTGTGGTTGTGACGATCGAGCCGACGCCCGCACGCGTGCTGCAGTTTTCGCTGTTGACACGCCCGCTACCGTCACCCGATCAGATCTCCACGTTGATGGCGCGGCTCGGCGCATTGATGGGGGAGGGACGGTGCGGGTCGCCGGCCGTCGTTGACACATGGCAGCCTGGGGCGTTTGCGATGCACGCGTTCGCACCGGCCGATGCCGAGAGTGCCCGCCGCGAGCGCACGCCAGGATCGCGCGTGTCAGAGCCTCGAGTCGTCACCGAGGAGCGTGCCGCACCACGTCCGGCGGTGGCGCTTCGTCGTTTTCGTGTGCCTGTGCCCGCACGCGTGCGTGTCGACCGGTACACCCCCGTGCGCGTCACGACGGATCGAGTGACGGGGCCTCGTGTGTATCCAGCGCGAGCGGTGCGGTCCGCGGCTGCTGACCGCGTGTTGACGACACGTGACTTGACGGGTGGCGATGTGCAGCGGTGCGCGGGGCCATGGCGGACATCGGGAGGTTGGTGGACGGTGCCGACCACGGCGTGGGATCGCGATGAATGGGACGTCACGCTGACTGATGGTGCGACGTACCGCGTCTTCCGCGACCGCGGCACTGACGCCTGGTTCATCGAGGGCGTCGTCGATTGACGACCGGCTGCGTGCCACCAGCTGCCGAAACTCTTCTTTCCATTCGAACCCTATCGTGTATATCGAGCTGCATTGCGCGTCCGCCTTCAGTTTTCTCCATGGCGCGTCGGTGCCCGAAGCGCTGGTCGCGCGTGCCGCCGCGCTGGGCTATTCGGCGGTGGCGCTGCTGGACGCCGACGGCGTCTATGGCGCGCCACGGTTCCACAAGGCGGCACGCAAAGCAGGCCTGCGCGCGATCATTGGCGCGGAGCTGACGATCGCCACGCATCCCGGTTCGCGGCTCACGACTCGTCACGCACCGCTCACCACGCACCGCTCGCCACTCGCCACTCACTCCTGGTCGCTGCCTGTCCTGGTGGAGTCGCAGGAAGGCTACCGAAACCTCTGCCGGCTCGTGACGCGCATGAAGATGCGCGCGCCAAAGGGGGAGGGTGCGCTGCGTCTCGAAGAACTCGAAGGCTGGACCGGTGGACTGGTGGCGCTTGGCGGTCCGGCGCTGCTCGACAGTCGGCAGTACGGCGTGGGCGGCCTCCTGGATCGCCTCGTCGGTCTGTTCGGGCGCCGAAATGTCTGCGTTGAAGTGCAGCGCCACCTGCTGCGCGATGATGAAGCCGAACACGCGGCGCTCGATGCGCTGGCACGGGCGTTTCATGTGCCGGTCATCGCGACCAATGGCGTCCGGTTCGCCGCGCCTGCAGACCGTCCGTTGTACGACGCGCTGAGGTGCGTCGCGCACGGCACCACGCTCGACGCGGCCGGACGACGGCTCGCGCGAAACAGCGAGCGCTATCTGAAATCACCCAGCGCGATGGCGCGACTCTTTGCGGATCGACCCGATGCGCTGGCAGGGACCCTCGCACTGGCTGAGCGGCTGGAGTACACGATGGCCGATCTGGGCTACCGCTTCCCGCGGTATCCCGTGCCCGATGGCGAAACCGAGGTGACGTTTCTGCGGCACATCACCGAGGTGGGCGCACGCAATCGGTATCGTCCGTACCACGACAAGGCGCGCGCCCAGATCGCGCGCGAACTCGATCTGATCGAGAAGCTCGACCTCGCCGGCTACTTCCTCATCGTCTGGGACATCGTGAATTACGCGCGGCAGCAGGACATCCTGGTGCAGGGGCGCGGCTCGGCGGCCAACAGCGCCGTCTGCTACAGCCTGGGGATCACCGCCGTGGATCCGATCGCGATGGAGTTGCTCTTCGAACGCTTTCTGTCGGAAGAGCGCGGCGAGTGGCCGGACATCGACCTCGATCTACCGAGCGGCGAGCGCCGCGAACGCGTGATCCAGCATGTCTACGAAAAGTATGGCCGCCTCGGGGCGGCGATGACCGCCAACGTGATCACGTATCGGGGTCGAAGTGCCGCGCGCGACGTCGGCAAGGTGCTGTCGCTCGAGGATGCCGAGATCGACCGGCTGGCGAAGGTGATGCACCGTTTCGAGTTCACCGATCCGGACGAGACGCTCGAACGGAATATGCGGGAAGTGGGTCTGTCGCTGGACAGGCCGCGGATGCGGACATTTACCGCGCTGTGGCGCCAGATCCAGGATCTGCCACGCCATCTGGGGCAGCACTCGGGCGGCATGGTGATTTGCCAGGACGCACTCGATGCCGTGGTGCCACTCGAACCGGCCTCGATGCCTGGCCGCGTGGTCGTGCAGTGGGACAAGGACGACTGCGCCGACATGGGCATCGTCAAGGTGGACCTGCTCGGTCTCGGCATGATGGCCGTCCTGCAGGACGCGATCGAACTGGTCAATACCGCAGGACCCGAGAGCAACAGCGCACAACGTTCCGCACACTCTTCCCGTTCGATGTCGCGATTCGATCTCGCGCACATGCCGCCGGACGATCCAGCCGTCTACGACCTGCTGCAGAAGGCCGACACGATCGGCGTCTTCCAGGTGGAGTCGCGTGCCCAGATGGCGACGTTGCCGCGGCTCAAGCCGACCTGCTTCTACGACCTCGTCGTTGAAGTGGCGATCATCCGGCCAGGGCCGATCGTCGGCAACATGGTGCACCCCTATCTCAATCGGCGCGCGGGCAGGGAACCGGTGGTGCCGTTGCATCCGCTGCTCGAACCGGTGCTGGCTCGCACGCTGGGCGTACCGCTGTTTCAGGAGCAGTTGCTGCGGATCGCGATGGTCGCCGCGGGATTCACCGGCGGTCAGGCGGAGGAACTGCGTCGCGCCATGGGCTTCAAGCGCTCGGCGCAGCGCATGACCGACATCGAAGTCCAGCTGCGCGCCGGCATGGCGAACAATGGCATCATCGGCGACACCGCCGATCGCATCATCGCGTCGATCACCGCGTTTGCGCTGTACGGATTTCCGGAGTCGCACGCGGCCAGTTTCGCGCTGCTGGTCTACGCCAGCGCGTATCTCAAGGTGCATTACCCCGCGGCGTTCTACACGGCGCTGCTCAACAACCAGCCGATGGGTTTCTATCATCCGGCGTCGCTCGTCAAGGACGCGCAACGTCGCGGGGTGCGGTTCGACCCGATCGACGTGCAGACGTCCGACTGGTGCTGCCGGGTTGAACCGGACGGCGCCATTCGCATCGGGCTCATGTATGTGAACGGCTTACGGAAGGACGCAGGACAGGCGATGGCGGCATTCGACAGGGCAATAACGATCACTCCACCGCTGCTCTGTGCCAAGTGCGGCTCCGATGACGCGTCGATGATCGAGGTGGTCAGGGAGGGGAGTTACTTCTGCAATACCTGCGCGCACGAGTGGATCGTGCCCGTGACGCCAGCCGGCCGGTTCACGTCGATCGAGGACATCACGCGCCGCACGGGATTACGTCGCGACGAGTTGACGACGCTGGCCGATATCGGGGCCTTGAACGCATTTACCGACGAGCGGCGGAGCGCGCTGTGGCAGGTCGAGCAGGCCGTGCGCCCGGCGGGGGAGATGTTCGCGTCGAGTGAGGAGGACGCCTCGCCTGGCGCGTCTCCCTTGCCCACGATGGACGACGGCGAGCGTCTGCAGGCCGATTACGCCGGAACCGGTCTGACGATCGGGCCGCACCCGATGGCGCTGCGGCGCGGTGAGATGGCGCTGCGTGGCGTGCTGCGTGCCGTCGATCTGCCGCAGGCGCGCGACGGGCGGCGCGTGCGCGTGGCCGGGATGGTGATCACCCGCCAGCGTCCCGGGACCGCCAAGGGATTCGTGTTCCTGACGCTCGAGGACGAGACCGGGATTTCCAACATCATCGTGCGTCCCGATCTGTTCGACCGCGAGCGCATGACCGTGGTACGCCAGCCGTTCCTGCTGGTCGACGGCGTGTTGCAGCACCAGGACGGCGTGCTGTCCATCCGGGCCGAGCGCATGCAGGGGATCGACGGCAGCGCCTCGGTGGATGCGCACGATTTCTACTAGCCGTCAATCACCGACGTTGGGTGGCCGTGCGGGTGGCGACGGCGCGGCTGACGTCCTTGCTGCTGCCCTACTTCTTCGGGATGACGAGCCGCTGACCGGGATGAATCAGGTTCGGGTCCTTCAATTGATCCTTGTTCGCATTGAAGATGTCCATGTAGCGATTCGGATTGTCGAAGTGTACCTTCGCGATCTTCGACAGTGAGTCACCCGCCACGACCGTGTGAATCCCGTGAATGTCGGACTTTTCAACCCGGATGTCCGCAGCGACCTCCTTGTCCCAGCCGGGAAACGCCTTGATGGCGTCCCAGAACAGATCCTTTTCAAGCTGATAGGTCGTCTTCCCAGAAATCCGCAGCTTGTTGTCTGCTTCTTTGGTGCTGAAGTCGCCAATCCCCAGTTTCGAGGCCACGTCGTTGAGCGAGCTGTACTTCTCTGCAAGCATCTAGCCCTGATGTGACAAAAACTCAGGCGACATTAGCGAGTGCGTCGCGGATCCGGGTATAGGTCTGGC
>JAQBVV010000140.1 GCA_027622905.1 Acidobacteriota bacterium
ATTCAAGAACGACGCGATTGAAATCCCCGGTCACGTCGGTCAACACCCGGCAGTTGGTAAATTTCGCAATGGTCGCGGCCGACTTGAACTGCGCGGCCAGCTTACTGGCACAACCGGGCTTGGCGACGAAACAGCTACGAACAATGATCATGTGCTCTCCTCCTTCTGACGTACCGTGTGCGCTCTACTCCATCTCGAGGCCCGTCGCGACGACGAACCGGGACACCATGTTGTAGCCCGCGATGGTGCCAATCAGCTCGACCACCTCCGCGTCCGGCAACAGGTCTCGAACGCGGCGCATCGTCTCGTCGGTGACGACCACATTCCGAGTCATCTCGTAGGTCAGCGCGAGCGTGGCGCGCTCCGCCTCATCGAAGCGCTCCGTGTCGACCAGCGCTGCGTCCGGGGTTCTCATCGCGGTCATCTGCTCGGGGGTACCACCCACCTCGACGAACACCCGTTCGTGCTGCGCCCACTCGTAGGGAGCCTCATTGAGCACGCCGATGAACATGATGGCCAGTTCACGCAGTTTCGGGGACAGCGATAGCTGCCCGCGAATCGCCCCGAACATGGCGTTCCAGCCCTCGGCAAATGTCGGACTGTGCAGGAGCATCCGGTCGAGATTCAGCAACCGGCCGCCGGCCCGTCTGGCGCGGATGGCGTCCACCAGCGCCGCCGCCCCTGGGTCGTCGGCCGTGTGGTACGGAATACCGGAGGTGGACACCGATGGCAGCTCTCCGCCGGCCTCTGTACGCGTTTGACTGTGCATGACTCCGCCGAATGCTACTCCAATCGCCACAACCAGCAACACAACCGGACGTGCGGCCGAGCCTGGGCCACCGTCTTTCTGTCGTAGTGCGATACGCACGATGTTGTCTCCCTCCTTCACGCTCAGAACGTGTCCCGCAACCGCTGCTACGCCTCCGAATCCGGTCTCGACTGCGCGCCCAGGTATCCACCATGATGGCGGCGCCCGAACTCCGTGCGCGAAAACTGCTTCAGATCCATCAGCGTGAGTGCCAACGCGTCGCTGATCGCCAGCATGACCGCGATGCTTGCCGATGGGGTCAGGCCGTGGGCGCACGGCTCGGTGATCACGCCCATATCGACGACGATGTCGCTCAGGTCGCGCAGCGCCGATTCAGGGTGTGACGTGATGCTGATGATCGTGCCGATGCCGAGGGCTCGGCCCCGTTCGAGCATGTCGATCACTTCCTGCGTCTTGCCGCTCGTGGAGAACGCCACGACGCAGTCGTCGGCTTCGACGATACCGAGATCGCCATGCGCCGCCTCGCCCGGATGCAGGTAGTAGGCCGGCGTACCGGTCGAGCACAGCGTCGACCCGAACTTCCGCGCCACGTGTCCCGCCTTGCCCATGCCCGTTGTGAGCACCTTTCCTGTCGAGTCGCGCAGCGCCAGCACGGCCTGCTCGAAGGCGGGCGTGACGCGCACCGCCGCGATGGCAGCGGCTTCCGCCGAGAGGATGTCCGAAATGCGACCCTGAATATTCATGCCCTAGCAGACGTTACGGTACAACGCCCCTGAGCAGAACACCATGCCGGGCATGTCTGGGATGTCCCCGCAGCCTAACGACTGATGCGCTCGACCGTGGGGCCGACGTCATTGGCCACCGGGTCCAGGCTGTTCAAGTAGCGATAGATGGCGCGCAGATCCTCATCGCTCATGTTGCTGTACGGGCCCCATGGCATGATCGATGCCTGCACGACGCGGCCTGCGCGAAACCTCCTGATCCAGACGTCCTCGCTCGGGAAGCGCGCCAGTACGCCCCCAGGGTCTGGTGTCAGATTCGGCATTCGAAGCATCACGTTGGGGTCGATCATCGACGGCTCTCCAAGTCCGTTCCCGGAGAACGCAGGCCCGGTCATGTCCCCGGTAGCAAGGTCAATCGGCGAGTGGCAACCGACGCAATTCGCGACGCTGTTGGCCAGATATCCGCCGCGCTCGACCGTGGCCTCCTGGGGCGGTGCCAGCGCGGGCGGCGAGTGCCCCAGCACCGGCTGGAACGCAGCCGGACGCACGAGCGCCGAGATCGCCTTGCCCATCAGCGTCCAGCGCGCGGCCGGCACCTCGGTGCGAACCGGTTCGCCCGTGCGGAGATACGACACGATCGCCACCAGGTCGTCGTCGGCCATGTTGGCAAACGGCATCAGGGGAGCCAGGCTCGCCCGGCCGTCGGGCTTGACGTTGTGCCGCAGCATCCGGAAGAGCTGACCGTCGGTATAGCGACCGATGCCGGTATCCGGATCCGGCGTCAGATTCGCCGTGTAGAAGACCGCCAGCGGATCGATCGGAAACTCCAGTCCCCCGCGCAGCGGTAGCTCCTCGCCAGCCTCCGAGCGCATGACCTCCGCCAGGTTGTTCATGTGACACACGGAGCAGTGCGACGGGCCGCGCACCAGATACCGCCCACGCTCGATCACCGCGGGGTCGCCACTGGCCTCTAGCGCGGGGATCGGCACATCGTCGTGGACCCGGTCCCACGTGAGCAGCACCCAGCCCAGGAGCCCTCCTGCGACCGCCACCACACCGCCAACGGCCCACAGCAACACTTTCTTCAGCATCGTCATCGCCGCACCTCCGCCACTTCGACGCAGTGCGAATGGCTACCCACGCCCATGACCTCGATCGATCACGTCGCCGACTGCCATCCCCCCACTGACTCGCCTACCCCCAACGCCATCTGTTCGTCGTTCCATCGGTATTCAGCGTGGAGGACGCCTCCGCGGCGCCTTCCGTTCGTTGATACCATAGGTCCCACGATGAAATCATCCGACAGCATCCTGTTCAGCGGCGGCGCCCACGGCGCCGAGGCGGCGTTCGGCGCGTGTGCCGAGCGTCATGGTGTCGAAGAGGTCAACTTTACCTTCGACGGTCACAAGATCGCGCGTGAGCGTGGCGTCCGCATGCTCAATCACGAGGAACTCCTGGCGGGCGATGTCAGCCTCGAGTACGTCTCACGGCTGATGCATCGGCGCTACACGGAAAGCCCCACCCTCCGAAGGGTCCTGCAAGTGCTGTGGTACCAGGTCAACAGCGGGCAGGAGATCTACGTCGTTGGCACGATCCAGGACGATGACACCGTGCGGGGTGGAACCGGCTGGGGCGCCGAATTCGCCAAGCTGTGCAACAAGTCACTCCACGTGTTCGACCAGGACAAGGACTGCTGGTACCGGTGGACCGGCTCATCCTGGCACGCGCTGACCGCGTCGGACCCGCCGATCATCACGCATGCACATTGCACCGGGACCGGCACGAGAACGTTGCGGGAGAACGGGCAGGCCGCGATCGACGCCCTGTTCGTTCGGTCGTTCGACGCCGCGTGAAGCGCTGCAAGGCCGAACGGGGAGGCAACCGGATCGCGCTCGTGAATGCAGCCCGAACATGTTCCCTTCGGTGTCGAATGCCAATGCGATGAAACCGTGCTCAGGGACTCTAGCCAAAGCGCAATGCGCTCGCAAGAACGTCCTTCACGGCGCCACGCGGACCGCCAAGTCGCGGGGAGCATCCGGCGCCCGCGACGCCGAGTACCACTCCCGAACCTCGTGCAGGGAGCCCAGAATCGTATGGCCAAGTGCGCGTACGGCGTCCGACGGTTCGACGAGATCCGGAACCTGGATGACGGTCATGCCCGCGGCCAGCGCCGACCGTACCCCGTTCTCGGAGTCCTCGAGCGCCAGGCACCTGTCAGGTCGAACGGCAAGCAGCTCTGCGGCCCGCAGGTAGATATCTGGCAGAGGCTTGCTTCGCTGGACCTGGTCTCCGGCGACAACCACGTTGAACTCCTGCAGTATTCCGGAGTTTCTCAGCATTCGCGTGGCTCTGGCCCCCGGCGTGGAAGTCGCGACCGCCGTCGGAATCCCGGCAACCCTGACATCCTGCAGCAACGCTGCGGCGCCGCTTTTGAGCGGGATCGCAGCATCGGACATGTACTCAGCGCACTTCGCATTCCAGAGTTGCCCGAACGCCACATCGTCGGCCTTGCCGCGAAGGCCCTCTCTGAGCACCTGCTTGCCGTGTTCCTGGTTGGTGCCAACGCACTGCATGAACAGCGCGGTCTGATCACCCACGCCGAAGTGGCCGCAGGTGTCAACGAAGGCCGCGCGCGCCAGCCGTTCGCTGTCCAGCAGCAACCCATCCATATCGAAGATCACGGCGGTCATGTTCATGCTGGGAGTCGACCCGGATTGGACGGTCCCACTACGCCAATCCACGCTGCTTGAGGCCTATGCGGTCGAGCCCGGAAACGAGTTCGCTCAGGTCGTCGATCACCAGGTCCGCTTCCTCCGTCTCCGACCACCACTCGTCCCGGCGCCAGACCGCACACATGCCGCTTCGCCTGGCGCCGCGGATGTCCGGCTCTGGATTGTCACCGACGTAGGCAGCCGACGAAGAGTCCACGGATAGTTCATCAAGCGCCGCCGCAAAAATCCGCGGATCCGGCTTCCGGATCCCGAGGTCCCCTGAGATGACGACCGAGTCGAGGTGAGACCGGATGCCGAGCCCGTCGATCTTCCTGTTCTGCATCACAGCCCGCCCGTTCGTGATCAGGCCGATCTTCACGCCACGCGCGCGCAGCGCGTCGAGCGTGTCCACGGTGTGCGGCATCGCAACGCACGACTCCGGGAAGTGGCGCTCGAAGTGCCGGAGGAGAATCGCCGAAGCACCCGATGCCAGCCCGAGCTGCTGCTCGGCGGACTGGTAGAACTCGGCCCGAGTCGCTGATCCGTTCGAGTCCAGCGTCACCAACTCTTCGACCAGAGACTGGGTCTCCTGGCTTCGGAATACGTCAGGATGCCGTTCGATCATCGACTCGATGTGACGCCGAAACGTCGCGCGACGATCGAGCAACGTCCCATCGAGATCGAACAACACTGCGCGGATCGTCAACCCTTGTGACCTCTCCGGCTCCAGGGGGTACGCAGCACTGCCCGACGCCAGCGCGGCACACCATCGGTGAGCGCGTCGGGGGCCGCATGGGAGCGGGCCAGGTGGCCCGGCTCCACGGGCCCGTTCACGGCATGTACGCGTCGATATGCACCTTGCCTTCGGCGAAGTTCACCGTGCCTACGCCCCAGATCTGTCTCGTATTGACCCACGCGTACCCCTCGGCCGCCGTGCTGAGCGTGACGTTCTCGCAGAGATCGGCGATCGGCTCTGCGGTGCGGGGAGTAGCGACACCGTCGGCGGACAGCGCGATCCGACACCCGTCCTCCGTTTCGAGGACTGCCCGTATATCAAGGTCGATGCGTCCGTCGGCGCGCATCCGGAGATAGTCGACGCCCCGCACTCGCCCTGCCAGCCGGCCCACCGCGAGACCCTCGAAGGCAACGTCGAGGCGGACCCCTTGCGGCGGGATGGGGGCCTGACCCGAAAGAATGGCCTCCATGGTCACGCCGTAGTCCGTCACTCCCGTCACGTCCAGGTCGTACTCGTAGATCTTCTCGCCCGTCATTGAGAACCCTCGCTTTCCTTCGTTGAACGTGTTGATCTCAGCCGTCAATCAGTACAGTTTGCCGCACCAGCGGTCAGCAGGCCCGGCGATTCAATCTCGACGAAGGCAGACGTGTGATCGGGGAGGCAGAACGACACGGTCGCGTATCCAGACCGCATTCGTTATTCGATCGCGGTGATCTCCACCGGTTGTCCGCGGCGGAACTCATGGGACTCGGTGTAGAACCCGGCGGTCGTGAGCGTAATGGTCACGTCGGCATCGGTCGTGTTCTCCCACCACCATCCGTGGATGCCCGAAAACGGTGCGGTGTACCCGCCATGCGACCCGTTGCCGTCGGAGGTATCGAAGAACTCTGCGTATCCCTGCGGCGCGTCGTCGGGTTGACTGTGCAGCTCCCAGTGAACCTCTCCCGTCGAGGTCCACGAATAGAGCATGCCCGCATCCTCGTCGAGGCGGTACTTGTATTCCATCCCCTCCAGCGGGGCCAGTGTGATCTCGATGGATTGCCGCGCGAACGGTGCGGCCTGGAGCGAAATGGACCACGGCCATTTCGCGAGCGTCTCGGCCTGCGTCGGTGACTGCGGCGGTTGCTGCGCGTAGACTGCCGTCGTCAGGAGGGCGGTGGTGAGCGCGACCAGGGAACGTGTCATGGGCGAAATCCTTTCGAAGCGCCTCGTACCCGCCCCCTACCCTTCCGTCGTCGCCAATCCGGATCCCGCATCGGGCATCACGACGTGGCCGGCAAGATCGGTGAAGGCGCCAAGGACACCACGGTGGCCCCGAGGTCGCGCTCGGCGCGGAAGCGAACAGTGGTATTCGGCACTCTGCGAAGAAATGCCAGGGGATAAACGCAGGCGCGAGTTTCGACGCAGCCTAGCAGTTGGCGTACAGGACCATTTCCGACCCGTCGGCCATCACGACCTTCGCCAGTTTCAGCACATTCGATCCGTCCAGGAAGCGATGGCCTGTCCCGGTGATCACGTCTCCCGGTTTGAGGGTATCCCTGTCCCACGTGTTGTCCGACATGCGATTGAGACTGGGACCTCCGACAGTCCACCGCTCGATGGTGCCGTCGTCGCCTTCGACCTCGAGACCGATCATCACGTGTGGATTGGCCCACGTGTACCCTGCCACGGTTCCCGTCACGGTGACCGGAGTCGAACAGTCGACGGGCCATGAATGATGTGCGAACAACGGACTGGCAGCCGCGAGTATCCCGGCGGCTCCGAGGGCAACGATGTGCTGCTTGGTGATCACGCCAAACCTCCTACGCAATTCGAGTTAACTGCCTTCCCGCACGCGTTGAATAGTGCCACGATCGGCCTCAGGGCCATACCGCAAGGCCATCCCGGGCACCCGGCGCATGTTATCAGAAACGACGTGGAGCCACGCCTTCCGCCGGTAGGCCCCTCCATCGCTTCCCGGGGCGCCGCCGCCGACCGACCCTGCATCCAGCGTTTGCGGTTTCCGATGACGGCCGCGACGCTGGTGCTGCCCCTGAACGGGTGTCGCCATTGCCGAGCTTTTCGACTTGCCATGTGGCATATGCTACGGACGACCCGGCGGCGGGAGGCCCCCTGGGCGCGAAGGGAGAGCACACTCATGAACCGTGTATTGGTAGGCTACGTGTCGATCGTGATGTTCCTGGCACTGTCCTCGATCGGGTGTGGGCAGGGAGGGGTCAGGGTCTTCACCGGCGACGCCGTGACCGGCGTCGCGCGACAAGCAGGCGAGGTCCTGGAGCGCGATTCGGGCCACTCGCTGGTCGTCATCAGCGCCACGGCGGAGTCGCTGCAGCAGCGACTGGAGTCCGAACTGGCCGACGTGATATTCATGGCGTCGTCGACCATCGACGCGCTGGAGAAGGCCAATCGATTCGTGCCGGGAACCCGGGTCGACGTGGCACGCGCGTCGGGCGGCGGTGGCCAGCCGCCGACGATCTATTCGGCCGCCATGATGGCGACGGGTGAAAACTTCGAGGGGGCCCGCGCCTTCCTGCGCACGCTGGTCAGCGAGGAGGGCCGTGCGGCCGTGACGGCGGCCGGGCTCGAACCGATCGACCCCGCTCGCTGACGGAGGACCAGGCACCACTCCACTGACATTTGCTGTCCGCGATTCAGCCCTTCCGCACCAGCCTGGGCAGGCGATCCTGTAGCAGCGCTTCGGCCTCGGCCACAATGCGTTCCACGATCTCGCCGGCGGCCGGAATGTCGCGAATCAGCCCGGCGTCCTGCCCAATCAGCAACGAAGCGTTGTCGGCGTCGCCCGTCTCCCGTGCCCTTTCCAGGGCCGCGGCCACTTCGGGCTGCCGTGCGCGCAGTTCCCACTCCCGGCCTGCCCAACGCTCGATGAAGGCATTGCGCCGGTTGCGCGCTATCGCGCCGGGCCAGACGTTGGCGCGCGCGATGTCGGGAATCTCAGTCAGCACCGTATCGTGCCCGTCGCTGTCGAGCACCGCCTGTTTGAAGTTCGGGTGCAGGGGCGATTCCGTCGTGGCCAGGAAGCGCGTACCCAGCAGCACGCCTTGCGCACCCAGCGCCAACGCCGCGGCCAACCCGCGGCCATCCGCGATACCCCCGGCGGCCAACACGGGTGTCTGGTCGACCGCGTCCACGATCATGGGTAGCAGAGCCATGCTCGCCATCCAGCCCACGTGCCCTCCGCCTTCTGTGCCCTGCGCGACGATCACATCCGCCCCCGCGGCCTTGGCGCGCAGCGCCTCTGGCACCGTGCCGACCATGAACATCACCTTGCTGCCCACCTCGTGTGCTCGGCCGAAGAGTGACCGCAGGTCCTGATCCGCCCGCGGCCAGGCGGCAGAGAACACGGGCGGACGCGCACTGAGGGCCGCGTCGATGGCAGTCTCGCGAGCCATGAAGTGAAGGAAGTTGACGCCAAAGGGCCGCGTCGTCGTTTCGCGGATCGCGTTGATGTCCTTGGGAATCTGCTCGGCTGGGGTGCGTGCGATGCCCAGCGTCCCGAGGCCACCGGCGTTGGAGACAGCCGCCACGAGAGGCACGGAGGTGGCGCCGGCCATCCCGCCCAGCACGACCGGGTGACGAATCTGCAGCAGGTCACAGACAGGCGTCTGGATCATGGTCCCTCCACGAAAGGAGAGGGCTGAGGGCCTCGCTGACGTCTCTCCATCCGTCCATGCCAGGCGTGACCATCTGGGACCAGGCGCCTCGCCGCCGCGCTGAGGCCCCCGAGGACCGTGGCCGTCGCCATGCGGACGGCAGGCGGCGCTCGCTGGGGAGCATCGGCACTAGTACCCCGACGCAGTGGTTTTGATGGGTTCACGCCGCG
>JAQBVV010000141.1 GCA_027622905.1 Acidobacteriota bacterium
GACGATGTCGGTACAGTTCGGGGCGGTCGCCGATCGCAGAGGAAAACACGACGTCAAGATTGGGCGCCCACAGTCCGTACTGATCGGCCCCGGGCGTGTCGGTCAGGCGCGAGAGGTCGTCACGCTTCAGGTCCCAGATCCAGATGTCCTGCTCCTCGTCCCTGGCATCGAGCGACAGGCGTGTGCCATCAGGCGAGGCCCGCACGTAGAAGTAGTTTCTCGGCGGTGCGGCCAGCGGCGTTTCGCGGCCGGCGCGGTCCAGCGACACGATGGTGCGGTTGGCATTGATGGCGCCGGCGGAGGCCGATACGAGGTGGCCGTTCAGCGACAGGTCGAAGTTCGCGGCGCCGGTGGGCTTGATGGCGATCTCGTCAGCGACGTGCACGGGCGTTCCCGAGATCGTCATGCTGCCGGGGTCAAACGCCACGGCGCGCAGTGTGCCCTCGGGGGTCGCAAACACGATGTGGCCCGTACTCGCCCAGCGTGGGTGCAGGCCGGGCAGCTTCAGCGGCACGACGGCGCCGGTGTCGCGGTTGAGCGCAGCCAACTGCCCGCCAACCGCTCCCCTCTGCCCGTCGGTGGCCATGACAAACAGGACGATCGGCGTCCCCGGGATGGCGTGGGGCCAGGCGTGCATGCCGGTGTTCTCGTCAAGCGTCGTCACCGCCGTGGGCTCACCCCCACCGTCAGGAATCTGGTAGAGCGGCCCGGCGCTGCTGCCGAAGATAAAGCCGTCGGCGGTCGCGGTGATGCCGTGGATCGGTGCCGGCGCCTTGGCCAGCGTCACCGGCGGCCCGCCAAGGAGCGAGACCTTTCGCAGCACAGTGCGTTCCTGCAGGTCGACGAACCCAATCCACTCCCCGTCGTACGAGAAGAACGGATTCACCCCCGAGGCGCCGCCCACGGGCGATCCCGTCAACTGGTCCAGACGCCGCACGTAAATTTGCGGGGGCGAACCCGCGGTGTAGGCAAGCAGTCGTCCGTCGGGTGAAATCGAGAGATCGGTGAAGGCCCCGGTGGCGGTGAACCGCGCTGTGCCGTCGGGAATGAACAGCGATCGGACAGCGACCGGCGCCGGCAGTGGCGCAGGCATGCGCCACGCGGTGATCGAGGCCGCCGCACGCTCTGGAAGACCATCCGCCCGCTGCAGCCGGCAGTCAGCGGGCTGCTCAGCATGAACGCCTCTCCCGACGGCACGCTCGCCTACAGCTACCGGCGATCGGCGGCGCAGCTCTACGTGATCAAAGGGCTGCAGTAGCGCTTCCCCCTATGTCACTCCTGCCCGGTACCCGTCTCGGCCCCTACGAAATCCTCGCCCCCCTCGGCGCGGGCGGAATGGGCGAGGTGTATCGTGCGACCGACAGCCACCTGAAACGATCGGTGGCGATCAAGGTTCTGCCGGCCTCGGTCGCCGGCGATGCGGATCGCCTTGCGCGTTTTCAACGCGAAGCTGAAGTGCTCGCCGCGCTGAACCATCCGAACATTGCGCAGATCTATGGGCTGGAGAAAACCTCCGACGTCACGGCCCTCGTGATGGAACTGGTCGAGGGCGACGATCTGTCGCAGCGCATCGCCCGCAGCGCGATCCCCATCGACGACGCCTTGCCAATCGCGAAGCAGATTGCGGAGGCCCTCGAAGCCGCGCACGAGCAGGGGATCATCCATCGCGATCTGAAGCCGGCCAACATCAAGGTCCGCACTGACGGCAGCCGATCCCGATCGCATGGTCGCCTACGGCTGGAGTTACGGCGGCTACATGACGTTCTGGATGTCGACGCAGACCGACCGCTTCAAGCTCATCTCCCCCGGCGCTGGTCTGACCAATCTGTACTCGATGTATTCAACGACCGACATTCCGGCGTATCTGGGATGGTTCTTCGGCACGCCATGGGAGAACCAGGCGATCTACGATCGGCTGTCGCCGATCCGGCACGTCAAGAACGTCACGGCGAAGATCCTCATCATGCATGGCGCCAACGACGCGCGTGTGCCGCCGACGCAGGCGGATGAGTTCTATCGGGCGCTGAAGGACCTCGGCAAGGACGTGACGTACATCCGCTACCCGCGCCAGGGCCACGGGATCACGGAGCCCCGCCTGGCCACGGATCGCCTGCGCCGGTACGTGTGCGCCTTCACGGACGCAGTCGGCGTGCCGTCCACTACCGAGACGTGTGAGAAGGGTGTGCCGGTGCCGACTCCGGATGCGGCTCGGAAGTAGTTCGCACCACTTACCGTCGCTCCACGATCCAGATGTCCGACTCGGCCCGCACGGCACCGTAGTAGATCGTCTTCCGGTCGGGACTGATCACAAACGCCTGTGGGCTCGAGAGGCCCGGCAGCTTCACATCGACGACCGTGCGCGCACGCGTCACTGTGTCGAGGACGACGAGGGTCGCTCCGCCATCGGCGAAATACACGACACGGCGTTCATCCAGCCACCGCACTCTGGCGGCGTCGTCGCCGGAGAGCTGCCTCAATGTGTGCGTGGACACATCGTAGGCCGCGACCCCGATCTCTCGTCCGCTCCCGCTGTTTGAGATCAGGTAACCCACAAGCCTGGTGCCGTCGGGCGACCAATCCGTGGCAAACAAATACCCCTCGTCATTCGAGGTGCCGGGCAGCTGTGTGGGGGCACCTCCGACCGTCCCGTCGAACGGCAGTGCGTGCACGGCTCTGTCACTGGCGGACGAAAACACCAACGTGTTGCCATCGGGCGAGAGCAGTGGATAGATCGCGCCGGCCGGGGACTTCACAACTTGCTGCAGTCCCCCACCGTCGCGTCCGACGATCCACAGATCAAACTGTCCGTCCCGGTTCGAGTAGAAGATCAGCGACCGCCCGTCCCTGGTGAAAATCGGCGCGCGGTCCCGCGCCGCATCGTCGGTCACGCGCCGCATGGCCCCATCGCGCGATCCGATGAAGACGTCCTCCTGACGTTCGCCAATGCCGTAGTAGGCAATCTGGGTTCCGTCACGCGACATGTCGCTGGGCACCCGGATGTTGTTCTGGGTGCCGAGCAGCGTGGGAGTGCCGGCCCGCAGGGTGACCGGATCAAACGGGATGGTGACGGGATTGACCGAGCCGACACGGGACCGAAACGCGATGCGGGTGCCATCCTTCGAAAAACTCGGCATCGCCGCCGAGGCCTGGACACCGGCAATCACCGCTTCGGGCGAGCCTTGCGGCTGCCCGGTCGCGGGATCCACCGCGATGCGCCAGAGACTCATGGCGCCACCGCGGTCGCTGGAGAAATAGATGAACCGCCCATCAGGCGCCCAGACGGGTGACCAGTCGAGCGGCACATCTTCAGTCACCGCCACGCGGGCGCCTCCGGTCAGGGCCACGGTATAGATGTCGCGCTGCCCGCCCGTGTTGCTCCAGTAGACGAGGCGATCGCCTGCGGGAGACCACGACGGCTGGACGGCATCGCCCTCCACGATCGGTCGCGGACGGGCACTGCCGCCACCGGCATCGATGACGTACAGCGTCGCCGTTCCCTGGCGCGCAGCCGGGTCGAAAATTTCCTGGTCGGTGAACGCGATCTGAGTACCATCCGGTGACCAGGAGGGATGGAATCCGATGTCGGTGACGCGCCGCACGGATTCACCTGTCGCACCGGCGACAAAAATGCCGCCGTCATTGTCCGACTCATGGAACGCGATGCGCGCGCCGTCCGGCGAAAACGCCGGACTCGTCTCGTGGCGGTCGGGCTCATCAACGACCAGCGTGGCGTTGCGTCCACCGACGCGCTGAGAATAGATGCCCCAGCTGCCGTTCACGCGTGCCGCGTAGACGACGGTGCTGCCATCGGGAGAAAGATTGGGCGAGGTTTCCTCACCAGCGGCTTCGGTGATCCGCGTGAACGTGTCCCAACGCGCGTCGGTGGTGGCCGCCGGCCCGCGAAGCATCCACATCGTGCCCATGCCGATGAGGGCCACTGCCGCAATGGCCCACGGCACTCGAGAGGCCTGCCGCGGCGACACGATCGGCTCGGCAGCCAGCCGAACCCCACTGCCACTCGAGGATGTGGACGAAAGGTTCTCAAGCGCGAAGGCCAGATCGCTGGCGGACTGGAATCGCAGCTCCGGCGTCTTTTCGAGACAGCGCCTGACGATGCGGTCGAGGGCCGGGGAGATCGCCTGGCCGTCCGCGTCGAAGTCGGGCGGTTCCTTCGTCAGGATGGCGGTCATCGTGTCGGCCGCCGTGTCTTCTTTGAACGCCCGCCGGCCGCTGAGCATCTCGTAGAGCATTGCGCCGAAGGCGAAGACGTCCGCGCGATGGTCCACCGCCTGGGCGCGCACCTGCTCCGGCGCCATGTAACCGAACGTGCCCAGCACCATACCTGCGCCGGTCACCGGACTGGCCGCGCGGGTGACATCGGAGGCGCCCAAATCCATCGGTTTCGCGAGACCAAAGTCCAGGATCTTGACCTGGTCCGCGCGCGTGACCATCACGTTCTCGGGCTTGAGATCGCGATGCACCAGGCCCGCGACATGCGCGGCCCCCATGCCACGGGCGATCTGCAGTGCGTAGGCAATCGCCTTGCGCGGCGGCAGTGGGCCCTGTTCCAGGCGGACGCGAAGCGTCTCGCCGTCCACCAGTTCGGTGACAACAAACGCCGTGCCCGCCGGGTCTGCGCCTGTCGCAGGCTCGCGGCCGAACTCGAAGATGGCGAGGATGTTCGGGTGTGACAGCTTCGCGATGCTCATCGCCTCGCGTTCGAACCGTGCGAGTGCGGTGGCATCCGTGGCAAGCGCGCCACCCAGCACTTTGATGGCGACGTCGCGCTCAAGGCGGGTATCGCGCGCGCGGTACACCTCGCCCATCCCGCCGGCACCGAGAGTGCCTTGAATGTCGTAATGGCCGAGACGGGCGCCTGAAGACAGGGACATAGGGTGCGCAGATTATATGCACAGGCCATTCATTGTCGGGTGGCCCGCGCCGGGCGAACTAGACGGTAAATCCCTTCACCGGGTGCGGCTGGTACGGCGCCTCAAGGGCGGCGCATTCGTCCGCGGTGAGTGTGACCGATAACGCGGCGATCGCGCTGTCGAGATGTGAGAGCGTCGTCGCGCCCACAATCGGGGCGACCACGCCTGGACGCGACAGCAGCCACGCCAGCGCGATTTGGGCCATGGGCAGGCCGCGACCGGCCGCCACCTGTTCGACGGCCGTGACCACGTCCCAATCGGAGGGCTGATCGTAGAGACGCGGGGAGTAGTCATCGCTGGCGGCGCGCGCCGTGCCGCCGCTGCGCACGTCGGCGTCGGACGGCCGGGGCCTGGTCAGCACTCCACGCGCGAGCGGACTCCAGGGAATCAGGCCGACGCCCAGATCGAGACACAGCGGAATCATCTCGCGCTCTTCCTCGCGGTAGAGCAGGTTGTAGTGGTTCTGCATCGAGATGAATCGCGCCCAGCCGCGCCGTTCAGAGATTGAGAGGGCCCGCGCCATCCGCCAGGCTGACCCTGAACTGGCGCCGATGTAGCGGACCTTGCCGTCGCGCACCAGATCGTGCAGCGCCTCAAGTGTCTCGTCGACAGGGACCTCCGCGTCGAAACGGTGGATCTGGTAGAGGTCAATCGCCTCAACGCCGAGTCGTCTCAGACTCGCATCACAGCCTTGGAGGATGTGTTTGCGGGACAGCCCGCCCATGTTGGGTGTGTCCGGCGCGGCGCCCATCGGGAAGTTGACCTTCGTCGCGATCACCAACTCGTCGCGCCGGCCGAGTTCCCGCAACAGGCGCCCGGTCACTTCTTCGCTGACCCCCAGCGAGTACATGTCGGCGGTGTCGAAGAAGTTGATGCCGGCCTCCAGCGCCCGCACAAAAAATGGCCGCGCGGCGGTGTCGTCGAGCACCCAGGGCCGCCACGCCGGCGACCCGTAACTCATGCACCCGATGCCCAGCCGTGATACCAGAAGCCCACTCTCGCCCAATCGACGGTAGTCCATGTGTCACACGATACACCTCAGCCCGTCACGAGGGCTGAAGCAGCGCATCCGCCGTTCTCAGTCCGGAGATGGTCGCGCCTTCGATGGAGGCGCTCCACAGATGATCTCCGCAGAGGTACACACCGGCCTCCTTGCGATAACCCGGTCCGGTCAATCCGGTGCCGGGGGCCTGTCGGGGAAGCGCCCGCTCAATCCGATAGGTGCGGAGGTGGCGCCAGTCGCGCACCGTGCGGCCGAACCAGGCCTCAAGTTCGTCCAGGACGCGCGATTCCAGGTCGGCGGAGGCCTCGGTGCCCAGCACGCTCACCGAGATGAGCGCCTGGCCCGGTGGTGCATAACCCGGGGCGAGATCAGAGGGAACACAGACGTTGTTCACCACGCCGGCGCCGGTGCCATTCAGCGCAATGATCGGCTCGCCCAGCGGTGAGCGAGAGGCGGCGAAATACACACAGGTGACTGATCGCCAGGCAGGCTCGTGTGTCCCGTCAGCAGTCACCAACTCTGCCGCAGACGATGCGTCCGTGGCGACCACCACGGCATCACCTTGGAAGTGATCGCCGGAGGCAAGCGTGATGCTGTCCGGTTGAATCTCCGTGACCTGTGCGCCGAGATGTATGGTGCCTGGAGGGAGGCGGGCCGCCAACTGGCGGGGAATCTCTCCCATCCCTCGCGAGGGCAGCGTGGCGCTGCCCTGCGAAAACATCTTAAAGGTGAACTCGAACATCCGGCTCGAGGTCTGCAGGTCCCGTTCAAGGAAAATGCCGCCGTAGAATGCGCGGAAAAATCCATCGATCATCTGTGGAGAAAATCCCGCGCGCGTGAGGTACCGCTCGGTGGTCGTGTCTTCATGCCCGGCGATGTCTTCGGTGGTCAGACGCGTCAGGCGCCACCGCAGTTGTGCGACTCGCAGTTTGTCGACAAACGATCCAATCGGCGCGAGGGCGCTCGTCAGGAGGGCACGCGGCTCGCGGAACACATCCATGATCCGGTGCATGCCGGACGCGTGGTACATCAGCGCACCGGGTCTGAAGGCCCGCAACTCGAGGTGGGCGGTATCCAGAAGAGCCCCCGCTTCCTGGTACGCGTCGAGAAATACCTGAAAGCCACGGTCCAGCAAAAACCCATCCAGGTGATCGGTCCTCACCCGTCCACCGACGTCGTCGCTTCGCTCGAAGATGAGGGGGCGGGCACCGGCCTCATGCAGGCGGACGGCACACGCCAGCCCGGCCAGTCCGCCGCCCACGATCAGCACCTGTTGTTTCACTGCACTCATTGTAGGCACGCGTGTCATCGTACCCGTTCATAATCGATGGATGCACACAGCCATCGTCACCGGAGCCACCAAGGGCATTGGGTACGCCATCGTCGCCGCCATCCTCGACACGGGCGGCAAGGTCATGATTACGGGGCGCACCGAGGCGGGTGTGACGGCCGCGGTCGAACGTCTCTCACAACAGATCGGCCAGAAGGCTGGCGACTCGTCCCGAGTGATCGGCCGGGCTGTCGATGTGCGCGACCGAGTCGCTGTTGACGGCATGGTGGCGGACGCCGTCGCGGCGTTCGGGTCGGTCAACACCTTGATCAACAACGCGGGTGTCGGTGTGTTCGCCGACGTGGAGCAGACCAGCGATGACGACTGGGCGCGGGTGATCGACACCAACCTCACCGGCGTCTTTTATTGCACCCGCGCGGCTATTCCCGCGCTGCGTGCGGCCAACGGCGCCTGGATCATCAACATCGCGAGTCTGGCGGGACGCAACTACTTTGCAGGCGCAGCCGCCTACTGTGCGTCCAAGGCCGGGCTGGTGGCCTTCAGCGAAGCCGTGATGCTTGAGCTCCGTAACGACGACATCCGCGTGAGTGTCGTCATGCCCGGATCGGTGGCCACCGAGTTCTCGGGACCGAGCGCCAAGGCGGGCGACGATTCGTGGAAACTGACGGCAGACGATATTGCGCAGACCGTGGTCGACCTGCTTCGGCACCAGGGCCGCAGTCTGCCGAGCAAGGTCGAGATTCGGCCGGCTCGAACGAAGTGAGGTCGACGACATCGGGATTGCGGACGTGAAGATCTATCGGCAGTGCCTGAGCTTCGATAATCCGGCCGCCTGCCAGACGGTGCTCAATACGTCTGTGGTGTTTGTGGGTACCGCGTCAGTCATTCCCGGCGCACGGCCCGACGTGGAGGCTGTGTATCCGTCACTGCCGGCGACCAACAGCGCCGGCTGGGGCTTCCTCATTCTCTCCAACCTGTTGCCCGACATTCCGTTGTTGTCGACGACCGGTGGCGGCCAGGGGACGTTCATTTTGTATGCGGTGGCCACGGACCAGGAGGGGAACCAGACACTGCTCGGCCGCAACATCGCGGACCATACGCCGACCCCCGTCACCTTGGACAACCACACCATCGCCAAGCCCTTCGGGGCCCTTGATACGCCGGCGCAAGGGGGAACCGCCAGTGGCACGCTCAACAACTTCGGGTGGACGCGGTAGGGGGCGGTGACGGGAAGATGTCACGGTCGGCAGGTAGAGTAAGGTTGAAGCCATGCGCACCTCACTGACGACCGTGTTCCTGATCCTCGGGGGGGCGATGTTGGCGGCGTGCCAGAGTGCCGCGAGCGCCCAGCCCGCGCAGGTGTCTGCCGGACGCCCCCCTATCGGATCGGGGCCATGACGATCACCAGTGGGTCGATCTCGCTCGCCGCCACGGTGACGGTGCCGGA
>JAQBVV010000142.1 GCA_027622905.1 Acidobacteriota bacterium
CAGGTTGATCACATCCGGAAGCGGCTCCGCGCGGATCCAGTCCACCAGCTTGTCGAACTCCCGGCCGAGCGCCCCGTGCTCGCCTTGCAGCATCGACACCGTCAGATCTCCCAGCATGCGGGCGTCGGTCGACAAGGCGCGGCTGGCGAACGCCGTGATCACGCCCGGGGCATCCCAGAGGCGATCCAGCCATGGGGGCGTGTGCCTGAACATCGGCGCGTACTGCTGCAGGTAGACGCTGATGCCGCCGAACAGGACGCGGTGGCGACTGACGTTCGCTTCATCCGGGCGGGTCGGCGTGTAGACCGGCAGCAGCGTCACGTCGTGGCCCAGCGCCATCAACTCGCGGGCCAAGGCGTTGTCGCGCGTGCAACTTCCGCAATACATGCCCGCCGCGCCCGCCGTGATCGACAGAATGCGCATCAGGCCGGCGTGGCCGCCTGGATCGGCGCCGCCTGATACGCGCGCGTGCGGAACAGGAACTCCACGATGTTGCCCTCGTGCGGCTGGAGCCAGTTGAGTTGCGTCGTCGGAACAGGCCCCAGGTTCAGTCGGTCGATATGGGTGGCGTCGAGCAACTGGCGGCGAAGCGCCTCGTCGTCCGTGATCGCGCTGCAGACCAGCGTCGGCCCGATGGCCGACACCATCTGCGCCTGCGGACACTCCACGACGCTGACGAACGGAAACATGTACTCCGCCTTGACGATGGCCGCGTCCGGTGCGCTGCTATGCACGACCGTCGGCAACAGGTAGGCCGCGCTGCCCTCCGGCACCACCCGGCCGCCCTCCCGATAGGTCGCCGTCACGTCGGTCACGCCCGGTGCCGTGAGGTCCGCGTCGATCGCGCCGGAGATCGCGTCGGCCACGCCAGGCACCGTGAACGCGGCCAGCGCCGCGTCAGGGTTCTCCGGCGGCAACGGCCGCACGTCCGCCAGCCGCCTCGCGAGCGCGTCGGCGATCTCGCGCGTATGACGGCTCGCCCAGATACTCGAACAGTTGATGCAGCTTCGTCCGCTGTTGACGAACACGCTCTCGACCATCACGTCGATGTGGCGTTCCCAGTCGTCCACCTGATCGTCGGCCAGCAGGATCTTCGAGAATCCCGGACCGTGCGCCTGCACGCGTGGATCCCCCCGATACCGATCGACCGTCGCCGTCCCACCGAACACCAGGCTTCGGCCGCAGCTCTCGAGCACCGCCGCACCGACGTCCGCCCCACCCGGGTAGATCGAGATCGCCTCGCGCGGAATGCCCGCTTCGAAGAAGGCCGCCGCCATCCGATACGGCGTCCACGGCTCCTGCGGTCCCGGCTTGAGCACCAGGCCGATCTGCAGAGGGATGATCGGCATCCAGAGCGTGTGCACGCCCGGCGAGTTGGACGGCAGGACAAGGCCAAGCACCGGGCTGTTCGCCTGGTAGCTGATCGGCACGTCGCGCTCTTCGCCGTGGCCCCTCGTCAACACGTCCAGCGCCAGTCCGCGCGTCAGCGCCGTCAGGATGCCACCCATGCGCCCGAGCACGAACGCGTTCTTCCGCATGTTGGCGCGGCACATCTGCTCCGGCAGCCCTGTGGTCGCCGACTGCGCGTGCACGAACTCGTCTGACGTCTGTGTCCCATCGCCCATCGGCAGCGTCGCGCTCGTGTAGAGTTCACCCGCCCTGGCCGCGCGCGCGATCAGATCATCGATCGGTATCTCGCGCAGCACCTCGCGGGCACGCGCCGCCTTCCGCATGTCGCGCTGAATTAATCCGCCATTCGCACGGCTCACGCGCGCAATCGGCTCGCCCGTCGAGAAGTGGACCACGTCGTCCACGTCCATGCTCGTGTAGGGCGAGCCCCACCGCAGGACCGGAAGCTCGATCATCAGTACACCCCGACCGTCGTTGTCGAGGCGAAGCCGCGATACGGCCTCACGCCGCTGACGCCGTCCCACGGACACCGCTCGTAGGGCGGTTCCCGCTCCCCCTCGTCACGTTCCAGAAAGCCGGGAATGAAGCACTCCCTGGTCAGCGTCGTCAGCTTGATCCGGCCTGTCTCGCCGTAGTCCACCACGCGGTTGGGGTCATCGAAGTCCACCACGTCGAGCACCGCCCTGGGCTGCGGCGCGTAGTAGGCGATCGTGTAATTGTTGTGCGGGCCTGTGGGCGCGCTCGCCGCCAGCCCCATCAGCGTGTTGCCGTAGGTCGGCGTCATGTACGCGCCGTCCAGCAACTCCTCATGCGCGAACCGGTTCCACTGTGGCGTGAACTCCGTGCCACCGGAGAAGATGCCCGTGATCCCTGCCTTTCGGATCGTCGTGCCGTTCGATTCCAGCCGAAGCGCCAGCGACTCGAGCAGCTTTGGCGTCGTGAACAGACAGCGGATGTCGTGGTTGGCCGACAGGATCGTCACGGCCTGATCGATCACATGGTCCTTGTAGGCCATCAGGTGCTCGGTCCACCCTTTCTTGATCAGCTTGATGACCCAGCGCGGATCCAGATCCACGCAAAAACAGATGCCGCCACGGTGCTGCGCGAGGTGCTCCACCGCCAGCCGCAGCCGGCGAGGACCCGACGGCCCCAGCATCAGCCAGTTCGCGCCCTTCGGAAAATGCTCGTCTGGCAGCGTGGCGCTGAACAGCTCGTAGTCGGTCCGGAAGTCATCGCACGCGACACGTGTCTTCGGAACGCCGGTCGTGCCGCCGGTTTCGAAGACAAACACCGGCTTGCCGGCCAGCCCCCTGGGCACCCAGCGCTGCACCGGGCCACCGCGCAGCCACTCGTCTTCAAACGGGCCAAACCGGTGCAGGTCGCCGAATCCCGTGATCTCCTTGCGAGGGTCGAAACCCAGGCTCGTGGCCTTCTCCAGCCAGAAGGGGCACCCGGTCTCCGGATCGAAATGCCATCGCACGATGTCGCGCACGTGCGCGTCGAGCGCGTCGCGCGCGGCCTGCTGCTCAGCTGAAATCTCTGTCATTGAGGGCGATCCCACGTGTCCAATCCTGGCGTACGGCCCGCGGGGGCGGGACCATATTGAAGTATATTCGCACCTCTGATGACCTTCGACAGTGATCGCTCCACACCGCCAGCCCTGACACCGGTCCAGTGGCTGATCTGCTTCGTGGCCGCGATGGGCTTCGCCTTCGACTCGTACGAACTGCTGATGCTGCCGCTCATCATTCGACCGGCGCTGGCGGATCTGCTGGGTGTCGCCCCCAACAGCCTGGAAGTCAACGCCTGGGTGGGCACGATGCTCTACGTGCCCGCCGTCGCGGGTGGCATCTTCGGGCTCCTGGGCGGCTATCTCACCGACCTGCTCGGCCGCCGCCGGGTGCTGGTCTGGAGCATCCTGCTGTACGGGTTCTCGGCCATGGCCGCCGGCTACGCCACCTCGGTGCAGTGGTTGCTGATCTTCCGGTGCGCCACGTTCGTCGGCGTCTGCGTGGAGTTTGTCGCCGCCGTGGCGTGGCTGGCAGAGATGTTTCCCGAGCCAAAGCAGCGGGAGCGCGTCATTGGCTATACCCAGGCGTTCGGCTCGATCGGCGGCCTGATGGTCACCGGCGTCTACTTCCTCCTCGTCACCTACGCCGACTCACTGCCCGAGGTGCTCGGAGGACACGCCGCGTGGCGCTACACACTCATCTCGGGTCTCATTCCGGCGATTCCACTGATGATCATTCGCCCCTTTCTTCCGGAATCGCCCACCTGGCGGGCCAAGAAGCTGGCCGGCACACTGAAGCGCCCGAGTTTCGCTGCGTTGTTTGCGCCCGAATTCCGGCGCACGACGATCGTGACGACGATCATGATGGCCTGCGCCTACGCCGCGGCGTTCGGCGCCATCCAGCAGATGCCGCGCATCGTGCCCGGACTGGAGGGCGTCGCGGAACTCTCACAGACGGCCCAGGAACAGACCATCAGCGCCGTGCAATCGTTCCAGGAGATCGGGGGGCTTGCGGGTCGACTCGCCCTGGCATTTCTCGCCGCCGTGATCATCAGCCGCCGGAAGCTCCTGTGGGTCTTCCAGGTGCCGGGGCTTATCCTGCTGCCGATCGTCTACATCCTGGCACCGACGATCGGTCTGCCGCTGGCGCAATGGGGCATCCTGTTCATCGGCATGGCCACCATCGCGCAGTTCAGCTTCTGGGGGAACTACCTGCCGCGCGTCTATCCCACCCACCTCCGTGGCACCGGGGAGAGCTTTGCGGCCAACGTTGGTGGCCGGATGATCGGCACCATGGCCGCGCTCGTGACCGTGCAGCTGGTCGCGTTCATGCCCGGGACCACGTTACCCGTCCGGCTCTCCTACGCTGCGGCGCTCGTCGGCACGGCCGCCTACGCGATCGGTTTTGCAGCCAGCTTCTGGCTGCCGGAGCCAACGCAGGAAGACCTGCCAGACTGAATCTCATCGTCTGGCAGCGCGTCTGGGCCAAAGGGAGGACCTCGTCGCGCCTGGCCCGACAGGCGGCCACGCTCCAGGATCCGATCTTCTTCAGCGCGATGCTGGCGCGCTGAGCCTGGCGAAGATCGGCCGGAGTCTGGCCGCACCCGCGCCCAGCTCCTCCGGCAGGACGCGCGTATCACCCACCACCGTCATGAAGTTGGCGTCGCCAGTCCAGCGGGGTACGACATGGAGGTGCAGGTGATCGCGAACGCCCGCGCCGGCGGGCGTCCCGAGATTCACCCCGACGTTGAACCCGTGAGGCTGGTAGGCCTCGGTCAGCGCCACTTCACACTCCTGCGCGCGCTGCCCCACCTCGTTCATCTCGTCACGCGTCAGGTCGGCAAGCGCCGCCACGTGCCGATTCGGCACGACCATCAGATGGCCGCTGGTGTACGGATAACGATTGAGGACAATGTAGCAGGTGGTGCCCTCGAACAGGACGAGGGACTCGGCGTCAGGCAGGTCTCGCGCCTGGCAGAACACGCAGCCGGACGGCGATTCGCCTTTCGTCACGTATGCGAGCCGCCAGGGGGACCACAGGCGATCCACGGTCGCCCGCTAGACAGCGGCGGAGTCAGGTAGCGGCACCCCGACGCTCCGGGGGGAGATAGGGTCGTCGGGCACACCTTCGCGATTGATCAGGTCCTTCAAGTCTTTGCCCGGCTTGAAGTAGGGCACTTTCTTCGGCGGCACGTCCACCTTGTCGCCAGTCTTGGGATTGCGGCCCTTGCGTGGCTCGCGCTTGCGGAGCCTGAAACTCCCGAAACCGCGCAACTCGATCTTCTCGCCACGATGCAGCGCCTGGATGATGCTCTTGAAGACCGTGTCGACGATGACTTCGGAGTGCTTCTTGGTGAGGTCCGACACCCGAGAGACTTCCTCGACAAGCTCCGCTTTCGTCATGCTGCCGCCAGGTGTAGTCACACTCTGCTCCTCCACACTGCCCTGCCCACGCACGTCTACCGTGCAGCCACGTGCGTCGTCACGCACGCGCGAGGTTGGCTCGTCGCCCACGAGGCGCCTCGCGCCTCCCTAGCGATGTTTCAAGTGGTCGCCGAGCGTCGCGGTGCCCGTGCTTTCAGCCTCCGACGGCACATCCCAGTCGGTCCGATAATCATCCGACTTCAGTGCGCGGATGCTCAGCCCGATCTTGCGCTCCTGTGGACTCAGCTTGATGATCTTGACCTGACAGGTGCTTTCCGCCTCGAGTTCGATCTTGTCGTCGCCGTGCGTGTCGTCGAACTCGGAGACGTGAATGAGTCCCTCGATCCCTTCGTCCAGCTCGACAAACGCGCCGAAGTTGGTCATCCGCGTGACCTTGCCATCCAGGATCGACCCCACTTCGTGGCGCGAGAAGAAGTCGTCCCAGATATCGGTGGCCAGCTGCTTGAGGCCCAGTGAGAGACGCTGGTTCTCGGCGTCGATGCTGAGCACCATCGCGTCCACCACGTCGCCCTTCTTGAGCACCTCGGACGGGTGCTTGATCCGCTTGCTCCACGACATGTCCGAGATGTGAATCAGGCCGTCGATGTCCTCCTCGACCTCGACGAACGCGCCGAACTCGGTGAGGTTTCTGACCTTGCCCTGGATCCGCGTGCCGACGGGATACTTCTCCCCGAGCTCGTGCCAGGGATTGCTCTCGACCTGCTTGAGACCGAGCGAGATCCGCCGTGCCCCCGGGTCCACGCCGAGCACCATCGCATCGACCGTGTCGCCGACGTTGAGGATCTTCGACGGATGCTTGACCCGCTTGCTCCACGACATCTCCGACACGTGGATCAAGCCTTCGACGCCAGCCTCGAGCTCGATAAACGCACCGTAGTCGGTCAGGCTCACAACTTTCCCCTGCATGCGCGCACGGACAGGGTAGCGCTCCTGCACCGTCGCCCATGGATCCTGGACCAGCTGCTTGTGGCCGAGTGACACGCGCTCGGTGGCCGGGTCGTACTTCAGCACGATCACGTCAGCTTCGTCGTTGACCTTGAACAGCTCCGACGGATGGCCGACGCGGCCCCACGACATATCGGTGATGTGAAGCAGACCGTCGATCCCGCCCAGGTCGATGAACGCGCCGTAGTCGGTGATGTTCTTGACGACGCCGCGCAGCACCTTGCCTTCAGCCAGCGTATCGAGTGTGGTCTTCTTCTTCTCGGCGTTCTCTTCTTCGAGCAGCGACTTGCGGGAGAGGACGATATTGCCGCGCTTCTTGTTGACCTTGATCACGCGCATCCGGAGCTCCTGCCCGCGCAGCGCGTCGAGATTGCGCACCGGACGCACGTCGATCTGCGACCCAGGGAGGAACGCACGGACACCGATGTCCACCGCGAGGCCGCCCTTGATACGCTCGATCACCCGCCCGATCACGACCTTGCGATCCGTATAGGCCTTCTCGACCTCATCCCAGATCTTCATCTTCTCGGCCTTCTCGCGCGACAGCACGATATGGCCTTCGCGATCCTCGGTCCGCTCGAGCAGCACGTCGACCAGATCGCCCGGCTGGACGGTGACCTGGCCGTTCTCATCGAGAAATTCCACGATCTGAATGAGGCCTTCGGACTTGTAGCCGACGTCGACGACCACGGCGGTGTCGCTGACTTTGAGGACGGTGCCCTTCACCACTTCGCCTTCCGCCATGTTGCGGAAACTCTGGTCATAGATCTCGAGCAGGGATTCAAACTCCTGCGGATCCATGTCGTCGTGGTGCATCGGCTTGAACGCCGGACCCGCGGGCTTGCCAGTGCGGGTGAGTCCAGGCGATCCGGGCTGCACGCCCGCCGGGCTGGGCTGCACGCCCACAGTGTCGGGCGTTGCCACCCCGTCTTCTACATTCGCCATGCCTTGCAGATCCTCCTCGGTCGTCATTCAGTGCCGCGTTGTGTGGCTTACGGTTTTAAGTTGCGGGGAGCGGCCCCTCGCGGCTATAACGGCGATAGAGACGCCAAGTGGTCAGACTTGCCGCGCACGTGCGGGGCGATGAACCGCCCATGTGCCCCCTGTTGCCACCTGCCCGTCGCCGATAAGACACAGAAGATACGTCACTTATCGGGAAACTGTCAAGGCTGGCGAAAGGATCAGACGATGGCCAAGCGTAGGGTCGGACGGGCGTCGGGGCGCAGAAACGCGGGCAAGGGGACCGGCGCGCGCGCCGGGGCAACCCGGTCCGGATCACGGGCTGCCGGCGCGGCCCGAAAGACAGCGAGCAAAGGCCTCCCGAAGAAAGAGGGCACTCGCCCAACGCGCGCGGCCACCAGGAAGACCGCTGCGACAAGCGCCAGGAAGAGGGCCACGAAGAGGACCGCCACGCGGAAGGCAGCGCCTCGGAAGGCAGTGCCTCGGAAGGCAGCGCCTCGGAAGGCAGCGCCTCGGAAGGCAGCGCCTCGGAAGGCAGCGCCTCGAAAGACATCCGCACGAACGGCTCCCGCACGCAACACTCGAAAGGCTCCGCGGACGTCTGCGGTGCGAAAGCCGGCGACCCGAAAGCCTGCCGCGCACAGAACCACCGCGCGAAAGCCCGTCGCCCGGACGCCGGCGGGACGGACCGTCACCCTTTCGTCGGCCCGCAAGGTGCCAGCTCTCGAACGCGTGCGGAAAGTCGCCAGCGACGAGGACTTGCTCCCCACGCCGGACGCGCCGCCCCCTGAGCGGACCCACCCGCCAGGAAGCCATGGGCACCGCGAACTCCTGGAACGGCTCTACGATCACCCAGAGGCGAGTCCGGCGCTGACGGGCGGCGATGTCGACGCGGACTGGGCGGGGGCGTACGCGACAGGCGACGAGGCGCCGGGTGGCGACAATCCGACGCCCGATCAGGACATCGTCGAAGAAATCGGTAAGGCGCTCGGCGTCCGCTACGAGGATGACGAGGAACTGCGAGGGGCGGACAAGATCAGCGACCGCGACAAGCATCGATGGGAGCAGCCGCCCGGCGACGACGACGGCGACGGCTAGACTACTTTCCGGTGAAGAAATGACCGCTCGCGCGCTGGAATGGCTGCGATCGA
>JAQBVV010000143.1 GCA_027622905.1 Acidobacteriota bacterium
AAACCGGCCAGTGCCCTGTACGTCTCGTCGGGCGCCTGTTCCTGGGGGTCGTGGCCCGACGGCAGCGCTTCGAACCCCACGATGTTGGCCGCGTAGTGGGGCCAGGCCTCGCGCGGTTTGAAGTACTGCTGCACGTGGGACTTGGCGCCCCAGAGCACGAGCGTCGGGCAGCGAACCTTGTTGCCCGCCTCGAAGTCATTCGTGTCCATCTCGAAATCCAGCGTCGCCGCCGCCCGATAGTCCTCGCACACGCCGTGGATCTGCTCCGGCGTGCAGCACCGGACGTACTCGGCCACCGCCTCGGGTTCGACGCCGCCTTGCCCGTGCATGTGCTTCTCCAGCTTCTTGGTCATGTAGTACTCGAGATTCGACGAGAGCAGGCGCTCGGGAAAATCGTAGGGCTGCGCAAGAAACATCCAGTGATACGCGTGCAGTGCCCAACCGCGGGGACACGCGGTCCACACATGGTGCGTCGGCAGGATGTCGATGCTCGCGAACTTGAGCACCTGGTCCGGACGATCGAGCGCCATGCGGAACGCCGTCCGCGCGCCCCGGTCGTGACCGACGACGAAGAACTCGGTGAAGCCGAGATGCGCCATGACCTCGACCTGGTCCTCCGCCATCCTGCGGAACGTGTAGTTGCCGTGATCGGGTTTACCGCGCGGCTTGGAGCTGTCGCCATCCCCGCGCAGGTCGGCGGCCACCACGGTGTACCGTTCGGCGAGCCGCTTCGCGATCTTGTGCCAAGTGACGTGCGTCATCGGATTGCCGTGCAGCAGCAGAAGCGGGGGGCCGTGCCCGCCGTAACGGAGGTTGATCGCGACCTCGGGGTCGCTGGTCTGAACCTGGATCTGCGTGAAGCCCTCGAACATCGCGCGGGGTCAGGGAGCTTCTTCGGCCAGCTGCTTCTCCGCGTCCGCCTTGAGCTCGTCCAGCAACGCCGCGAAGTCATCCGGGGCCACGAACGGGTGCGGCTCGCCAGGCCTGCGCGCCGCGAGCTTCTCTGCGCGCTGGAGGACATCGCCTCGCCACGGATGATTCGGCACGTTGACCTGGATCCCGGGGATGCGCATGATCCGCTCGAGAGCGGCGATGTTTTCACGGAACATGTTGCGGGGCGTCACGCCACCGAGCGTAAACGCCTTGTACGGCGTGCCGGCGTCGTAGACGGTCTGTTCGATCGACAGCCCCCCTGGCGTGTGGCCGGGCAAGGCATGAAACGTCAGCGTCGCGTCGCCCAGCGTGAGCGTGTCGCCATCGGTGAACACGATGTCGCGCCGGGGCACACGCGCGCGAGTCGAAGGGTTCTCGGCAAGAGCGTTCCAGTCCCCGTCGATCATGCCAACGCTGGGGCCGTAGGTCTCCTGGATCTGCGCGGCACCGCCGTAGTGATCCACGTGGGCGTGCGTGACGAGCAGATACTTGATGTCGTGTGGATCGAACCCGAGCTTCTGGATCGAGTCGATCAGGTGGTCGACGTAGGGCTCCTGGAGCGCGTCAATCAGGATAAGGCCGTCGCTCGTGGTCACCAGCCAGCTCGCCAGATGGCCGATGCCGACGTAGTAGAGATTGTCAAAGACCTTGAACGGCGGGATCTTCTGCAGTTCGACGTTATCCCGCTCGTTCTCGAGGCGCTCGAACCGTGACGCGCCGTCCTGGGACTGCGCGGCAGCCGATGCCTGGCCTCCGAGCGTCCATACTGACAGGACGACAGCGACAAGACCTAGCCTGCGCGCGGCTCCCGATACTAGTCCCACTCGATCTCGACGCCGTGACCCCGCGCGGTGTCTCCGTGCATCGGCGTCAGGAACCCGAGCAGGCAACCCGGGGAACCGTCCCGCAGCTTGTGGCACCGAACCCTGACGGCATCGCCCGGCATGACGTCGTTGGGCTTGATACCGTTGTTTTCGAGCCCGCGGGGACCGGTCGCCTCGAGCAGCCACACCGTCGGCTCTGCACCGCCATCCTCCACTTCCATGTAGACCCAGGAGTGCGGGTTGATCCGCAGCACTTCCGTGATCGTGCCATCCATGACCGTGAAGTCATCCATCGCGTAGTTGCCGTGGGAATGGTGCGCGGACGCCGAAACGCCAAGGCAAACCACGCCCAGAAGCGCAAGACCGGAGAACCCGAATCGCATGCTCATCCTCCTACTGTCCCGAGGCCGACGGAGTCGGTCGGTTGTTCATCGCTCGTATCACCTCCGGCGCGGGTCCGGCGTCAACGACACGCGTGGTGTCATCGTTGGCGTGCCGGCGCCGGGTAGCCGTTAGCATAGTCGGTCATGTAGCGAACGACCCGCCCTTCCACGTCAAGGAAACGCAGCGACTGTCCGAAGATCGACGGCTCGGGCGCTCCGGCAGGCACGGTCGCCTCCTGTATATAGAGGCGGTTCTCGTGCATGTGGATCTCCACGTAGCTCCTGGACCGATCCGGATTGATGAGCTGTATCTGGTGCCCACCCACGCGATCGATGCGGCTGTACCCGAAATACGTCACCTCATCGGCTCGTGTCAGAAACTCATGAGCCGCACGATTCGGCGCGGCGTAGATATCCACGGTCCAGTACCCTTCCGAACAGTCGCTCTGGGCGTCCGGGGGGCAATCCTCCGCTCGTGCCTTGAAGATCTCCGCGGCGTTGGTGTGGTCGACGACGGTGATCGAGAAGCGGCTCTCGCCGTTGACCCGGGTATGCACGCGCGCCGGGTACTCGGCCTCGTACTGCGAGGTGTAGGTGGTGTCCTCCACCGTCGGTTCACCAGGGAAATTCACGCTGAAGCGATCCTGGAGGTCTGTGTATTCGATCCAGCTCTGGGCGATGGCTGATGCCGGCACACCGAGCATCGACACACAGAGGATACCGACGACCGGAACGAATCGACGCAGTCGCATGACATGCCCTCCCAGGCTCTCCACAGAGTCGTATCACGATGGGACGACGCACAGTCCATCCCCAGACGCTCACCGTTGCAGGCGTCATCATCCGCCCGTGCCGAAGGCTTGTCAAGCGAACAGACCGCGCTGGGGCCCAGGAGCCTGACGCCGAGGGCGACTCGGTACAAGAAAACTGGGACGGCCCTCTGCAGGACCGTCCCCGGTGTCATGCGTCGTTCGGCGAGCTGGTGTCTAGAACAGGAACCGGCTGCCGAGCTGAATCTGACGCGGGTAGCCGATACCGGGCAGGAACCCGTCGGGTCGTTGGAAATTTCTGCTCCGCGCGTTCCCCTCGTACTCCGAGCCGAAGTTCACCGTGTTGGTGATGTTGAGGAGCTCGAAGAACAGCCCCAGCTGCCTGGACCCACCCAGCGACAGGAACTTCGTCGCCCGCAGGTCGGCGACGAACGTGTGGTCGCCCCGCGCCGAGTTGACCGACGCCTGCGTCCCATCCGGGAAGATGTAGCGGTCGTTGTTCCGCCCGTCGCGGTTCGTGTCGCGACCGGTCCGGAGGTTATACGGCCGCGCGCTGGCCGCCTGCAGCACGGGCGACAACTGGACACCACCCGGGAGCTCGAACACACCACTGACCACGAAGCGGTGGCGCTCGTCGATCGTATTCGGTCCCCACTCGCCGACCCCTCTGGGGTTGAACGCGTCCTGCGACGCCGGGGCCCCCGAGCGATTGCCCGACGAGCCGCCATACGACTCGGACTTCGCCAGCGTGTAGTGCGCCTGGAAGTTCGCATTGTCGAAGCGCTGCTGAACGCGGAACGTCAGCGCGTCGTACTGCTGCTCGCCACACGAACACATGATGTCGATCCGGGACATCAGGCCGCCATCACCAAAATACTGGACGCCATCGATCGTCCCGGTGAGTTCCCTGAACTGCGACGACAGAATCCGCGGCGAGCCGTCGATCCGGGGGTTGGAGTCGGTCGACTTCCAGCTGTTCCGCCCTTCGGTGCGCGTGTAATCGACCGTGAGCACCGTGTTCTGCCGCAGCGTCTGCGCCACACCGACATGGAAATGGTGCATCTGCGGACTCACGATGTCGTTGGCAATCCATTCACCCGTTGACCCCGACGGCAGGAAGTTCTCTGACGGGGGCTGCGGGAAGTCCGGATCGATGCCATAGCGGTGGTCGGCCATCTGGCCCACGCCCACGCTCGTGTTGCGCAACTCGGCCACGGCATTGATCGGCCGGCGGTTCAGGAAGATGATGTCTCCGCCTGCCGCCGCCGTGTTGTACTGGTCGTAGTAATACCCGTAGCCTCCGCGGACCACCGTCGTGCCCGTCCCCGAGGCGTCCCAGGCAAAGCCGACCCGTGGCGAGATATTGCCACGTGGGGTGTTGGGCAGCGCGCCGTGCTCGTGCCCGATGGCGCGCAACGCCAGCATCGTCAGGTTCTGGTCCCAGTTCTTCTCATCCATCAGGTTGAAGTCGGTGTCGTAGCGCACACCCAGATTCAGCGTCAGGTTGTCCGACACGCGCCAGTCGTCCTGGAACCAGGCCCCGAGCTGCTCCGCGGTCAGCACGCTGTTGCCCCAGCTCCCGACGCCGTTCTTCGCGCCGCCGTTGGCCTGCGTCCACTGCTGCAGCGCGCCCGGCGTCTGGAGCCCCTGCGGATAGAGACCGTTGGTGTTGTTCAGGATCGTGTAGGGATCGTCGAAGAACGTGTAGCTCGCGAACTGCTCGTTCCCGTTCTCCAGCCCCAGCCCAGGCAGATGCTTGTAGTCGACGCCCATGCGGAACGAGTGGTTCCCCGTCAGCATCGACACGTCGTTGCGGAACTGGATCACCCAGCGATCCGAGCGCGACCCGGACGACCCGAGGCCGCCGCTGCTGACCCCCGCGAACTCCAACGAGTTCGGGAAGATGTCGACGTTCGGGAAGTTCTTCGTGTACTGCGCGCCACTGTTCTGGTTGATCGCGTTGCTCACATACGGCATGTGGCTCGACTGGAACGTGAACTGGTTCAACCCGCGATTCCCCAGCACCCAGCTGTGCTGGCCAGCGCCGCTCCACGCGGAGAGCTCGATGTTCTCGACCTCCCGGTTGTCGTTCTGCACGTTGGCCCGCGCATTGTCGCGCCGGTCGCGCTGGTACGCATAGCGGTAGGAGATCGACTGCGCGTTATTGATCTGCGCGTTCACCTTGGCCGACATCATCGTCAGCGACCCGTTCCGCGACAGCGAACGCGGATGCTTGCGGTAGACCTGGTCCTCAGGAAGCTGGCCGGCATCGGCCAACGCGATCATGCCCTCGATGAGGTTGAACGTCTGCTCCGGCACCGGAACGCTTTTGGATACACGAATAGCCGAAATGGTACATAAAAACGGGGACGGCCCTTTACAGGACCGTCCCCGATGTCACTCGTCGACGAGCTGGTGTCTAGAAGAGGAAGCGGCTCCCGAGCTGAATCTGCCGCGGGTACCCGATGCCGGGGATGAACCCGTTGGGCTGCTGGAAAGCGGAATTCCGACCGTTCCCCTGGTACTGCGAGCCGAAGTTGACCGTGTTGGTCACGTTGAGCAACTCGACAAACACACCGAGCTGCCTGGACCCGCCCAGCGGCAGGAACTTCGTCGCCCGAAGGTCGGCCACGAACGTGTGGTCGCCCCTGGCGCCGTTCACGTTCGCCTGCGTCCCATCCGGAAAGACGTAGAAGTCGTTGTTGGTCCCGTCGCGGTTCAGATCGCGGCCGGCCGTGATGTTATACGGCCGCGCGCTGGCCAACTGCACCACGGGCGACAGCTGGACGCCATACGGCAGCTCGAACACGCCGCTGACCACAAACCGGTGGCGCTCGTCGATCCGATTCGGCCCCCAGTTGATGTCCGCCTTGGGATCAAAGTTGTCCTGCGGTGCCGGCGCCCCCGAACGGATCCCCGTCGCGCCGCCATACGACTCGGACTTCGCCAGCGTGTAGTGCGCCTGGAAGTTGGCGTTGTCGAAGCGCTGCTGAACGCGGAACGTCAGCGCGTCATACTGCGCCTCGCCTTCGGTTCCCAGGATGTCGATTCTGGCCATCAGGCTCGGATCGCCGTTGAGCGCTTCGAACTGCGACGCCAGGATCCGGGGCGACCCATTGACCCGGGGATTCGCATTCTGCTGGCGCCATTCGTGCCGCCCCTCCGTGCGGGTGTAATCGATGGTCAGCACGGTGCGCGGCCCCAGCGTCTGGGCCACGCCGATGTGGGCGTGGTGCATCCGCGGACTCACCATGGCCGCCGAGATCCACTCGCCGGTCGAGGCCGACGGCAACGCGCCGACGGACTGCGGCTGCGGGAAGAACGGATCGATCAGGAAACGGTAATCGGCCGCCTGGCCCACGCCCACGCGTTGGTTCTCGATCTCCGCCACCGCATTGATCGGCCGACGGTTCAGGAAGATGATGTCCCCGCCCGAGGCCGCCGTGTTGAACTGGTCGTAGTAGAACCCGTAGCCGCCGCGGACGACGGTCGAGCCAGTCCCTGAGGCGTCCCAGGCAAAGCCCACCCGCGGCGAGAGGTCCTTCCGCGGAGTCGTGGGCAACGCGCCATCCTTGTGCCCGATGTCGCGCAGCGCGAGCATGGTCAGGTTATTGGCCCAGTTCTTCTGATCCATCAGGTTGAAGTCGGTGTCGTACCGGACGCCGAGGTTCAGCGTCAGGTTGTCCGACACGCGCCAGTCGTCCTGCACCCAGAACGCGAGCTGCTCCGCCGTGAGCACGCTGTTGCCCCAGCTGCCGACGCCGTTGATCGCACCGCCGTTGGCCTGCGACCACACCTGCAGCGCACCCGGCGTCTGGAGACCCTGCGGGTAGCGGCCGTTGGTGTTGTTCAGAATCGTCCACGGCGTATCGAAGAACGTGTACGTCGCGTACTGCTCGTTGCCGTTCTCCAGCCCCAGCCCCGGCAGGTGCTTGTAGTTGAAGCCCGTTCGGAACGAGTGGGCCCCCACCAGCATAGATATGTCGTCGCGCAGTTCGATCACCCAGCGATCTGACCGCGATCCCGAGGATCCGCGGCCGCCGCTGCTGGCGCCCGCAAACTCCAGCGAGGGCGGGAAGATATCGACGTTCGGGAAGTTCTTCGTGTACTCGAGGCCGTTGTTCCGGTTGAACGAGTTGCTCACGTAGGGCACGTGGCTGCTGTGGAACGTGAGCTGGTTCAGCCCACGATTACCCATCACGAGGCTGTGCTGCGCCGCGCCGCTCCACGCGGTGAGCTTGATGTCCTCCGCTTCCCGGTTGTCGTTACTCACGTTGAGCAGCGCGTTGTCGCGCTCATCATTCTGATAGGCCCAGCGATAGGAGAGCGACTGCGCGTTGTTGACCTGGACGTTCACCTTGGCCGACATCATCCGCAGTGCTGCGTCGCGCTGCAAGAAGTTGGGATGGGCTCGGTAGACCATGTCCTCGCGGATCTGCCCGGCATCGGCCAGCGCCACAATCCCCTCGATCAGATCGAAATTCCTCTGCGGAACCGCGACGCCCGTCTTTTCTTTCATCTGCTCGGCCGCGAAGAAGAAGAACATCCGGTTCGACACGATCGGTCCGCCCACGGACCCGCCGTAGGTCTGGCGGCTGAACGGCACCTTCTCGGTGTTGGATTCCTTGGTGAAGAAGTCCTTCGCCGTCATCACTTCGTCGCGCTCGTAGATGAACGCCGAACCACGGAACGTGTTGGTGCCGGACTTGGTGACCAGCGACAGGGCCCCGCCGGCGGAGCGGCCGTCGGCCGCGTTGAACTGCGACACGGCCAGCTCGAACTGCTCGATGGCCTCGGTCGTGAACGTCATCAGCGGTCCGCCGTAGTGGTTGTCACGGTTGTCGGCGCCGTCGACCTGGGCGCCCATGTTGCCGCCACCGGATCCACCGAACGACGTCGTGCCGGCATTCAGCTTGCTCCGATGGAGCGGCGCCACGGGGGTTGCGCCCGGCAGCAGGTTCAACATGCCCGCGATGGTTCGATTGACCAGCGGGGTGTTGACCAGCTCGGTTGCCTCGATCGACGTGGCCGCGCTCGACTGCGTCACCTCGATCAGCGGCGCCTCGCCGGTCACCGTCACCGTCTCTTCCAGTCCCGCCAGCGCCAGCGTGAAGTCGAGCGATAGCGTCTGGTTGATGCCCAGCACCACGTTGTCCCTGGTCTCGGTGGCGAATCCAGGCAGCGACGTCGTGATGCTGTAGGTGCCGGGGGGTAGCCCCGGCAGGTTGAAGAGCCCCTGGTTATTTGTAGCCGCTTCGCGGACCACACCGGTGTTCAGGTTGACCAGGATGACCGACACGCCCGGCAGCGCGCCGCCGTCCGCATCGACCATGCGGCCATTAAATGCGCTGTTCTGCGCCATGGCCGGCGACCCGGTCAAGAGCACGAACAGGGGGACAAACAACAAGCCGCGGAATACACGACCAAGAGAGGCTAGCGTCATTAATTCTTATCTCCGAAATATGGGATCTTATTTACGAATGGATCCTAATAGCC
>JAQBVV010000144.1 GCA_027622905.1 Acidobacteriota bacterium
GAGGTGAACGTCGCGTAGAATCTCACCCGAGCCGCCGCCGAGTTTCAACAGCGCACGGGACATCCCCTTACCTTGAGTCGAAGTGTCTCAGTTGCCACGGCGCTGTCTCACTGCCATCATTCCGGTCGTTCAAACGCGAGCTCAAACCTCAACCCGAACCACTTGGCCGGGCTGGACGGTTTCGATTACAGCCAACGCCACTGGAATGAGCGGAAGCAAGTCTTCGAGCGCGTTGCTCGCCGCGCAAAGCACGACAACACCCAAGCGCCGCTTCGAGATGTTCTGTTGAAACTGAAGGTTCTGATCGCCGGTTATGAACACCGCGAACCCGGCTGTCTCGGCCTCACTGAGCAGCGCGCCGTTCTTGAGTCCGGCCCAGGACTCCTGCTGAACCGTGCGCGCTAGGTGGCCGACCAGGTACGGCGCCAACTGCCGCGGCAGTTGCTCATCGAGCAGAATGCGCACGGGCACTCACGGCTTCGTGAGCTGCTTCCAGCGAGGCGACCGCTTGCTCTCGCGACACCGTCGGAAACGAGTCGAGAAACTCTTCGAGGCTGTGGTTCCGTTCGAGGTAGTCGATCAGGTTGCGGAACGGCACCCGCGTCCCCACAAACACGGGTGTTCCGCCGAGAATGTCCGGATCACTGTGAACCACCGCCACCGTGCTTGGCATGTCCGTCCCTCCTTCGTGATTCTAGCGCTACGTTTGCGTTGACGCATAACGCCGCGCATCAGCCGCGGCGCATTCCATTCACGTGCGCCGTCGGCTGCATGCCGTGTTGGGCCGTTCATGAGCGGCCGATCCAGTACCCGGGACGGCGCCGCAGATTCATCACAGCCAGGATGCGAACCGTGTCCTGCCGGATTGAGTAGAGCACACCGTAAGGAAATCGTCGGCACAGGCGGCGTCGGACCCGGCCTCGAATTACCGCGCCAGCCTCCGGATGGTCGACGATGGCGTCAGTGCAACGCTGCACATCGGCGATGAACGCGGCGCCCAACCCCGGCTGCTCCCGCTCGTAGTACTCGGCCGCATCGATGAGTTCACGCTCAGCAAGCTCATGAAAGGAAACGACCATTCACGAAAACCGCGCTCTGGCGTCCCGGAACACGTCGGTCGCGGGGCGTCCGGTTTCACCGCTCGCATCCCACGACACGTCTCGGCGCTCCGCTTCTTCCGCCCAGACCTGATCGTTTTCGTCATCCGAAAGACTCTCAAGGCTCGCGAGCAGGCGCTGCGCCAAACGAGCTCGTGCCTGTGGTCCGAGCTTCAGGACTTCGGCTTCCAGTTCATCGATGCTCATGATCGGATTCTACGCTCAGATCTGTCGGAGTGAGTGACAGCCGCACCGAGTCGCCGTCTGGCCCTGAGCGACACCCGACCTTGGCTGCTGCGCGGTCGTTCCGTCGTGTTCGTGGTTCGTCGCGTGTTGGCGATTCTTGTCGGCCCAACGAGAATTCGGCTGAACTCGATAGTTCGATATTCAAACCGCGGTCGCAGTCTATCCCGGGGAGTGGGCAACTTCAACGAACCGTCACCTCCCTTCTGGCACAGCGAGTTAGCCCGTTGAGGCCCCACGGGGTCGACTCGGGATAGGCCGTTCCAGATAGCACGGATATTTTCGGAAGCGTCGCTGGATATCCAGGTTCACTGAGCCGCGGCGGGATCGTCTTGATCCAGCGGGCTACGGACGCCTCGGCCGCCCTGGTTCATAACGTGCGTATAGATCATGGTGGTATTGACGCCCCGATGACCGAGCAGTTCCTGAATGGTCCGGATGTCATACCCGGCTTCGAGCAAATGGGTGGCGAAGCTGTGCCTCAGGGAGTGGCAGGTGGCTGGACGCGATATGGCGGCCGCCCGGGCGGCTTCCTTGACGGCGCGCTGGAGAACGGATTCGTGCAAGTGATAACGCCGCCGTTCACCCGTAGCGCGGTCGAGATGGAAGCGAGTCGCGGGAAACACCCACTGCCATGCCCATTCTTTTCGAGCGCGGGGGTACTTCGCACGGAGAGCGCCGGGGAGCGCCACCGCGCCCCGCCCGGCTGCCAGATCGGCGACGTGCTGCGCCTGCACGCGCCGCAGGTGATCCAACAAGGAACCCCTGACCGCTCCGGGCAACATCGTCACGCGATCCTTGCCACCTTTGCCGTCGCGCACGGTGATCTCCCCGCGGTCGAAATTGAGGTCTTTCACGCGAAGCTCGGCGCACTCAAGCAAGCGCAGTCCAGCGCCGTACATCAGCGACGCCATGAGCCAGACCGGCCCTCGCAGCTGCGCAAGCAGCGACGCCACCTCCCCACGTGAGAGTACGACGGGCAGCCTGACTGGACGTTGCGCCCGCACGATGGTATTCATCCAGGGCAAGCGATCACCGATCACGACGTCGTACAGAAACAGAATGGCGCTGAGCGCCTGATTCTGCGTCGAGGCGCTGACGCCACGGGCGGCGAGTTGCGACAGGAAGGCCGTCACCTCCTGCGCGCCCAGTTCGCGCGGATGGCGTGTGCCGTTCTGCACGATGAAGCGTCGAATCCACGCTACGTAGGCCTGCTCCGTCCGCCGGCTGTAGTGTCGAACGCGGATCGCGTGCCTGATCTGCACGAGAAGTTTCGGAGGAGAACCCGCCGGCGGAGCGTGATCGCTATTCGCCAATCCGACACCAGGGGTTGCGATTGTGGTACCAGGATCGGATGAGGTCTCCGCAGGCGATCGACAGGCAGCTGAGAATAGGCGCGCACTTCTTGCACCAGGCCTCCCGCCCGTGCATGGCAGTTCTGTTTATCCTCTCGGATCTATCTCCTCTGGCCTATGTCATTGATTGACCCGCTGACAGCACTCGTGAAAGCGCCCGCGTGGCACACGCCACGGCAACAGGCACCACCGCCGTCGCGCTGTCCTTGGCCGGTAGCCGTTCGGAGCCCGGCGACGCACTACTTGCCTGGACATCGATCGCAGCGATTCATCGCCGCGAGTTCGGTCCGCACGATCCGTGACCTGTGAATCAGTTCCGCCGGTGCATGCCGTGATGACTGGCGTTGGAAGTAAGTACTACTCGCGGCGGGAGCGGCAGGTTACGAGCGGAGGTCGATGTCCCGCCGGGCAGAGCCGGTTACCTGACGAGGGCAGCGCGGCGGCGGGAACAGAGTCGCAGACACACAGCGGCTGAAACCACAGTCGCTGGAACACAGCCGCGGGAACTCGCTATCACCGAGGCGGCGCCGACTGGCGGTGCCCACCCCGGTAACAGCGAGAAGAGAAGAGGCCTACTGTCCGGCGCTCGACGCGGTCGTCTGCACCGGCTGGAGCACGTCGCTCGCCGCGGCCTCCGCGATCAGCGCGTCGGCGTCCTCCTGCAACAGGAACTTCGCGGCCACGGCCCTGGCGGCTGCCGCCCTGACGGCCGCCACGTATCCATCGTGATTCCGGTAGCGCTCTTCGAGCGACAGGCGCGGGTCGCCGCTCGCCATGCGCTGCGCCTGCGTCTCGGCAAACGGAATCATGCCGCCCGCATAGTTACAGAGCTTCCCCTTGTGGAAGCCGTCCGCCACGACGTTCCAGCCGAGATACGTGCCCAGCGGCGCGTCGCGCAGCACCGTCGGCACGCCGCCCAGTTCGTTGCCGTCCGCGTCCACGCGCGGCACCTTCATCTTGATCACCCCTCTGACCACGGGCGGCACGTTCGACGGCACGCCCGACCCGTCAAGGTGGTTGAACGTCGCGCCCCAGTCGTAGTGCAGCATCGGGTTGACCAGGCCCGTCGGCGCATCACCGGGCACGCCGGGAATCGACGGGAACCCCATCGCCGCTTTCGTCGGATCCACGAGGAAGCCATCCGCGATCGTCGGGAAGCTGCTTGGCGGCGGAAGCGTGTCGTGCATGACCCAGTTGCGGAAGTGCTCCCGCAACGCGTTGACCGTCTCGTCGTGCGAGACCGGATTGGCGGCAAACATCGCGCGGCCAAAGTCCGGCCCCGGACAATTCGGCGCGTTGGCCGGCATGACGCTGAAGCCGCCCCGTCCTCCTCCATGCGGCGTGCTGGGGATGTAGTAGCGACGCACGTTGGCCGGCAGCGGAATGTCCGCGACCGCCGTCGTGCCCACCCAACCCGGGCTGATCATCAGCCCCCAGGCTTCCGCCGCGCCAAAGTGCTCGATCACTTTCGGGCACGAGTTGCTCGCTGTGCACCGATCGAGGATGCCCGCTGCCGGCAGCCCGCGGACCGTATCCTCCCACGACGCCCACCACTGCGGTCCCTCGCTCCCCGCCTCGTACAGCTTCAGCGCGCCGTCCGGCTGCGCGAACCTGGTGTTGAGCGAGATGCGTCGTCCCGCGACGAAGGGCCACAGGCCGTCGTAGACCTGCCGGCCGGCTTCGTCCTGGTTGAAACCCAGATGCAGGAAGCCGCGCAGGAAGTTACCCGCCTGTGACTGCCCCTGGCTGATGACGGCCGTCACCTGATTCGCCAGCGGATTCGGCGTGCCCTCCGCGTCCGCGGTCGAATACTTCAGGAAGGACGCCACGTCGCGGAAGGCCGCAAAGCCGATGCCGAGCACGGGAGGATCCTGCGCCGTGAACACGACCTCGTAGAGCAATGTCGGATCGAAACCGGAGCGAAGACATATTTGCGTCGGGTCAGGCGTACCAGGGAAGGGATTGGCCGCGCTGCATCTCGCCCAGGCCCAGTCGCCACTCGGGATCGCACGCGCCCCGCCGATCGTGCCGTCCATCGCCTCCGACGCATGCGTCATGAGCGTCGCCTGCGTCGTGTCGAGACTGGCCGGCCCGTACGGCACCGGGTTGGCGTTGACCCGCATCGGACTCGAGTCGGGTCCGCTCGCATTGACGATCCGTCCCAGCACCGGACCGGTCACCGGCGAGCCATCCGCGTTGCGCGCCGCCGGCACGATCGCGTAGTCGTTGTCATCGCCTGGCACCGTGCGCCCGGAGCTGTCGCCCTGCCATCCACTGCTCAGGCCGATGTCACCGGCCCGGCGCTCGATCTCGCCGATCGTGATCCTGCCGCCACGGTTCGGCACCCGGTGCCACATCAGGTGGCTGCTCTTCGACATGTCGATCGGCTTCACCACGAAGAAGCTCGCGATGTACTCGACCATGCCGTTGGCGTTGCGTGGCGCCAGTTGAATGTCGGTGATGATCCGGTTGTGCGGATCGTTTGGATCCAGCTCGCCGAACGCGCGGCCCGCGAGCGTTTCATACTGTCCGGCATTGCCGTACACCTGACCGTCAAAGGCTGGCGACACTTTCGTGTCGACGACGATCTTCTTGACCTCGGCCTGCGCAGTCGGCGTCCAGGCGATCAGGGCAGCCATCAGGCCGCTGGCCCACGCGAATCGACGAACGGCGACGGATACCTTCATGGGACCTCCTCTGACACGGTTCCCGGCACGCTGCCCGGAGCGATGGGCGACCGGATGGTAGCACGAGCGGCAGGGCGGAGCGGCAGGGTCGCGGGAGTGCCCCGGAGCCCTCGTGGATTGCAGCGCCAGACGTCATCACCAGCGGACAAGGCGCGGGATTCACGGTCGGTGTCCGACCGCGAACGGTCAGCGCGACGCCGACGTCTCAGACATCGCGGTCAACGCCGCGGGACGGGTGACCCATCCGTGACGGATGGCGACATACGAGGCGACGGCCAGGGCGGTCATGACGCCCATGCCGACCAGGCCCGAAAGCCAGATGCCACGGTATTCGGTGATCGCGTTGCCGGGCTGTGCGTTGAGGGAGATGCCGACATAGCCGCTGACCGCCAAGGCCGTTGCTCCCGAAAACTGACTCATGGTGTTGGCGAAGGAAGAGATCGAGGCGGTGCGCAACGGACCGTACGTGTCGGAGATCGCGGCAGCGACCAGCGAGAAGAGGTTAACCGAAGTTCCCAGGAGCATGAAGATCACGGCCAGTGCCCACATGTTGGTGACCCCGAGCGCGAGGAGTGCAAGCAGCGCCATCCCGATCAGGAGCCAGCCGATGAGCACGGCGGTCCGCGAAATGCCGCGTTTGACCAATATGTCAGACAGGCGCCCGGCCAGCGGACAGCCAACCGCGCGGCCGAGCAACGAATACGCGACCAGCGCCAGAACTCCGCCCGCGATGACCGCGTCCGGGACCGACATCCCGCGTTCGGCGATATAGATCTCGGCCGCATACACCGCGATCCAGATCTGGGTCAGCCGGATGCCGACGACGAAGCCGGACCACATGAAGGCGTAGCACCAGAGCTGCAGGTCGCGCAGCATCGCCCAGTCGAAGGGTTTGCGCGTGGTGGCCACCTGCGCCGCCGGGGCGGAGCGGAACAGCACCAGGAACCCGACGCCCAGCACGGCAATCGCCACCCCGATCAGGTTCAATCCCTGGCGCCATCCGGACGCGAAGTACACGGCCAGGATCGGGAGCAGCACGTAGGACGCGCTCTCGCCGACCGAGCCGCCTACTCCACCCAGAGTCCCCTGGCTGAAGCCGCGCTCCCGTTCCGGGAACCATCGGGCCATGCCGCCCGTCAGCGGCACGTAGACGGCGGCGGCCGCGACGCCGCTGGCCACCCGCCAGAACGTGAGTGAGGCGGTCGTCTCGCCCAGGGCGAAGCCGAACATCGTGCCTGCGGTCAGCAGCATGCCGATGCCGATGACGGAGCGGCTGCCAAACCAGTCGGAGGCCACGCCCCAGGGCATCTGAAACAGGGCGTAGGAATAGAAGAACGCGGACCCGAGTAGGCCCAGTGCACCACGGTCGAGCCCGAGGTCCTCGGCAATGAATATCTGCACGCCGGCATAGTTCTGGCGGGAAAACTGGCTCGTCCCGTAGGCGAGAATACCGACCGCAAGAATGACCCAGCGGTACGGGAGCGCCTCTTGGGGCCGCGCGTCAGACGTGGTTGGCATCAATGGGCCGTCCGGATCAGAGTCCAGCTATCAAGGAACGGGGATGCGAGCAAATTTGACGAGGTGAACCCTAACACATTCGTGAGGAGACGCATCGGAGTTGCCTGCGCGTCATCGTCGTCATGCGCGCCTCCTGTGCCCGAGTCTTGATACGTCTGACGTGCGCTCCACACGGCCGGCCGAGGTGTCCGGTTCAGGCCGCCACGACAAACCGGGAGGCGATCACCGGGGGAATCTCGACCGCTTTCATCGTCCCATCGGGTCCACGGCTCACGCAGACGATCACCGTCGATCCGGTCGCGATGCGCGTCTCACCTCGGGTGATCTCGCAGGTGTATCGAATGGACTTGTTCTTGAGTTCGGCGATCCGCACCGTCACGTCGAACTCCTCCTCGAGGCGCAACGGCGCGTGATAGTCGAAGCTGGCCGACACCCTCGGGAAGCCCACCCCGGCACCGCGCCGCGCGATCATCAACCCCGCGTCGCGCCACAGCGCGTGCTCGGCTTCTTCGAAATAGCGAAAGAAGTGGCTGAAGTGCACGATGCCGGCTGAATCCACTTCGACGAACTGCACCCGCCGGCGCAGCCGATACTCCGAGATGGGAGCGAGAGGAGCCTCTGAGGACATCGTCACGCAATATACCCTGTTCATCGAGCCCCATGTGCCTGGGTCCGGCCGCCTGGCATACAATCGGCTTCTGCATAAGGGTTCGGGTCGAAGCAGGGTTGCCAGCGCGCACGCCGGGCGCGCGTCAGCGACGAGCAACGCGGCCAGGCGGGATGGATCGGTGGTCAAGTTGGTAGCCTTCTTTCGACCGGAGCCCTGAGTTCCAGATGACACAACACGCGAGGCCAAGACGTATGGTGTGGATGATTTTTGTCGCGGGCGCGGTGCTGTCGTGGGGTGCCTACGGCGCACTTCTCCATCAGGGGCAGATGCTCCTCGCCAGTCCGCTCAAGGCGCTGCTCTGCGTGGGCGTCGCGTATTTCCTGATCGGGGTGATCGTGCCGGTCGTGGGCCTCAGCTCCCAGGGCGACCTGTCGGGGTTCAACAGCAGCGGTGTGTTGGCGGCCACCATTGCCGGTGCGCTGGGGGCTATCGGTGCCGCGTGCATCATCTGGTCGTTCCAGGTCGGCGGCCTGCCGGTGTACGTGATGCCGCTCGTCTTCGGTGGCGCGCCGATCGTCAACGTGCTGGTCACCATGGCCATCCACCCGCCGAAGCAGGCGCTCAGCCCGATGTTGTTCGTGGGGTTCCTGCTCGCGTCGACCGGCGCCGCGCTCGTCCTCTACTACCGCCCGACGGCCTAGTGGTCCGGCGCATCACCGCGCGCTGGCGGACTGCTCTCTCTAGGAGCGTGTCCGAGTAATCGTCTGTGACATGTCGATGATTCCGCTACGCGCCGGCGCGGCAAAC
>JAQBVV010000145.1 GCA_027622905.1 Acidobacteriota bacterium
GCCGCCGCTGGTCGGCACCGCCCCGCCGGTGTACCCGGTACCCGCGCCGCGAACCACCAGCGGCACCCGATGCTCGTTGCATAGCCGTGCAATGGCGGAGATCTCCAGCGCGCTCGCCGGCAGAAGGACGAGGCCGGGGGGATGGCCCTGACCAAGGGCGTCGCGCCCGTAGACATCGAACGACGCCGCGTCCGCACGGACGTGCGCCGACCCGACGATCTCTCGCATGGCAGTAACGAGTTGTTCGGGTAGCGCGGATGTCATAAGCGTGTAGCCCGGGAGGAACCGCAGGCGCGCGGTTCACTGTCCGTCGCTCCGGCCATGGCACTGCCCGTTGCCTGCCGCCTCCGCGCAGTCGCCGACGAGCGCAAGGTATCCGCCTTGGCCTACGTCAGCGATTCGGCGAAGCGCAGGATCCGCGTGGCGCCCTCCCGCAGTGCCTCCATCGACGTGGCGTAGGAGATGCGCACGTATCCCGGCGCATCGAATCCCTCACCTGGTGTCACCACGACATGCTCCTTCTCGAGCAATGCCTGCGCAAAGTCGGTGGACGTCTTCAAGCCGTCTGGCGAGAGGAGCCCTGAAATATCAGGGAACAGGTAGAACGCGCCCTTTGGCTTCACGCACTGAATCCCGGGATGCGCGGTCAGCCACGCGTGGATATTGTCTCGCCTCACCCGATACTCGTTCAGCATCAGGGTGACCCCGTCCTGCGGTCCGCTGATCGCTGCCAGCGCCGCCTTCTGCGTGATGGATGTGATATTCGAGGTCGTCTGCCCCTGGATGACATTGAATGCCGACGTGAGCGCCTTCGGCGCGATGGTCCAGCCGCAGCGCCACCCCGTCATCGCGTACGCCTTCGATGCCGAACCGGCAAGGATCGTCCGATCGCGGTGCCGGTCAAACAGGACCTTCGGCAGATTGTGCGGCACAGCCTCGTAGATCAGCTGCTCGTAGCACAGGTCGACGATCACCCAGATACCGCGCGCTGCAGCCGCGTCGGCGATCGCCGCGACCGCGCCCTCGTCGACGAGTGCACCCGTGGGATTGCACGGCGAGTTGATGATGATGGCCTTGGTGCGCGACGTGATGGCGCCCACCATCGCATCGGCATCGACCGTGAACCCATCGGTCGACCGCGTCGGCACGATGACAGGCTTGGCACCCGCCAGCTTCACCTGCTCGGGAATCGTCGGCCAGTACGGCGCGTGCGTGATCACCTCATCACCCTGATCGAAGAGCGCGAGCGCCGAGTTGAACAGCGCCTGCTTCCCGCCAGCGGTCAGCAGGACCTCGGCCGCGGTGACGTCAATACCGTAGTCGCGGGCGTATCGGGCGCAAATCGCGTCGCGCAGTTCCGGAATGCCGGCTGCCACCGTGTAGCGCGTGAAATTGGCGTCGATCGCCGCCTTCCCGGCTTCCTTGACGTGCTCCGGGGTTGGAAAATCCGGCTCCCCGGCGCTGAAGTCGACGACGTCGACCCCGGCGCGTCGGAGCCGCTCGGCTTCCGCCGCCACTTTGAGCGTGGCCGACGCCGATACCTGCGCAAGACGCTGTGCAAACATTGCTTCGATCTCCTGAACCTGTTGATACGACGCGGGCGCTATCCCCCGTCGGCTTTGACTCGCATCCAGCGCTCGACGGCCGGCGGCACCAGACCGCTGACCTCGCCTCCAAGCTGGAAGACCTCCTTGATGAGGCGAGAGCTGAGATACGTGTACTGTTCCGCTGGCATCATGAACACCGTCTCAATCGTCGGCTCGAGGTGCCGATTCATGAGTGCCATCTGAAATTCGTACTCGAAGTCCGACACGGCGCGCAGACCACGCACGATGGCGCTGGCGCGGCGTCGCCGCGCGTACTCCACGAGCAGCCCGTCGAACACATCGACTTCGATGTTCGGGTACTCGTGGAACACTTCGCGAATGATCGCCACGCGCTCGTCGGACGTGAACAGCGGCGTCTTCTCACCATGCACGAGCACCGCCACGATGATGCGCTCGAAGAGGCGCGCCCCGCGCAGGATGATATCGACGTGCCCGTTGGTCACCGGGTCGAACGAGCCCGGAAAAATTGCCAGGCGACCACTGGGCGCGACCGATGACGTCATCGCTACTCCTGCTGGGCCCACACCGGCGGACCCGCCATATCGTACAGTGCAGGCCACATGTCCCTACACCGGGACGCGGTCCCTAGACCGGGCACATCAGCGTCAGGGCGCTGTCGCCCGATTTCAGATCTCGCACGCGACGAAGCGAACGAGGCACACCACATTCACGGCGACTGGCGCGCTCCAGCACCACCAACCCAGCGACGGCCACACGGCTGGCCGCCACCTCGAGCACCTCCATCAGCGTGTCGGTGTCTATGTCGTACGGAGGGTCCAGCAGGACGAGATCAGGCGCCACGGTCCCACGCGCACGCCGTAGCACGCACGCCACGTCACCGCAGTCGATAGTATAGCCCTGCTCCACGCCGCACAGCGCCAGGTTCGACGCGATCAGCGCGGCCGCCCGGCGGTCCTGCTCGATGAAAGTGACGTGGGCGGCGCCTCGACTCATCGCCTCGATGCCGACCGCCCCGGTTCCCGCAAAGCCATCGATCACCGTGGCGCCGTCGATCCGCGGCGCCAGGACATTGAACAGCGTCTCCCGAAGCTTGTCGGAGGTGGGCCGCAGCCCCTCCCACGACGGGGCCTTCAGTCGCCGTCCCTTGAACTGCCCGGCGATGACGCGCATCAGCCCACTTCGATCAATCCGAATTGCTGGTGCCAGCGATGCTCCACGAACGCCTGCAACTCCGGGTGCAGGACACCCTCCGACACCACCCGTCGTGCCTCGCGATGCGCCTCCTCCATGATCTCGCGGTCGCGCACCAGGTCGCCCGTCCGCAACCGCGGGAGGCCTGACTGGCGCGTGCCGAAAAAGTCGCCCGGACCGCGCAACTCGAGGTCCCGCTCGGCGATGGCAAACCCGTCGTTGGTCGAGCCCAGCGCCTTCAGGCGCTCGCGCGCATCGTCGGTCCATGGCGACTGATACAGCAACACGCAGTACGACGCCCACGCGCCCCTGCCCACCCGACCGCGCAACTGATGCAGCTGCGACAGTCCGAACCGCTCGGCGTGCTCCACCAGCATCACCGACGCGTTCGGTACGTCCACACCGACCTCCACGACAGTGGTCGACACCAGAATGTGAATCTGACCCGCGGCGAACGCCGCCATCACGCGGTCCTTCGCATCCGGCTTCATGCGTCCGTGCAACAACGCGACCCGATACGCCTGAAACACGTCAGCCTGCAGATGGTCCGCCATCTCGGTCGCCGACTTGAGATCGACCTTTTCCGATTCCTCGACCAGCGGATAGATCACATACGCCTGCCGGCCGCGGTCCAGCTCGTCACGCACGAGCTGATAGATGTCCTGGCGCCGCGATTCCGGCTGCACCATCGTCTGCACGGGTGTGCGCCCGGGAGGCAGGTCCGGGATCTTCGAGACATCGAGCTCGCTGTAGTCGGTGAGCGCGAGCGTGCGGGGAATCGGCGTTGCCGTCATCAGCAGCACGTCCGGCCGCAGCCCCTTGGCTTGCAGGGCGGCGCGCTGCGCCACGCCGAACCGGTGTTGCTCGTCGATCACCACGAGCCCAAGCTTGTGAAACCGGATCGTGTCCTGCACGAGCGCGTGGGTGCCGACGATCAGGTTGGTCGTGCCGCGCTCGATATCCGCCAGCAGGGTCTGCTTCCGCTGACCCGGGGTACTCCCGGTGAGGAGTCCGACACGGAAACGGGACTGCGACAACGATCGCGCGATGTTCCCGTAGTGCTGCCCGGCCAGGATCTCGGTCGGCGCCATGAACGCCACCTGGAGACCGTTCTCCATCGCCACCAGCGCTGCCAGCAGCGCGACGATCGTCTTACCGGCGCCGACATCGCCCTGCAGCAGCCGGTGCATCGGCGCCGGGCACCGCATGTCATCGACGATCTCCTTGACTGCGTCCCGCTGGCCTGGCGTGAGCCTGAACGGCAGAATCTTCGCGGCGGCAGCACGGATCCGATCGTCCACGGTTGGCACGAACGGCTTGACCTCGACGCTGCCTGCGTGACGGCGCCACGCATGACCGATCTGAAACAGAAAGAACTCCTCGAATATCATCCGGCGCTGGGCAGTCGTGCGAAAGGCGTTCAGCGCCTCGACAGAGGCATCGCTCGGCGGGAAGTGCGAGGCCTCGATCGCCGTACGACGCGGCATCAACTGCAATCGGGTGACGACATCGGCCGGCAGGAGATCCGGCAGCTCCGGACCCAGTTGATCGATCGCCGAACGCGTCAGCGTGCGCTGCATGTTCGGCGTGACCGAGCCCGTCTTCTCGTAGAACGGCACGACCCGCCCTGTCCGGACACCCGACACATCGTCGGTGACCAGCTCGTACTCCGGGTTGAGAAAGTGCAGCCCTCTGGAGTCGAACTTCACGTCACCGAACATCACGACCGCGACGTGGGGACGCAGGATGTCAGCGAGGAACGCCTGGTTCATCCAGGTACAGCGGATCGCGCCGCTGGCATCGCCAACGACGGCGTGAAAGATCTTGAAGCCGCGCCGCCGCGTGGTCGCCAGTTGCGCGCTCTTGATCTCGCCCATCACGGCCGCCCTGGCGCCGGGCCGCAGCGACACGATCGACTGCATGCGGCTGCGGTCCTCGTAGCGAAACGGCAGACGATAGAGCAGATCCTCGACCGTGACCAGCCCGACCCGTGCCAGGTCGGCGGCCTTCCGCGGACCTACGCCCTTGAGGAATTGCAGCGATGTGGACAGGGAGGGATCAGAGGTCACCTGTTACTGCACGACGACCGCCTGCCCCGGGCCGACATCGATTCGACGAATACCGGCCGGAAGCTCGAACGCCTCGCCGAGCCGGATGCCCATGGGCCTCTCCGGTGTCCGCGAATAGTAGGTCGCCAGCTCCTGCAGCAGGGAGACCGGGACGGGAAACCCGGACAACAGTACGGTCTGTACTTCCAGATGTGCCACGCCATCACCGGACCGCAGGACCCCGGTCACGGTGACGGGCACCTTCCCACCAAGCAGACTGAGTGGATCGAATCCGCCGCCGGTTGAAGGCTGCTGCATCACCGACTCGAGATCGACGATCGCCTGCGCGGTCAACACCCCGTCGCCGGCGAACGTGACGTGCGGCTCCGTCAGCCCCTCGGGCAGGAGCGGCTGCGCACGGTACATGAACCAGGAGTTCAACTCATCCTCGCTCACTTGCGTCCGCAGCGTCCTCGTCTCGGTGAGTCCGGCGCCCTGTTGCCGGATCCGGTCGATCTTCCCGTCGAGGATGTCGGCTCCCTCGCGTGAGACCACCGCCGCGTCGAGCGGAATCAACGTGGCGAGGGCGATGGCGATAACCGGTAACCGATGTAAAGTCATCAACATACGAGCCTTTCGAAACGGACGCTTCCGAGTGTACCACCCTCCACACAGCCACCGGGCCGCCGCGACCCGTCGTACCTGTTACCTGACTACCTGACCGGAAACCTCGTGCCGGAGAAATCCGCTTTTCGAATCAACGCATGCACTCCCTTGGTCCGGTCGACCACCTGCGAAATCTCGAAATCGGTGGCAGCGCTCAGGTACGCATAGGCCACCGCCCGGTCGATTCCCAGCGACACCGACAGAAACTTGATCCCTTCCCGGACCGCCTGCTTCATCGCTTCGTCGAGGTCCGGATCAAGACCGATCGGGATCCAGTAGTCCGCGGTTTCGGCAAACGCCTGCGTGAACGGGCTGCCGCCGGGAATCGCCGCGTTCCCCGCCTCGAGCAGCGTGAGACGAAACGTGGCCCGCAGTGGCGCCTCCAGTGCCGTCAAGGCCACTTCGCCGTCACCCTGCGCGTAGTGCGGATCGCCCACGTAGAAGAGCGCTTCCGGCACCTGCACCGGCAGATACAGGATCGAGCCGACGCCGAGCTCGTTGATGTCCAGGTTGCCGCCGTATGCGGCCGGGGGGATCGAGTTCATCTGCTCACTCGTGTCGGGCGCGACACCCATGATTCCCATGAACGGACCGATCGGAAAGCGGATCTCCTCGCCGCTCTCGGAGTGGAGCATCGCGTACCCGCTGCCGCGCGTTCCGTCGATCTCCACGAACACCGACGTGTTGTTGTACAGCTCCGGATGCTCGGCGGAACCGGCGCCCTGCGGTCCGCCGTTCTCGGGGAACTCCCCCGGGAGTGCGCCTTTCCCATGACGACTGGAGATGACGCCGTACGGTACTCGCGGGACGAGGGCGAGGACCTCGACCTTGAGCACATCGCCAGGTCGAGCGCCCTCGATGGCGATCGGTCCGGTCACGACGTGCGGACCATCCCGGTCGAAGTCGTGACTCAACCCGGAGGCCGCGATCTCCCTGGCATCAGCAAGCACCTGGTCCGGGGTGACGCCGTGCGTTCCGAAGTACCTCACCGGGTCGCGCCCCTGATCCTCGAGGATGCCTTCGTGCGAGACCGTGTCGAACGTGACGGTTGCGCCTGAGGAGAGGCTGACCAGTGGCTCCGCGTCTCGGTTGGGTAACGAACCCCACTGAACGGTCTCCGGCGTCGACGGCACATAGATGGCGCCATCCGGCAACTCGAACGTGGTGGTGCCAAGCGGCTGCAGCGTATCGCTCGGCCGGCGACCCTGTGAGCCAGCGTCGCCCCCGAAGGCCAACCCGGTCAGCAGCACCGCGAGCCCCACAGTTTTCCTGACCATCGTCGTCCCCTCCTCGGCCCGGCAGGGCAATCTGCGCCGCCGAGTTTCCGGCTGCGCGCACGTCAACCCAGAGGATACACAGGAACAACCGAACGCGCAGATCCACGACCCACTTCTCCCATCGGAGGTCAATGCCGTTAGAATGGCGCCGGAGGCTGTTGCCATGAAAAAGCTGTTGATCGCCATTACGCTCTTCGCCGCCTGTTCCAGCCTTGTTACGGCCCAGGTGGGCAGGCCGAACGGGTCCGGCGTGGCAATGGGCCACGTCCACCTGAACGTTCGTGACGTGGACGGACACAAGAAGTTCTGGGTGGAACTCGGAGCCACCCCCGTCCGCATCGGGACCGCCGAAGCGGTCAAGATGGACGGACTGCTCGTGGTGCTGCGAGAGCAGACGCCGATGGCTCCGATGTCCGAGACCGTCATCAATCACTTCGGGGTCCTGGTGCCGCAGTTCGAGGTGCTCAGCGCTCATCTCGAGTCGTCCGGTATCAAGATGGACCCGGCGAGGGCGGGCAGCGGCGATTGGAGACAGAGCTCGGCCTATGGTCCGAATGACTTTCGCGTCGAACTCACCGAGAACCCCGCGCTGACGACGGGCCTGGCGGGTCACCACCTCCACTACAACGTCGCAGACCCGAAAGCGGTGCAGCAGTGGTACGCCGACACGCTCGCCGTGACACCGGGAACACGGGCACGCTGGGACGCCGGAGATGTACCAGGGATGAATCTGACCTACGGTGAGATTCCCGAGGGCGCGTCCCCGACCCAGACCAAGGGCAGACTCCTCGACCACATCGGATTCGAGGTAACTGACCTGGAGGCCTTCGTCGAGACCCTCAAGGCGCGCGGAGTGCAACTCGATACCCCGATTCACCAGGACCCTGAACTCGGCGTCAAATCGGCGTTCCTGACCGACCCGTGGGGAACGAGCATTGAACTGACCGAAGGGCTCCGGGCGTTCTAGCTCGGATTTCACTTCCACCTGGCAGGGCGCCTCGGCGTTGATCTTCGCCTTCCGTTCGCGTATAGTCTGGTCATCGAAGCCGACCGGCCACCACGAAGGATGGCTGCGGAGACTGGAGACCATGTGCTTCCTCTGACAAAACGCCAACGCGAGATCCTGGACTACCTGAGCGACTTCATCCAGCAGCACGGATACGCGCCCAGCCTTGAGGAGATCGGACGCCGCTTCAATCTGTCGTCGCTGGCGACGGTCCACAAGCACCTCACCAATCTCCAGGAAAAGGGTTTCATCCGGCGGGCGTGGAATCGCAGCCGTTCGGTTGAACTCGTGCAAACCCGTGTTGGCGGCCGTGCGGTCGAGTTGCCGCTGCTTGGGTTCGTGGCGGCAGGCGCGCCGATCGAAGCGATCGCCAGCGACGAGACGATCGGGGTACCGGAGGGCCTCGTCGGCAACCGCGACAGCTACGTGCTGCGTGTCAAGGGCGATTCGATGATCGACGAGCAGATCCGTGACGGCGACTTCGTGATCGTCGAAGACCGCAAGACGGCCGACAACGGCGAGATGGTCATCGCGCTGGTGGGCGGCCTCG
>JAQBVV010000146.1 GCA_027622905.1 Acidobacteriota bacterium
CCCGAGGATCTCCGCGGAATTTCGCGTGGCCGCGACCAGCACCTGGGCTGGTGTCATGCCGGCCGCGACCATGTTCTCCAGCTCGGCGTGCATCGTCCAGCCGACGAACTGATCGCCGTTCTGACCGCCGCCGTCGGTGCCGACGCCAATCTTCACGCCCGCCGCCGCGAGCAGCCCCACGCCGCGTGCCAGCCGCTCCCAGACGAGGCGTCCCTGCTCGACGACCTCGGGCGACTGACCGGCGAGCCGGTCCCGCAGCCGCGCGATCTGGGCGGGCGACACGGTGTCCCGTATCAACGGATGCACCGGGCTGAGCCACGGTGCCGACACGATCCGGCGCGGCGCACTGAGCGCCAGCAGGACCGCCGTGTTCGGGCGCTCTGTGAACAGGGCGACCAGCTCGTCGTCGACATCGCCGATCATGTGCGCGAAGATGTCGATGTCGGCCCGCAGCAGTGCCTTCGCATCCTCGAGTGCCGTGGCGTGCACCGCGACGCGCATGCCCTGCGCATGCGCCTCGTCCAGGATGGCGCCGTACAGGTCAGGCGTCAGCGTCTCGATCGTGCCGCCCCTGGTCTCCACCCACATCTTGACGAGCCGCACCTGCCGTCGCGCCAGTTCCTGCACATCCGCGCGGGCGCCCTCGACCGTCGTCACGACGTAGGCGGCGTGGCGCATGTTGCCAGGGCTGATCTCCTCGAGTGGCGCCAGCCCGCGCCCGGCCGTGAGGAATCGCGCCGCGTCGGGATCGGCACCATTCAGTAGCTCGTCCCTGATCTGAAAGGGCAGCTCTCCGAAGTCGCTGCCCATCGCCTGGCTGGCGGCGACGCCGAAGTAGGCGAACCGGTGCATGTGGTCGAGGATGTTCTCGCGGGTGTAGTTCTGCGGCCCGCTCGTCAGATCCTTCATGTAGCCGATGTGCGAATGGGCGTCGACCAGCGCGGGCATCACCGTCTTGCCGGCCAGGCTGACCGTTGCGGCACCCGCCGGCGGCTGTCGCTCACCCTGCTGACCCACGGACGTGAAGCGGCCGTTCTCGACCAGGAAGGCCGATCGCTCGATCGGCGCGCTGCCATCGCCCGTGATCAGACGTGCGCCCTCGTACAGGACGGCGCCTGGCACATCGGGCGTCGGTGGTGCTGGCGCGGCCGTACAGGCCGATACCGCCGCGGCGGCGAGCAGGAGCAGTCTGAAGGCGGGGGAGGGCCGGCTACTGGACATCCATTTGACCTGCGGCAATATTACCGCCCGGCTAAGCTAGCGTTCTTCGATTCGGGGGAGACCGCAAGACGCGGAAAAGTGCTTTTCGAAAAGGCCTGGGCCTGGCCCCTGTGAGAAGCCGTAGACCGAAACGAAAAGCGCTCCAAGTGACCGGTCCTCCCTCAACCGTCGACGGGCTGCCTGCGCGCTCCTGGACGGGTTATGATGTGCCCTCAGAGATAGGGGGCAAGGTGAAGAAGACGCTAGCCAGAGCGATGTGTGCCGCTGCGGTGGCCGTGCTGCCGCTGCAGATGACCGGACAGGCGCAGCAGGAAGTCGCCGCCACGATACGGAGCGGGCCGCCACCGTTCCCGACACCCGAGCAGTATTCCAGTTCGGCCCGTGCGCAGGAACATATCGCCGAGGCCATGCGGATGGCCGGGACCGATCTTGTCGCCGAGGCGACCGCCTTCTGCACGCCGACGGGTCCCCAGCGGCCGGCGCTGGCAGCCCAGCAGGCCGGGTTGGAGCCCGCGCCGGAGCGGCAGCTGGAACCGATCCGCATGTTCGAGAACCTCTATTACGTGGGCTTCAGTGACGTTGGCGCCTGGGTCATTGCCACCAGCGACGGGATCATTCTTTTCGACGCGCTGAACAGCGCCGATGAAGCGCGCGACGTCCTCGTGCCCGGCCTGCAGAAGGTGGACCTCGATCCCGCGCAGATCAAGTACCTCATCATCGGCCACGGCCACAACGACCACACCGGCGGCGGCAAGTACATACAGGACACCTACGGCCCGACGGTCATCATGGGCGGCCCGGACTGGGACACGCACCTGGCCTCCACCCGCGCGGATCGACCCCCGATGAAGCGTGGCCTGGACGCATCAGACGGTCAGACCATCACCGTCGGCGACACCACGGTGACGCTGATGCTGACCCCTGGCCACACGCCTGGCACGATCGCAATGCTGCTACCAGTCAAGCACAACGGCGAGACACATACCGCGTTGATCATGAGCGGTTCGCAGATGCGCGACCGTCCATCCCTGGTGGCGTTCGAGCACGTCTTCAACGACTTCGCCAAGGTACAGAACGCCGGCACCATGCTGGGCGGCCACGCCGACATCCTGATGAACAAGCTCCCGCAGATGGAAGCCCTCGGCAAGCAGTATCCGACCGGCGACCACCCGCTCCTGTTCGCCCCGGAAAAGTTCAGCCGGTACATGGACATCATGGCGGAGTGCGGCCGATCGCGGCTCGCCGCGCTGGAGGATGCCGGCATCATCTGAGCACCGGTGGGCAGGGGGCGCAGGGGCGCCGGCGCGCCCCCACTCACCCCCACCCACCCCCTTCAGCAGGGGACTCATCGAGGGCGAGATCCGGGGGATAGAGCAGGACATCCTGCGAATGCTGGCCGATGTCACGGGCGGCCGGTCTGAAGTGAGCGAACGTCGGCACCTGCGCGGAGGTGCCGTCGGTGGCCCGCCTATCCTTGTATCCGAAGTGTCGGGACTTGTGCATAACCCCCCGACTATTTGCCAAGACCGTCGCCGACTGTTTCAGGTACCGCAACAAGGTGGGCATCGACGTCGCCGTCGAAGCACTGCGCGACTTCAGTCGCCGCCACCGCGGCGGCGCGACCGAGCTTGCTCGCTGCGCGCGCATCTGCCGCGTGTCGCGCGTCATGCAGCCCTATCTGGACGCGATCGCATGACCGCCGGCAAGGGCAACCTGCCCGCCTCCGTCGCGGCGCGGTTGCTCAACCGGGCGAAGCAGACGGGCGCAATCCAACATCTTTATCGACGACGCCACGACCACGTGCGGTTGATCCGATAGCTGCTGTCTGGCGGGGTCTCATCCGCTGTATCGTCGGATTGGTCCGCACGTGTCGCGAAGTGTAGACCGACCCGTTGGACGACGATGGGCCAAGGCCGCACTGCTCGCTCCGGTCCAGGATTCGCACGCTCTATAATGACGCCGTGGCCCAACCCGCGTCCGGACCCCAGATGGCGGTGCTCTCCGCCGACACCACGGCCGACATCGAGCAACGCCAGGTCGAAGCGTGGCGGCGGCTCTCGCCGGTCGAGCGATTACGGCTCGTCAGCGACACCACCCGCGCGGTGATGGAACTGTCACTGGCCGGGATTCGCCGCCGCCATCCCCAGGCGTCCGAGCGCGAGTGTTTCTTGCGCCTGGCGGCCCTCCGGCTGGGTGTCGACACCACTCAGCAGGTCTACCCAGACGCCGCACACCTGACTGACCTCCGCGGGGCGTGGTGAACGACCCCGTCGCGGTCGCGCTCAGCGTGGCGCAGGTCCTCGAAGCGTGCGGGCTGCGCTATCTGGTCGGCGGATCGTTGGCCAGCTCGCTGAGCGGGGAGCCGCGATCAACCCTCGACGTCGATATCGTGGTCGCGATGACGACGGCGGACGTGGACCGGGTGGCCGATGCGCTGCGCGTTGAGTTCGACATCGACGACCGCGCCGTCGCGCGAGCGGTTCGCGAGCGGTCGAGCGTCAACGTCTTCCATCGGGCGAGCGCGATCAAAGTCGACCTCTTCGTCATGGGCGGATCACCGCTCGATGATGAGCAGATGGGTCGGCGGCAGCGAGTCCAGGTGACGGCCGACCCCGACCGCTATCTCTACGCGTACACGCCCGAAGACATCCTGCTGCAGAAGCTGCGCTGGTTCCGCAAGGGGAACGAGGTCTCCGACCGCCAGTGGCGCGATGTGCTGGGTATCCTGCTGGTGCAGGGCGACGCGCTGGACCGGATGTATCTTCGAGAGCGCGCCGAGCGCCTTGGCGTCGCCGACCTGCTCGCTCGGGCGGAAACCACCGTCGCCAGAGCGTGAATCCGCGAACTCGCCCGATCAGGGGGGAGTCGCTCAGCCGATAGGTCCCCGGCAGAACTTCATCCCCGCGTTCTTGGCAGTGGGGTCGCGAACTTCACAGCCGGACGATCGTCACACCCTCATTCCTCGGGTCCAGTTGAAATCCTCGGACGCTGGGGATCTCCCGCAACAGCCGGTGGAGGGCGGCGCGAATGCGTCCGCCGCTCCGGCCGTGAATGAGACGCAGCTCCGCGACATCCGTGAGGAGTGCCTCGTTCAGGGCTTGCTCGGCACGAGCCAGCGCAGCCTCGACGATCAGTCCGTGCAAGTCCACCTCGCGCGCTCCAGCACTCTCATCAGCGCCCGCGTCAGGCTGTGCCTGAGAGGGCGCGCGCCTGCTGTTCACGGTCCTGTCGCGGAAACGCGACTGCGAGCCAGCGTCGAGTAGCGAGATCTCGCTCTCTTTGACGACCAGCGCACGGCCCCGCACGTCGACGAGGAGGCGACCGTTGTTTCGCACCTCGCGAACGATGCCCTTGCCGAAGGAGGTTTGTACCGCGCCACCCACCGTGAACCGTGCGGCCATTGCCTGCACGGTATCACTCCAATGGCGGGGGAGATGAGGCAGACCTTCTCTTGTCTGCTCTTGATCTGCGGGCGCAGACTCAGACGTACCCGTCGCGGGTCTGGGGCAGCTTCTGATCCAGGACACGGCTGGCGACGACGGTGCGCAGGATTTGCGCGGTGCCCCCGCCGATGGTGAACATCCTCACGTCGCGATACATGCGCTCGAGTTCGTTTCGACGGCTGTAGCCGGCGGCGCCAAACACCTGGAGCGCGTCGCTCACGATCTTGATCGACGCTTCAGCGGTGAAGATCTTGGCCTGGGCGGCGAGGGTCGCGTCGGGGAACGGGCTCGTCCCGGGACCGTCTGCCCCATGGCCACGGGAGCACGCGGCGCGATAGGTGAGGCTGCGTGCGGCTTCGAGCTGGGTGCTCATGTCGGCCAGCATCCACTGGAGGCCCTGGAACTCGGCGATCGGTCGACCGAACTGCTCACGTTCCTTGGCGAACGCCACGGCCCGTTCGAACGCACCGGCGGCAATTCCGAGCGCGACGGTCCCCGCACCGACGCGCTGGGAGTTGTAGGCGTTCATGAGGTCGGCGAACCCGTGTCGGAATCCCGATGGAGGCATGACGACCATCTCGGGGCCGACCTCCATGTTCTCGAACAGCACCTCCATCTCGGGGAGGCCGCGGAGGCCCATCGTCGGTTCGCGCCGACCGAAGCTCAGCCCTCGCGTGACGTCGCGGATGGCGAGGAACCCGCCGATGCCGAGCTCTTCACCCTGTTCGTCGAAGGCCCTCGCGAAGATGAGGTAAAGCTTCGAGACACCCCCGCCGGTGATCCAGTGCTTCATGCCGTTGAGGACGAAGCGGTCTTCTCGGCGGTCGGCGCGGGTCGTCATGAGGGATGCCGCTGACCCGGCGTCGGGCTCGGTGATGCAGATGGCGGGTTTGTCGCCGGCGAGGACCATCTCCGCCGCCATCGCCCGTTGATCGGGAGTGCCGTAGGCGAGCACGGCCGAGATCGCACCCATGTTCGTCTCGACAGCGATGCGGCCCGTCACGCCGCAGACCTTCGCCATCTCCTCGACCACCAGGCCAGCGTCGAGCAACGAGTGGCCGAGACCACCGAGGTCGACCGGCACGGTCATGCCGGTAAACCCGTTCTCCTGGAGGGCGGCGACGTTGTCCCAGGGGTACTCCTCGGATGCATCGACCGCCGCGGCCCGGGGCGCAATCACCTCTTCGGCAAGGCGACGAGCCCTGGCCTGGAGATCGAGTTGAGCCTTCGTCAGCTGCCACGGGTTGTCGGTCATCTGTCTGCGGCTCTCTTCCTCTTTGGCCTTCGAGCCCCTCTAGATTCCGGTCCCCCAGCTCGCAGTGCTCAGCTGGCAGTGCTCAGCTGGCAGCCCACAGCTCCCGAGCCCCTGCTCCAGTCAGAGCCGTCAGCGCTGAAACGGTTCGAGGCCGGGTGTTACGCCAGGCTGGAGCGGTATGCGCCCGGTGTTCAGCATCATCGCGATGAGCGTGTAGTAGCCGCTGAGTCCGGTCATGTCGACGATCCCTTGCTCGCCGAACACAGCGAGCGCCTTGGCGTAGGTCGCGTCGCTCACCCTCCCGTCACGATGCAGCGCGGTGCAGAACTCGTAGAGCGCTTCCTCGTCCTCGGCCATGCCCTCTGGTCGGCGTCCGTCGGCCACGGCCGCCGCGATGTCGGGATTCAGGCCGCCCTTCAGCGCCAGGGGGTGATGCGCGGCCCATTCGTAGTTCTGCGTCCACTCGCGCGCGGTGATGAGGATGACAAACTCGGACAGTCGGGGCGGCAGCGAGCTGTCGTACCGCAGGTAGTCGCTGACGTTCCGCAACCGGTTGAGCAGTTCAGGGCTGCGCATGATCACGTGCCACGGACCGGTGGGCTCGCCACGCTCGGCCCTGAACTCCGCCACGGCCGCCTTCTGTGCCGGTGTCATCTCCTCGTCCGGAATGGGCGGCATCCGATTCTGGGCGTGCGCACTCGCCGAGAAGAGTGCCACGAGCATGACGACCATGGCGACGCGCCAGGTCCGAGTTCCGAATTCAGCGCGCTGGTAATGTCCCATCTGAGGACTCCTTCCAATGATGGTTGTGTGTCCGTTGACAACGTGGAGCGAGTAGCGAGCCCGGCGACGATCAGTGCGCCCCGTGCGCCGGCGCGACATTCACGACGAACTCGAGGCCGTGGGCGCGAATCGAGCGCTCCGCGGCGGCGACGAAGCGGACTGCGGTGCCGGAAGGTTCCTGGGCGCAGTTCAGGCGGATCTGCACGGCCTTGCCCTCGTACTGGGGGTAGTGCGTGGTCAGGTGACCATCAAGGACGTACCCCATGTAGCGATTGATTTTCTCTTCGATCTGGGTGAACTGCTGCGGACCGCTGTCCCATTCGCGTCGCTCGATCATCACCAGCACGACCTGGCCCGACGCCGGATCGACCTCGATCAGGTCCACGATGTTCGGGTTCTCCACGCTGGGCTCTCCAAACTCGGCGACCCATTCCTCCCGCGTCATCTTCTCCACGGTCGACTCTCCTGGGGTGTCTATCGTATGTCGGTCGGAAGAGACGCATCGTAGCAAACCCTGGACCGAAACGAAAAGCGCCCAGGCAGGCCGTGGTACCGTAGCCCGATGCGCGTTGCACTGTTCGTTCTGCATGTCGTTCTACTGGTAACCGTCGTGTCCCCCTCGCCGGCCGCTGCCCAGGCCTCGACCGATCCGTGGGAGTTTGGCGTTGGCGCGCACGTGGCGCGTCGCGAGGACTCGACGGTCCATCACGGCGGCGGTCTCACCATCGCCCGTCAATACGAGCGGGTGGCGGCGGTGCTTGAAGCGAGCGGCACGCGACGCCACGGGCACAACGACTGGCGCGTGGTGGTCGGGCCGCGCGTGACGCTGGGGCCAACCGTGCGATCGACCTTTTTTGCACAGGTCCTGGCTGGCACGCTCATCCGTCAGCGCGCAGCAGACTGGGCTGTCCTGCCTGGCGTCGGTGTCGATGTGCGATGGATCGACTGGAGTGCGGTCCGTTTTCAGTTTGACGCGCCCATCGAACGCTCCGATGCACGCACGGCAGCGAGCGCTCGCGCGTCGGTCTGGCTGATATTCCGCTGAAGCACCGGGGATCCTGACCCGTATAATCAAAGAGCTTTCCATGGTCGTGACGCTCGGTTCATTCCTGTCAGCGCGCCGTTTGGTCGCCGTCGGCATCGTGGGCCTGGGGATCGCTGCCGTGGCGGTCGGGGCGCTGAGCGTGACCGCCAGTCGAGCGGCCTTCGTCCACGTGAGGTGGGCGGAGAGCGTGGACGATGCGATGCGGGAGACGGCAGAGCAGCGCTACAGCCTGCGGCTCGGCGAGCAGGAGGGTGAGCGTACCTGGGGCTACACGCTCAGTGACGTGTCGCCCGCGAACGTCAAAGCGCTCGTCACCAACGGCGTTGTCGAAGGAACTCTGGACATCGATCGAGCATCGTTTCGTATTAGCGCATCCGCGCCACGCCGCCCCGACCCGACCTTGCCGCCATGGATACCCGCTGGCCTCTGGGGCGTGACCGTCCTGGGTCTCCTGGTCGGGGCCTCGAGTATCAGCCTTGGGTATACAGCACGGGCAGGCGCGG
>JAQBVV010000147.1 GCA_027622905.1 Acidobacteriota bacterium
GGCTTGTAGTTATCAGGAATGTCGTCGAACATGAATCGACGGCCTTCGCTGTTCTTCAGGACGCCGCCCTCACCACGCACGCCCTCGGTGACCAGCAGGCCCTTCACGCTCGGTGGCCAGATCATGCCCGTCGGATGGAACTGGATGAACTCCATGTCGATGAGTTCCGCGCCGGCGCGATACGCCAGCGCATGGCCATCGCCCGTCCCTTCCCAGCTATTACTCGTCACCTTGTAGGCTCGGCCGAGCCCGCCGGTGGCCAGAATGATCGCCTTGGCGGTAAATACCTGGAACGCGCCACGATGCCGATCGTAGGCGAGCACGCCCGCCGCCCGCCCCTCATCCAGGATGAGATCGATGACGGTGAACTCCATGTGTACGGTGACGCCCAGGTGTATCGTGTGATCCTGCAGCGTGCGAATCAGCTCCAGGCCGGTGCGATCGCCGACGTGGGCCAGCCGCGGGTACCGGTGTCCGCCGAAGTTCCGCTGATTGATGCCACCTTCCGGCGTGCGGTCGAATACCGCGCCCCAGGCTTCCAGTTCCCGAACCCGATCGGGCGCCTCCTTGGCATGGAGTTCCGCCATTCGATAGTTATTGACGTACTGTCCGCCTCGCATCGTATCCGCGAAATGTACGCGCCAGTCGTCACGGTCGTCGTTGTTCCCCATCGCGGCGGCCATGCCGCCCTCGGCCATGACCGTATGCGCCTTACCAAGGAGCGATTTGCAGATCAGGCCGACGGATGCTCCGGAGTTCGCCGCCTCGATCGCCGCGCGCATCCCCGCGCCACCCGCCCCGATAATCAGGACGTCGTAGGAAGGATTGGTTGCCACTAAAAGACCCTCGGATCGGTCCAGATCCCCATCGAGCACAGGCGGATGTAAATGTCCGCGAACGCGACGGAGAACAGGCTCCCCCAGGCGAACAGCTGGTGCTTGTAGTTGAGCGCGGTGGAGCAGGCGTACGCGCGGTCGCAGAGGGGATGCTTGGACACTTCGTCGTGTACGCCTCCCACGATGTGCCGCATCACGTGGCACCCGAGCGTGTAGCAGCTCAACAGGACAACGTTCACCGCGAGTAGAATCGTTCCGAGTCCGACCCCCAGCTGCGTCGCGCCGGTTGTCGGATCCGTAAACCAGATCGCAAGCCAGACGTCGTAGCTCAGCAGGAACAGAAAGCCGACGGCGATCCACATGAAGTAGCGATGCACGTTCTGCAGGATGAGCGGAAACGACTGCTCACCACGATAGGCGTTCCGTGGTTCGCCCACCGCGCACGCAGGTGGGTCGCCCCAGAACGCCTTGTAGTACGCGCCACGGTAGTAGTAACAGGTGAACCTGAAGAGCCCCGGAAACGGCAGGATCAGCAGGGCGGGCGAGAACGGCACCCACGCGGGAATCCACCCAGGCTTGGGGCCGAACCACGCATGCGGTGAATCGCCGAAAATCTCCGGCGCGTAAAACGGCGAGAGGTAGGGGCCGTAGGTGTAATGGGCGTTCTGAAACGCCGCCCAGGTGGCGTAGACCACGAAGAGCGACAGGCCGATCAGCACGACAAGAGGGGTCGACCACCACATGTCGCGCCGCTCCGTTTCACCGAACCCGCGCGACTCAAGCCGTACCGGTATTACTTCCATCCAGACGTCTCCGAGAACATCGACTACAGGGAGCGCGCGTCGCTTGCGTTCCTACGGCGCGCCGACGGGTATGGCGTTGAGGGCGGCCTGATCTGACCCCAAATCAGCCGAACCGGCCGGGTACTTCGAGACGCTCAGCATGTAGGCGACCACGTCTGCTGTCTGCGCAGGCGTCATCGAACCCGGATCCAGCGCCGGCATCGTCACGATGACCTTCTCGAACAACTCACCGACGGATCGGTCCTGCCACGTCTGTACGAACGTGGCACCAGCCAGGGCGGGAAACAGGTCCGCCACGCCCTCCAGTTCGAGGCCGTGACATGACGCGCACTGCGTCGCGTACACCGCTTCGCCGCGCGTCACCTGAGCGGCCGAAAAACTGCCGCTCGCTCCGGCCTGCGCCGCCGGTACCGCATGAAGAACGCACACAACAAGGAACGCCGTCGCTGCCGCAATGAGTATGTTCAGCTTCTTAGTCATCACTCCTCAGTTTCTTGAACCTGTCTTAAAGCTTACCTCGATTTGCGCTTCGGTTTATAGACGTGCGTGCTCTGTCCGAAAAAGACCTCCGCACTTTCCATCAGCGTTTCCGAGAGCGTCGGGTGCGGATGAATGGTCAGCCTCATATCTTCAGCCGTCGCCCCCATCTCGACCGCCAACACCCCTTCAGCGATCAACTCGCCCGCGCCCGCGCCCGCGATGCCGACGCCGAGCACCCGGCCGCTCCCAGGGTCAAGCACGAGCTTCGTGAGCCCCTCCGGCCGATCGATCGTGATGGCGCGGCCGATGGCCGCCCACGGGAATTTCGAGACCTCGACGTCAATGCCCTGCTCCGCCGCCTCCGCTTCGGTCAGCCCGCACCATGCGATCTCGGGGTCCGTGAACACGACGGCCGGGATCGCCTGAGGCTCGAAGACGGTCTTGTGGCCCGCAATCGCGTCGATCGCGACGCGTGCCTCGTGCGACGCCTTGTGCGCCAGCATCGGCTCGCCCGCGACATCTCCGACCGCAAAAATTGAGGATGCGGCCGTGCGGCGCTGTTGATCCGTTTCAATGAAGCCCTGGGCATCGACGCGCACGCCCGTGGACTCAAGACCAGGGATCGCGGAGTTGGGTCGCCGCCCAACCGCCACCAGCACACGATCGAACAGCGCTGACTCGGCGGGCGCGCCTTCGGGCGGCGCCTCGGGCGCGTCACTCGCGAACGTCACGCGAACGCCCTTCTTGTCCTCGGCCAGGGCCACCACTCTCGTGCCCAACCTGATCGACGCGAACTGCGTCTCGAGCCGCTTGTGCAGGACACCGACAAGATCGCGATCGGCACCGGGCAGCAATCCGGACGTCATCTCCACCACCGACACCTTGCTGCCGAGTGCCGCATAGACGCTGCCGAGTTCGAGGCCGATGTAGCCACCGCCTATCACGAGCAGCGATTTCGGGATATCCGGAAGTTCCAGTGCCGACGTCGAGTCGAGCATGCGCGGGCTCTCGAGCGACAGGGAGGGCACGCGCGTGGGGTGCGAGCCGGTGGCCACCACGCAGTGCTCGAATTGCAGTTCGGTCTCCCCGGCGGCGCCAGCAACAACCATCGTCGTCGGCCCCGTGAAGGTGCCGCGACCCTGCAGGAAGGTCACCTTGCGCAGCTTCGCGACCTGGCCAACGCCCCCGGTCAGCTTGTCAACAACGCCCTGCTTGAACGCCCTCAGCGTGTCGAGGTCGATCCGGGGTTTCGCAAACGTCACACCCCAGGCGCCGGCGTGACGTGCTTCGTCGATCACCTTCGCGACGTGCAGCAACGCCTTGGAAGGAATACACCCACGATACAGACACACCCCGCCCGGGTTCTTCTCTTCGTCGACAAGCACGACCTGCATGCCGAGGTCGGCGGCGTAGAAGGCGGCCGCATAGCCCCCGGGGCCAGCGCCAAGCACGACAACCTGTGTGGACTGCGTGGCCATCAGCGCGTTTTCGAGTTCTGCATCGCAACGAATAGCATGTGGCACCTCATGGTAGCCCGAGGCAGTGACACCCGAGCAGCTACGGACAGGGCGAAACTGCGCTAGCTGAGCAGCGACAGCAGGAACGGCTGCTCGATGGCCTCGACGACCCACCGTAGAAAATGCACGGCGTCGGCACCGTCGACGACGCGGTGGTCGTAGGACAGCGACAGCGGCAACAGCTGCCGCGGCTCGAACGCGTCGTCGCGCCAGACCGGCTCGATGATCCCGCGCGAGACACCAAGGATGGCGACTTCCGGCCAGTTGACGATCGGCGTGAAATACGTGCCGCCGATGCCGCCAAGATTTGAGATCGTGATGCCGCCGCCGCTCATCTCCTCCAGTGTGAGCTTGCGGCTCCGTGCCCTCTCCGCCGCCAGGTTCACCTCGATCGCGATCTCGGTGATGTTCTTCTGATCGGCGTTACGAATCACCGGCACAAGGAGCCCGCGGTCGGTATCGACGGCGACACCGACGTTCACGTATTTCTTGTAGACGATTTCCTCGGTCTCGGCGTCGAGCGACGCATTGAACTGCGGAAACTGCTTCACAGCCGTGGCCAGGACCTTGACCAGCATGGCCGTCACCGTCAGGTTGCCGCCCGCGTCGTGCACCTGAGCCCGGTACTTTCTCCGCAGCTCCTCCATGGCGGTGATATCCGCCTTGTCACACTGCGTCACATGCGGCACGACGTTCCACGCGTGGCCGAGCCTGTCCGCGGTGGTCCGCCGAATATTGCTCATCGGCTGGCGATCCACCTCGCCCCATTTCTCGAAGTTCGGCAGGGGGGCGGTCGGGCGTCCGGACGTTCCGCCACGGGCGGCTGCGCCCGTGACCAGGCGGCGCGCATATTCCTTGACGTCGTCCTCGGAAATCCGCCCGTTCGGACCGCTCCCCTGAACCTGATCGATATTGACGCCCACTTCACGCGCCAGCCGGCGGACGCTTGGTGAAGCCGGCGCCGATGGCGCCCCCCCCGGAGCCTGTTTCCGGGCCGAGACCTTCGTCGACGAGGCCGCGTCGTCCCGCGCCGGCATCGACACGACCTTCCCGGAGGGTCGCCCTTTCGCGGCCACGGGTCTGTCGGGCTCGGTCGCCGCGACTGCGGCGGCCTCGACGGGGGCGGCTTCCGGAGCGGCCGCTGGGGCATCCTCTGTGTCCTCCTCTGTGGCCTCCGCTGGCGCATCCGCCCCGGCGTCGGTCTCTTCAACCGTGAGGATCACCGCGCCGACCACCACCTTGTCGCCCTCACTCACAACAATGTGCGACACCTTCCCCGCGACCGAAGACGGCACCTCGATGGTCGCCTTGTCGGTTTCCAGTTCGAGGACCGTCTGCTCGAGGGCAATCGTGTCGCCAACGCTGACCAGCACACGCGTCACGTCGCCGCCGGGCACGTTTTCGCCGAGTTCGGGTACCGTAAAATTCTTCACGTCGCTAATCCTCGTAAGGGCTGGGCCGAGAGCGCTCGCGACAACCCGCTATGAAATGGCCGGATTCGGCTTGTCGGGATTGACGCCGAGATCCGAAATCGCCTTCCCGACCACCGCCGGTTTGATCGCGCCCTCGCGCGCCAGAGCCGCCAGAGCCGACACCACGATAAACTTGGCATCGACCTCGAAGAAGTCGCGCAGGGCTGCACGGCTCTCGCTGCGGCCGAATCCGTCCGTGCCAAGAGTGGTGAGCGGTCGAGGCATCCATCGATCGATCGAGTCCGGCAACACTTTGACGTAGTCGGATGCCGCGACGATGACACCCTCTGACTCGCCAAGGCATTGCGCCACATAGGGCACCCGCGGCGTCTGTCCCGGATGCAGTCGATTCCAGCGTTCGGCCGCGTGGCCATCTCGATAGAGTTCCTGATAGCTCGTGATGCTCCAGACATCGGCGGCCACCTTGTACTGTTCGGCCAGGATCCGCTGCGCGGCCAGCACTTCGTTGAGAATGGCGCCGCTACCCAGCAACTGCGCCCGCAGCGGCGACGCCGTCGTCGCCGCGCGCACGCGGTACATCCCCTTGAGGATCCCGTCCTTCGCGCCATCGGGCATCGATGGCATCTCGTACATCTCGTTCATCACCGTGATGTAGTAGAAGATGCTCTCGCCGTCGATGTACATCCGCCGGATGCCGTCTTCGATGATGACCGCGATCTCGTAGGCGAAGGCGGGGTCGTACGACACGAGATTCGGCACCGCGAGCGACAGCAGATGGCTGTGCCCGTCCTGGTGCTGTAACCCCTCCCCGGCCAGCGTCGTCCGTCCGGCGGTACCGCCGAGCAGGAAACCGCGTGCTCGGGAATCGGCCGCGGCCCACACCAGGTCACCGACCCGCTGCATCCCGAACATCGAATAGTAGATAAAGAACGGAATCATGTTGACGCCGTGCGTCGCGTACGCCGTGCCGGCAGCGATGAACGACGCCATCGACCCCGCTTCGGTGATGCCCTCTTCGAGAATCTGCCCTTCCGTGGCCTCCTTGTAGTAGAGGAGCACATCCTTGTCGACCGGGTCGTACAGCTGGCCCACATGCGAGTAGATCCCGCATTGCCTGAAGAGCGCCTCCATCCCGAAGGTTCTGGCTTCATCCGGCACGATCGGCACGATCAGGTCACCGACTTCCTTGTCCTTGAGCAACCTGGCCAGCATCCGAACAAACGCCATCGTGGTCGATGCCTGGCGTCCGTCGCTACCAGCGTGAAACTCGGACAACAGGGCAGGCAGCGTGTCCCCGGTCAGCAGAGGAGCCTGAACGCTGCGGGTGGGCACGAAACCACCCAGCTGCTGACGCCGTTCCAGCATGTAGGAGATCTCGATGCTGTCGTCTGGCGGTCGATAAAACGGGGCCTCGGCCACCTGCTCGTCGCCGATCGGCACACCGAAACGGGTCCGGAACGCGCGCAGTTCCTCCTCGTTCAGCTTCTTCTGCTGGTGTGTGATGTTCCGGCCCTCGCCCGCCTCGCCAAGACCATACCCCTTGATCGTGCGCGCGAGGATGACCGTCGGCTGCCCGGTATGCGACACGGCAGCCCTGTAGGCCGCGTGCACTTTGACCTGGTCGTGCCCGCCGATCCGCAGTTTCTTCAGTTCCTCGTCGGACAGGTGCTTGACCATGTCAAGCAACCGGGGATCGGCGCCCCAGAAGTGCTGCCGGATGTAGGCGCCGGACTCCACGGCGTACTTCTGATATTCCCCGTCAACGATCTCGCCCATGCGCCGCACGAGCAGGCCGTCGTGATCGCGCTCGAGCAGCGCATCCCATTCGCTGCCCCAGATCACCTTGATGACGTTCCATCCGGCCCCCCGGAACGCAGCCTCGAGTTCCTGAATAATCTGGCCGTTGCCGCGGACGGGGCCATCGAGACGCTGGAGGTTGCAGTTGATGACAAAGATCAGATTGTCGAGCTTCTCCCGCGCCGCCAGCGTGATCGCGCCGAGCGACTCGGGCTCGTCCGTCTCGCCGTCGCCGACGAATGCCCAGACCTTCGAATCCGTGGGTCGTTTGAGCCCACGGTCCTCCAGGTAACGCATGAAGCGAGCCTGATAGATCGCGCAGATCGGCCCGAGGCCCATCGACACCGTCGGGAACTGCCAGAAATCCGGCATGAGCCACGGGTGCGGGTACGACGCCAGGCCGCCACCGTCAGCGAGTTCCCGGCGAAAGTTCTTCAACTGGTCCGCGCTGATCCGGCCCTCCAGGAACGCGCGCGCATAGATACCAGGCGCCGCATGTCCCTGAAAATAGATGATGTCGCCGTCGTGGTCCTCGCCCTTCCCCCTGAAGAAATGATTGAACCCGACCTCGTAGAGCGTCGCAGCGGAGGCGAAGGTGGAGATGTGACCGCCGATCCCCTCTTCGAGCCGATTGGCCTTCACCACCATCGCGACGGCGTTCCAGCGCACGAGGCTCTTGATCCGGCGCTCGATCTCGCGGCTGCCAGGAAACGGGGGCTGCTCGAAGTCCGGGATCGTGTTGATGTAGGGGGTATTCGCCGTGAACTTGGGTTTGACACCGCTACGCCTGGCGTGGTCGCCGAGGCGGTCCAGCAGTCGGCCGACGCGAGCAGGCCCTCCGGCCTGGAACACATAGTCGAGGGACTCAAGCCACTCCCGGGTTTCGAGTTCCTCGAGATCGTCGCTGTCTTTGGGTAATGGCTTAGGCATAGTTGGATTCGGTTTCCATCGTTGATGTCGTCCCTACTTTACTTATTTATCGGCATGTCCCGCCACCGATCCAACCGGCAGCCAGGACTGCCCGCCGTGGGCCGCAGGTCTCTCGCCCGGCCGTCAGCGACAACAGGCGTCTCGCACGGCAACCGCGATGCCTGGCTGGTCGCTGATCAGGCCGTCCACTCCCCACGACAGCAAGCGTCGCATGTCCGCTTCGTCGTTCACCGTCCAGACCTGGACCTTGACGTCCGCCTCGTGCGCAAGGCGGACGAAGCGAGGCGACACCACCCGGAGGAGACTCGTCCGCTCCGGCACCTGGTAGCCACCATATCGGGCACGGCGCACCGGCCAGCCGGCCAGCGCCCGGTAGACCGC
>JAQBVV010000009.1 GCA_027622905.1 Acidobacteriota bacterium
CTTCGCGCCTTGCCGGGTGGGCGCCTCGACGCCCACGATGATCAACTTATTCCTGCCCGGGTCCTTAGTGGCCGGCCCTTGTCATGAGTAAACTGTCTTTCGGGCGGGGCATCCCGACTGTCAGCGTTGCTCCTCCCTCGAATATGCCCAATATGCTCGCTCGTCGCGCCTTGTCAGCCGGTCGCCGCGCTCCGAAATCCACTTCACCCATGACGAGGACAGGCCACTAACCCATGGCGTACGTCAGCCCCCTGGAGACCCGCATCGCCAGGAAGACCACGAAGGCGATTGTCGATTTCAACCTGATCGAGGACGGCGATCGCATCATGGTCGGCCTGTCGGGGGGCAAGGACAGCTGGGCGCTGATGCAGACGCTGGACCAGCTGCGCCGCCGGGCGCCGATCACGTTCTCGCTTGTCGCGGTGACTGTTGACTCGGGCTACAAGGACTTCCGGCACGATCGCATCGCGAGCACGTGCAAGGAGCGTGGATGGGAACTCCACATCGAGCACACGTCGATCGGCGATGTGATCGACGATGTTCTTGACTCCAACGCGACGCCATGCTCGCTGTGCGCGCGATTGCGGCGCGGCGTCCTGTACCGCCTCGCGGACCAGATGGGGGCGACCAAGATCGCGCTCGGCCACCACATGGACGACTTCATCGAGACCTTGCTGCTGAGCCTGTTTTTCGGCGGGGCACTGCGAGCGATGCCCGCCCGCCTCGTGTCCGATAACGGCGAGCACGTCGTGATCCGGCCACTCGCGTATGTGAGCGAGGACGACGCGCGGCTCTATGCCAAAGCCTGCGGGTTGCCGATCATCGGCTGCTGCTGCCCGGCGTGCGGCGATCTGAGTCTGCAACGGCAGCGGGTCAAGCGGCTGATCTTTGATCTGGATCGTGAACATCCTGGTGTCAAGCAGTCGATGCTGAAGGCGTTGAGCAACGTCAAGACGCGGCACCTGCTCGACCGTCGGCTGAATCCGAGCGGCGAGCTCCGGGACAGCGTGGCGCTCCGTCACGAAGACGAGGACGCATCGCCTGACCTGATTCAGATCAGCTCCTGAGGTGCGTGCCGTCGTCCAGCGGGTGAGTGAGGCGCGGGTGCACGTCGGGGATCGCCTCGTTGCCGAGATCGGGCGTGGCGTGCTCGCCCTGGTCGCCATCGGCCGAGACGATGGTCCTGATGACGTGCACTACGTGGCGGGCAAGATACGAGATGTGCGCCTGTTTGACGGCGAGGGCGGGCAGCACATGCATCGCTCCGTAGGCGAGGTGGGCGGGGCCGTGCTGGTCGTGTCGCAGTTCACGCTCTACGGAGATGTCAGACACGGGAGGCGACCTTCGTTCATCGCCGCGGCGTCGCCGGCCGACGCTCGTACGCTCTACGAGGATCTCGTGAGAGAATTGCAGCAGACGCCGCTGGCGGTTGCCACCGGCGAATTCCAGGCGATGATGCGCGTGGAACTCGTGAACGATGGACCGGTCACCATTCTCATCGACAGCGCGCGACAATTCTGAGTACACCCATCATGCATTTGTTCAGTTCACCAGCCATACACGCGACCGCTGCGCCCGCCCGCGCCGCTCGCATCTTGAAGACTGCGGCTGCCGCCGTGGTGTGCGCGCTGGGGGTATCCCCGGCGTTCGCACAGCAGCGGCCACTCGTCACGGAGGACCCGGAGACGGTCGGAGCAGGTCAGGTGCTCGTGGAAACCGGCTTCGACTACGCGCGGGATGCCGTCTATCCCGTATCTGGTCTGGAGGGGCATCTGCTGCGTGTACCGCTCGTTGGCGTGAGCATCGGCATCAGCTCGATCGCGGAACTGCAGTTTGACGGAGGGCTCTACAACCGATTGACGATCAATCGCCGCTTTTCGGCACCGCTCGATGGGCAACTGACCGTCGACGGCGATCGGACATCGAGCGTCGAGGATCTCGTGGTCGGGACCAAGGTCCGGCTGATGTCGGAGGGCGGATCGCGCCCGGGTCTGGCCGTACGGTTCGCGACCAAGCTTCCGAACGCGTCCAACGAGAGCGGTCTCGGCCTGGACACGACGGATTTCTTCGCGTCTCTGCTGTTGGCCAAGACTGTTGAATCCGTGCGCATCGTGACCAACCTTGGCATCGGGATTCTCGGCGATCCGACGCGCGGCGATCGGCAGAACGACGTCCTGACCTACGGCGTGTCGTTCGCGCGGGCGATCAGCCAGTCTGCGGAGGTGGTCGGGGAGGTGGCCGGTCATCTCAATACGCGTTCAGGCGTTCCCCCGCCCGGCACCGACACGCGGGGGATGCTGCGCTTCGGCAGCCGCTACACCGTAGGGCCGGTCAGAGCTGACACGGCGCTGCTGGTGGGGCTGACGACCCGGGACCCCGGGTTCGGCATTTCCGCTGGCTTCACCTACGTCTTCAACGCCTTTCAGGTTCCATAATTGGGGTCCGTTACCAAGGCGCACGCCTACGGTAACGACTTCCTGCTGCTCGACGAGGGTGAGCTCGGGCCAGGTGCGGTCGGTCGCGACACCGCGGCGGTCGCGCGCGAGCTGTGCGATCGGCACCGAGGGATCGGCGCGGACGGGCTCCTGGTGTTCAGGGAGCGCCCCTGCGGGGCCTCGATGCGCCTCTTCAATGCAGACGGCGGCGGCGCTGAACTATCAGGGAACGGGTTGCGCTGCCTCGCCGCATTGCTCGTGCGCAGGCAGCAACTGGCGCCAGGCGCCTCCATCGAGATCGAAACCGGCGCCGGCACGAAAGCGTTGACGTTGCTCGGGCACGAGGGCGTGCGCTACACCTTTCGCGCTGCGCTGGGACCGCCGGAGGAACTGCGCCAGGTCGATATCGCCGTTGGAGGCGGATCACTGACCGCGTCGGTGATGCGCCTGGGAAACCCGCAGTGCGTCGTGCTCGGTCCACTTCCGGAGCGTGCACGGTTCAATGAGCTTGGACCGGCGCTGGCGACACATCCGATGTTCCTGGCCGGCACGAATGTCGAGTTTGCGCAGGTCGACGCGCCCGATCGGATCCGGATCCTGATCTGGGAACGCGGGGTTGGTCCCACGACGTCGTCGGGGACCGGTGCGTCAGCATCGGCGGTCGCGGCTGCCGCGCATGGCGGCGCCGAACGTGCCATGGATGTCGTCGCCCCCGGAGGATCCCAGCGGGTTGAATGGCGGGACGACGGAGTCTACCTGACCGGCTGGGCTGACCTGTTGCTGGAAGGGCACTGGCTCGGGCACGGCTGAAGAGCGGCCCACCGATGACGTCCGCGCTATCGGTCCGAGGCCCGTGCGGGCGCGGCACCTCCAAGGCGGCTGATGACGTCTTCGATCTGCGTCCGGACTCCCTCCAGCGCCACGCGAGCCGCCAGGTAATCCCCCGTCTCGACAGCCTCGCCCGCTTTTTGCAAGGCGGATTCCGCAGCCGACAGGTCTGACGCGGGTTGTGCGAGCCTGGCGCTGGCTGTGCCGCCGCGCGCGGCAGCATCCAGGAGCGCTCTGCCTTCGGCGAGCAGCGCGGCAAGCTCGGTCGAGGCGTGGTCCACCTCGACGTGCATGCGCGCCTTGGCGTCGGCGGCGTTTCGCGCGGCGTTTTGCGCGTGTTCGCGACTTTCGAGGGCGAAGCTCAGGGCGAGCCGGTGATCGCTGGCGGTCACGGCGGTGTTCGCGTTTTCGAGCGCTTCGGTTGCCGCGGCGTACTCGCTTGTTGCGTACGTGTCGGCGCCGGCTGCCTGCGCGGCATCGATGGCGCCCTGCGCCTGGTCCATCTCCTTGTTGGGTGGCTCCGCGCATGCGGACGCGAGCGCTGCCATTAGGAGGCACAGCCAGAAGCGTGGTGGCGCAGCGAACCGCAAGCCCATGTGGGAGTGAGTATACCGTCGATGAAAGATGTGGCACCACGCGATCGGCCCCGAGAGAAGCTCGAACGACTTGGTGCGCAGGGACTGGGCGATAACGAGCTGGTTGCACTTGTGCTGGGCAGCGGGTCTCGGCAGACGGGCGCGCTCGAACTGGCGAACCGCCTCATCGCCGGCGCGGGCGGGCTTCATGGATTGATGCGGGTCGGCCTCGACGGCCTGCGTCGTGTGGCTGGAGTCGGGCCGGCCAAGGCGGCTCAGGTGCTGGCGGCGGTCGAGCTGGGGCGTCGGACGCTCGTGCGATGCGCGGCCGAGCGTCCTCGCCTCGCGACGCCGCGCCAGCTCGCGGCCTTCCTGTTGCCACAGTACGGCACCTGTGCGGTCGAGCAGTTCGGGATTGTCATGCTCGACACCAAACATCGCGTCATCAGGGTTCGGATCGTGTCCGTGGGATCACTGGATGCCACGATCGTGCATCCGCGCGAGGTGTTCAGGGAGGCGGCGGCGGGGTCAGCGGCGGCGGTGGTGCTGTTCCACAACCATCCGTCCGGCGATCCAACGCCAAGCCCTGACGATCTGGCGCTGACCACGCGCATGGTCAGTGCCGGAGCCATCATGGGGATCGAGGTGATCGATCACGTGATCCTTGCCGACCAGCGCTACTTTTCGCTCGTGGAGTCAGGGCGCCTGCCACCGCCACCTTGAGGACCCGGGATAAGATGATCGACTGGTGACGCTCCTTTACTTCGACTGCTTTTCCGGCGCGGCGGGTGACATGATTCTCGGCGCCCTGCTTGACGCCGGCCTTCCGCTCGATGATCTTCGGAGCGCGCTCGGGAGCCTGGCACTCGATCGGGAGACCGTGTGGACCGAGCGCGTGTCACGGGCGGGGGTGAGCGCCACCAAGTTGCACGTCCGGGGGGAAGGGGCGCCACCCGGTGTCGACAGCGGTCCCGGTCACAGCCATCAGCACGTCGCTGGGCACGGTCACACACACGATGTCGAGGACGGACGCGCCCACGCGCACGAGGGCGCACCCGAGGGCGCAGGTCAGGGAGGCCGGGGTGGAGGCCAGGGCGCAGACGGTGTTGAGAGCGGCCCCGACCACGAACGCCCCCATGCCCACGGGGAGCACCGAACGCTCGCCGAGATCGTTCGTCTGATCGAGGGCGCGGCGCTCTCGGCGACGGCGAAGCAGCGTGCCCGGGCGCTCTTCACGCAGCTGGCCGATGCAGAGGCAGCGATACATGGCACCCCCGTCAACAAGGTGCATCTGCACGAGGTCGGTGCACTTGACTCGATCATTGACATCGTGGGGACGGTGTACGCTCTTGAAGCGCTCGGCGTCGACCGCGTCGTGGCCTCTCCGCTGAATGTCGGCAGCGGTCGTATTCGATCCGCGCACGGCCTCTATCCCGTACCGGCTCCGGCGACGACGCGCCTGCTGCAGGGCGCGGCGATATATGCGGGGCCGGAGACCGGCGAACTGGTGACACCGACCGGAGCGCTGCTCGTCGCGGGCTACGCGGACAGCTTCGGCCCCGTCCCGCTCATGCGGCTCGCCCGTGTCGGGTATGGTGCTGGCACGCGGGACAGGCCTGACTCGCCGAATGTGTTGCGCGTGTTGATCGGTGACGCCGACGCGTCCGGGCCCGCCAGTCGCGTGGTGGTGATGGAAGCGGAGATCGACGACATGAACCCCCAGATCTTCGGCATGCTGATCGATCGGCTGCTGGCGGAGGGGGCGCTGGACGTCTACTACACGTCGATTCAGATGAAGAAGAACCGGCCGGGAACGTTACTGTCGATCATCGCGCCACCGCAGGCGCGCGAACGGTTGACGACGACCGTCTTTCGAGAGACGACCACGATTGGCGTGCGGTATCGCGAGATGGACCGGGAGTGTCTGGAACGGGAGAGCATCACAGTGGAGACACCGTTCGGCCCTGTGGCTGTCAAGATCGCGCGGCGGGATGGCGAGCTGATGAATGCGTCGCCGGAGTTTGACGATTGCGCGCGAATCGCCGTCGCGCACGGCAGGCCTGTGAAGGATGTACAGGCGGCTGCCGTCAAGGCGTTTCTGGACCGGAACTGATGCGTTTCTACCTGACCACAGCCATCGATTACGTCAACAGTCGCCCACACCTCGGCACGGCGTACGAAAAGATCACGGCCGATGTCATCGCTCGCTACAAGCGTCTGGCCGGGTTCGAGACGCATTTCCTCATGGGGAACGATGAGCACTCGCAGAACGTGTACAAGCGCGCGGTTGAGCGCGGTCTTGAACCGCACGCGTACTGCGATCAGATGGAACGCGAATTTCGGGCGGTCTGGAGCGAGCTCGATATCTCGTTCGACGACTTCATTCGCACCACCGAGCCACGACACAAGGCCGCGGTGCATCGGCTGACGCAGCAGTGCTTCGATAAAGGCGATATTTACGAAGGGGAGTACGAGGGGTGGTACTGCGTGTCGTGCGAAGCGTTCAAGCAGGAGCGCGATCTGGTCGACGGCGCGTGCCCGCTCCACACCACGCAGACGCCCGAATGGATTCGAGAAAAGAACTATTTCTTCAAGCTCTCGAAGTACCGCGACGCGGTCCTCGCGCACCACCAGGCGAATCCGGCGTTCCTCCAGCCTGAGCCCAGGCGCAACGAGCTGTTGAGACTGCTTGAAGGCGGCCTCGAGGATATCTCGGTGAGTCGAGCGGGACAGTCCTGGGGGATCCCTCTGCCGTTTGCGCCGGACAACGTGGTCTACGTGTGGTTCGACGCGTTGATCAATTATGCGGCAGCCGTCGGCTACGGCACCGATCCGTCGAGGTTCGAGACGGACTGGCCTGCCGATCTACACGTGGTCGGAAAGGACATCACACGCTTTCACGCGGTGGTGTGGCCGGCGATGCTGATGAGCGCCGGCATGGCGCTGCCGTCGCAGGTCTTCGGGCACGGATGGGTGAACTTCAGCGGCCAGCGCATGAGCAAGTCTCTTGGAACCAGCCTGGATCCGAGCGACGTGGCGCGCCGGTTCGGTCCCGATCCGCTACGCCTCTACCTCGTCAAGGAGATCGCGTACGGCGGTGACGGGGACTTCACGTGGGAGCGCTACGAGGAGCGGTACAACGTCGACCTGGCCAACAATCTGGGGAATCTCGTCAGCCGTCTGGCGGCCATGGCTGACAAGTATCGCGCGGGACAACTCCCGGCAGCGGGCGGCGGAGGGCGACTGGCGCAGGTCGCCGAGGCAGCGGTCGGGCGATACCGGACGTCCATGGATGCCCTGGCCTTGCATGAGGGTGCGGCCGCGGCGTTTCAGATCGTCGATGCCTGCAACGAGTTCATCGCGGAGACCGCGCCCTGGACCCTGGCCAAGCGCGAGAGTGACGCCGGCCGGCTCGACGAGGTGTTGTTCGAGGTGGCTGAGGGGCTACGTATCGCGGCAGTGCTGTTGCGTCCGATTATGCCCGCGTCGTCAGCCGAGATCCTGCGGCGCGTCGGCGACACGACGACGGTCGATGCGTTGCGTCTGGATCGGGACAGTCCGTGGCGCGGACACGACGGGAGACAGATCGCCAAGAGTGCAGCCATGTGGCCGAGGGTCGAGGAGTCGGTGAAGAACGACGCGATCGTGGCAGGCGCGACCGCGCGACCTGGCCGGAAAAAGGAGAGCAGCGTGCAAGAGACACCAACCGGTGAGCCGAGCGTTCCAGCAGCGCCCGCGGCACCAGCACCAGCACCAGCCGCGGCAGCGGCAGAGACCGGGATTTCCTTCGAGCAGTTCATGGGCGTCGACCTGCGCGTGGCGAAAGTACTCGAAGCGGAGGCGGTACCAAAGTCGAAGAAGCTGCTGAAGCTGACCGTCGACGCCGGCACCGAGCGGCGCACTATCGTGGCGGGGATTGCCGGGGCCTATCAGCCAGAGGAACTCATCGGGCGAACAGTGGTGATCGTCGCCAACCTGAAGCCGGCCACGCTGATGGGCGTCGAGTCGCAGGGGATGGTGCTCGCCGCAGGACCGGACGGGCAGCCGCCGACGCTCATCGCGTGCGATGAGTCGATCCCGCCTGGCACCAGGGTCCGGTAGCGCGCTTTGGTCCGGCACGCCGGTCGGCACGCCCGGCGTTTCAGCTCGGAAATGGCGGATACGTCGGGAGTGACATCGTGATCGACAGCCACTGCCACATCGCGGGGGACGAGTTCCGCGGAGATCTGGACGAGGTCGTGCACCGGGCCGTGGAGGCAGGGCTCTCGGGGTCGCTGGTCATCATCGCAGCCGACGACGACAGGGAGTGCGCACGCGCGGACGATGTCGTCGCCGCCTGGCCCGGTGTCCGGCTGGCCTACGGCGTGCATCCGCATACCGCCAGCAGGGGCGGCGGCGAGCCCGGCCAGGCGGCTCAGCTCGTCGAAGCACGACTCGGTGGTGCGCCTCTGGCCAGGGCCGTGGGCGAGATCGGCCTCGACTACCACTACGACCTGTCGCCGAGAGATCTGCAGCAGCAAGTGTTCCGGGAACAGATTGCCCTGGCACGGCGCGTGCGGCTCCCCATCGTGATTCACACCCGCGAGGCGACCGACGATACGTTCCGTATCCTGGAGGAGGAGGCGGCAGGCGAGGTCGGCGGCGTGTTTCACTGCTTCACCGGCGACCGTGCGATGGCACGCCGGGCGGTCGACGCGGGGTTTCATCTCTCGCTGTCCGGCATCGTGACGTTTCCGCGCGCGACGGAACTCCACGAAGTGGCCAAGGTGGTCCCGCTGGACCGTCTGCTGATCGAAACCGACAGCCCGTTCCTCGCGCCAGTGCCGCACCGTGGCACGCGAAACGAACCGGCGCATGTCACGCGCGTGGCCGAGGCCGTCGCCCGCCTGCGCGAGACGACCACCGCGGCGGTCGATCGGGCGACGCAGGACAATTTCGATCGGTTGTTCGGACCGTAACTGCTACTCCAGGCACGAATTAGCCCGGAACGTGCGTTGACACTCCGAGCGTGGATGTGGTCTGATCAACCCCGCGTGAACCCCACCGCGCAGAAACCCTCCTCGTCCGCACTCGCACAGGTGTTCGAGCCGATTCGTGACGCCTTGCGCAAAGTCGAGCGCGAGTTCGCCCGCCACGTGCAGTCGCAGGTCGACGTCATTCCCACCATTGGCAACTACGTCAAAGAGAGCGGCGGGAAGCGGATCCGGCCGGCGGTGTTGCTGATGGCTGCCCGCATGGCCGGCTACACGGGGGAGCGCGCCGTGCTGTACGCGTCGGTGATCGAGTTCATTCATACCGCGACCCTCGTGCATGACGACATCATCGACGAGTCAGAGCTGCGGCGCGGACGCGAAGCCGCGCATACCCGCTGGGGAAACCATCTCACGGTGCTGTTTGGCGATTTTCTCTACCTGAAGTCGATGTCGCTGGCGCTGACCCACGACAACCTGGACGTCATCCGCTTGCTGTGCGATGTGACGCTCCGCATCGTGGAGGGCGAGATCTACCAGTTGACGAAGAACGGTGTCGTCGACCTTTCCGAGGAGGAGCACTTTGACATCGTGCGCCGCAAGACGGCGTATCTGTTCGCCGGGTCCGCCAAGATCGGCGGGATGCTCGGCCCGACCACGGTGGCGCAGCAGGACGCGCTGTGGGAGTACGGCTTCAATATCGGGATGGCCTTTCAGCTTGTCGACGACCTGCTGGACTTCACCGGCGAGCAGGGGACCCTCGGGAAGCCGGTTGGTGGCGACCTGCGCGAGGGCAAGATGACGCTGCCTGTGATTTACCTGCTGCGTCAGGGCGACGGCCGTGCGGAGACGCTGATTCGGCAGATCGTGCGCGACGGCGACGCGACGCCCGACGAGTCGCGGGAACTGCAGGCGCTGCTGCGGGACGCCCGTGCTGTGGACTACGCGCGCCGGGTGGCTGCGGACTTTGTGGAGCGCGCCAAGCGCGCGCTGGACGCGTTCCCATCGGGCCCGGAGCGCGAGGCGCTGAGTTTTCTGCCTGATTACGTCCTGGCACGCGACCGCTAGCGCGGATTGCACTGCTACCTGGCGGGCGGTGATGACGCTCCCGCTGACCGGAGGGGACCGAGGTGCAGCGAGCGTCGGATGTAAGACGAATTCCGTGACGCCTACCGACAGGATCGAGGAACTCCGGTTCCTCATTCGCCATCACGAAGAGCGCTACTACGTACTGGATGCGCCGGAGATTGCCGACGGCGAGTTCGATGCACTGATGCAGGAACTTGCCGCGCTCGAGGCCGCGCATCCGGATCTCATCACTGTCGATTCGCCAAGCCAGCGCGTCGGCGGACGTGTCGCGTCTGGTTTCGCGACGGTCGACCACGCGGAACCCATGTTGAGTCTCGACAACGCGTACTCCGACGCCGAGCTGCGCGCGTTCGACAATCGCGTGCGACGGGGGCTGGGCGTGGACGACGGCCAGGTCATCGAGTACGTGGCCGAGCTCAAGATCGACGGCGTCGGCGTCGCCCTGACCTACGACGACGGGGCACTGGTTCGCGGAGCGACCCGAGGGGATGGCACGCGCGGTGAAGATGTCACATCCAACCTTCGTACGATCCGCGCCATTCCGCTGCGCCTGCGGACGGGGGCGGCAGGCGACCAGACGTTGCTGCGCTGGTCGCGCAGCCCGTCTGCCCCCTCCGCGTCCGCCCCCCAGCGTGTCGAGATCCGTGGAGAGGTCTTCCTGCCGCGAACATCCTTCGACCGGATCAACGCGCAGCGGGACAAGGACGGCGAGTCGCCGTTTGCGAATCCGCGCAACGCGGCGGCGGGGGCTCTGCGGAATCTCGACCCTGCGCTCGTGGCGAGCCGGAGGCTCAGCGTGTTTGTCTACCAGCTCGTTGCTGGTGTCGACGAGGCATCCCGCGCGGCGGAGGGCGAGCGACGCTCCGCTGTGGACACGCACGCGGACACACTCGAGCAGTTGCGCGACTGGGGACTTCCGGTTGAGCCGCACTGGCGCCGGTGCGTCGGCATCGATGCGCTCGTCACGTTCTGTCGCGAGTGGGCGGAGGCGCGCCACACGCTGGAGTTCGACATCGATGGCGTGGTGATCAAAGTCGATCGACTACGCGAACGCCGTCTCCTTGGCACCACGAGCAAGAGTCCCCGCTGGGCGATCGCGTTCAAGTTTCCGGCCGAGCAGACCACGACGCGACTCACGGCCATCGAGGTCAATGTGGGACGGACGGGGGCCGTGACGCCCTATGCCGTCCTCGAGCCGGTCGTGATCGCCGGCTCCACCGTCTCGATGGCGACCCTCCACAACGCGGACGACATCGCGCGCAAGGATATCCGCGAAGGTGACTGGGTGCTCGTGGAGAAGGCGGGGGACGTGATCCCGCGTGTCGTCGGGCCGGTGATGAGTCGCCGCTCAGCCGGCGCCACGTCGTGGCAGATGCCGTCGGTCTGCCCGCGATGCGGCGCGACGTTGCAGCGGGCCGACGGCGAGGTGGTCTGGCGCTGCGAGAACACGTCGTGCGGCGCGAGGCTTCAGCGGGGCATTGAACACTTCGCGTCGCGGTCGGCGATGAATATCGAGGGACTTGGCGAGTCGCTGATCGCACAGCTCATCGCGAGCGGGCTGCTCACCGATTGTGCTGACCTGTACGCCCTGCGCGTGGATACGCTCGCCGCGCTCACGACCACGGCGACGAGGGGGGACGGTCGAGCCATCACCCGGCGTGTCGGCGAGAAGCACGCGACCAAAGTGGTGGCGGAGGTCGACCGAAGTCGGAGCAACGAGCTCTGGCGACTGATCTTCGGCCTGGGCATCCGGCACATCGGACAGCGCGCGGCTCAGGTGCTGGCCGACGCGTTTGGGTCCGTCGATGCGGTGTGCGACGCCTCGGTGGAGGACCTCGAAGCGACGCCTGACATCGGGCCCGTGGTGGCGGCAGCCGTTCGGGCCTGGGTGAGTGAGCCGCAGAACCGACGGGTGTTGCAGCGACTGCGCGCGGCAGGCGTTCGGATGGAGGTGCCGCCCGAGTTGCGCCGACAGGCTGGCGCCAAAGGCCCCCTGGCGGGCCAGACATATGTGCTGACCGGTACGCTGGCGTCGATGACACGCGACGCGGCGACGGCGGCCATCGAGCGCCTGGGAGGGAAGGTCGCGGGATCGGTCAGCCGGAAGACGGCGGCGCTCATCGTCGGGACCGACGCGGGTAGCAAGGCGGAACGCGCGCGCGAACTGGGGGTTGCCGTGCTGGATGAGTCGGCGTTCCTGGCGCTGCTCGAGGCGTCCACGCCGTAACAGAGCGTGCCCGTGGCACACCGCGCCCGGTGATGGGCGTCAGACACGTCATAATGGGTAGACGATGACTCGACGATTTCTCGTGGTCACGGTCTCGCTGGCTGCAGCGGTGGCGTTCCTGATGGGCCTCGTGGTGGCGGCACGCGTGGGTTCCGCCACGCCGGCGTCGGCGTCAGGTGCGACCGCGCCAGTTGCGGCGTCACCAGAGGTGCCGACGCGCCGGGCGGCGTCTCGTGAGGGGGCGTTAATCGCGCAGCCCGCCGCGCCGTCTGCTGCGGTGTCGTTTGCCGACATCGCGGAGCGCCTGAACCCCGCCGTCGTCAGTATCGACGCCACTGCGCGCGGTGCCACCCAGGTGGGCCCACCGGTACCGGAAAGCCCGGGGCCGTTTTTTCGACAGCCGGAGCGCGATCGTAACGGGCCGAGGCGCGGGGCAGGTACCGGATTTCTTATCGACGCCGATGGTTCCATCCTGACGAATCATCACGTGATCGACGGCGCCGACCGGATCATGGTCCAGCTCACCGACGGGCGAACGTTCAGGGCTGTGCGCGTCGGTTCCGACCCCGATACCGACATTGCGCTCATCAGGATCGACGCCGAGGTGGCGTTGCCGTTCGCGCCGCTCGGCGATTCCGACCAGCTCCGGGTCGGCGAGTGGGTCGTCGCGATCGGCAATCCGCTGGCCTACGAGCACACCGTGACGGTGGGCGTGGTGAGCTTCATCGGTCGGAAGCTGTTCGACACCTCGCTTGACCGCTACATCCAGACCGATGCCGCGATCAATTTCGGCAACAGCGGTGGCCCGCTGATCGATGCCCGCGGGGACGTCATCGGCATCAATTCGGCGATCAGCTCAAGGGCGTCGAACATCGGGTTTGCGGTGCCGATCAATCAGGCCAGCGCCATCCTGTCTCAGTTGCGCGAGACCGGGCGGGTGGCGCGTGGATTCATCGGCGTCATGCTGCGGAACGTGGACGGTGACCTCCAGCGTGCTCTTGGATTGCCGTCTGACGAGGGGGCGCTCGTGCAGGATGTCGCGCCAGGCTCTCCCGGAGCGCGGGCGGGCTTGCGCCCCTACGACGTCATCGTGGCGGTGGACGGCACGCCGATCGAAAACGACGATGCGCTGATCGAGACGATCGCGACTCGTCCCCCGGGATCGGTGGCGGCGGTTCGCCTGCTCAGGGATGGGCGTGCGCTGACAGTACGACTGAAACTGGCCGAACGGCCACAGCGCGACCGTCAGGACGGCGACGGCGACGAGCGGCCGCGCCCGACGAGCCGTCGCGGGCCGCCGCTTGGCTTGTCGGTGCGTCAGCTCGATACGAACGCCGTCGAGCAATTTGGACTGACGGATGGCACGCGTGGCGTGGTGGTGTCACGGGTGGAACCACTGAGCGCGGCGTTCGACGCCGATATCCGACGAGGGCACGTGGTGCTCGAGATCGATCGCCAGCCCGTGTCGAGCCTTGACGACTATCGACGGCTGACCGACAGCGCTCGTCCAGGCGATGTCCTCACAATGTTTGTCTACAAGCCGGAGATCGATCAGCGCGCGCTTGAGACGCTCGCGATCGACGAACCGTGAAACCCCGCATCCTGGTCATTGATGACGAGGTGGCCATCCGCGACTCACTGCGGATGATCCTGGAGTACGAGCGCTACGAGTGTCTGGGCGCCGGGTCAGGGCCGGAAGGATTGTCGGTCATCGCGCGGGACGCGCCGGACATGGTGATCCTGGACATCAAGATGCCGGGCATGAGCGGTCTCGACACCCTCGCCGAGATCCGCACGGTGGACGCGACGGTGCCGATCGCCATGATTTCCGGGCACGGCACGATCACGGATGCAGTCCAGGCGACCCAGCTGGGTGCGTTCGACTTCATCGAGAAGCCGTTCACGAGTGAACGGGTGCTCGTCACCGTCAAGAAGGGACTCGAAGTCCGGGAACTCCGCCAGGAGAACCGCGAGCTGAAGCTCGCGATGGAATCGAAATACGAGATGATCGGCGAGAGTCCGGCGCTTCGCACGGTCCTCGAGTCGGTGAAGCGGGCGGCGCCGACCAGCGCGACCGTCCTGCTGCTCGGGGAGAGCGGTGTGGGCAAGGAGCTGGTCGCTCGCACCATTCATCGTAACAGTCCCCGCGCCGGCCAGCGTTTCGTGCAGGTGAACTGCGCCGCCATTCCGGAGGAGCTGATCGAGTCGGAGCTGTTTGGCCACGAAAAGGGCTCGTTCACCGGCGCCACCGAGAAGCAGATCGGCAAATTCGAGCAGGCCGACCAGGGGACGATCTTTCTGGACGAGATCGGCGACATGAGCCCGAAGACGCAGGCGAAGGTCCTGCGCGTCCTGCAGGAGCAGGAAGTGGAACGGCTCGGGTCGGTCCGCACCATCAAGCTGGACGTGCGCGTCATCGCCGCGACCAACAAGAACCTCGAGGAGTCCATCGCGCGGGGTGAGTTCCGCGACGATCTCTACTTTCGGTTGAACGTGATTCCGATCACGGTGCCACCGCTCCGCGAGCGCCGCGACGATATCGAGCGTCTGGCCAATTACTTCGCGAAACGGATCAGCCAGGAGCAGAATCTCAAGCCGAGGCGGTTTGACGCGCGGGCGATGCAGGCGCTACGCGCGTATCGCTGGCGGGGCAACATTCGCGAACTGCGCAACACCGTCGAGCGCCTGATGATCATGAGCGCCGGGGACACCGTGCGGTTCGAGGATCTGCCGACAGACATGCGGGGAGGGGGCGCCGCTGACGACGCTTCCTCGGAGGTGGGCCGAGGGGACGCGCCGAGTCCGGAGGGTGCGCTCGAGGCCGGCGCCTCGACAGGTGAGCCGACGCCGGGGAACGCCGAGCCGGCGGGCACGCTGCGCGAGTTCAAGGACCGAGCGGAGCGTGCCTATCTGGTGCAGAAGCTTCGCGAGAATCGCTGGAACATTTCCAAGACCGCGGAGGGGATCGACACCCCGCGGAGCAATCTCTACAAGAAGCTCGAGCAGTACGGGATCAAGCAGGAACTGGACGGTTGACCGATGCGGCAATACGGGCCGGGGCTGGTTCGAGGGGCCAGGTCTGATTTGGCTCAGACTTCCAGTAGCTCGCCAGCCACCAGACGCCTGACGAATCGATTCTGTTCGTCGACGGCGATCATCTGGGGGTCGATCTTCTCGTCCGTCACGCTGAATGCGACGATGATCACTTTGTCGCCAGGATGAAAGTGTCTCGCCGCCGCGCCGTTGACGACAACCCGCCCGGATCCTGACGGAAGAGGAATCGCGTAGGTCTCGATGCGCGCGCCGTTGTTCACGTTCCAGACAGACACCTGCTCGCCCTCGATCACATCGGCGAGGCGCAGCAGAGATTCATCGATACCGATACTGCCGATGTAGTGCAGGTCGGCGCCCGTCACGATAGCGTGATGAATCTTCGATTTGCACAGCACCCGTAGCTTCATTGGCACTCCAGATCACGATTATTGGTTCGGCTGCCGCCGGTCTGTCGTCCGAGGCGGCCAGGCGCAGTCCCCGTGCGTCCATTCTGGTGACCGCCCTCGCTGGAACCGAACACGTCTGCGGCTCACTCCACGACAGCGTCTCGATTCATATTACCTTGGCTTCCCGTCGCGGCCAGGGGAGTCGCGAAAGTTAGCTCCCCGTGAGCAGCCTGGCGGAACCTCGGCGGACAGACACGGGAGCGACTGGATGACTGGAGTCTGGGTGACGCTGCGCGTGCCGCGAAACGCACGCGCAGTTCCGATTCTCGGAATTTGTCATAATGGCCTGTCGCAGTCGGCCAGACGACCGCTGCTTCGGCCAACCGCGGGTAACCGCGAAGTAGCCGGGGGAGAGGAAAGTCCGAACTCCGAAGGACAGTGCGCCGGGTAACGCCCGGGCAGGGAAACCTGACGGAACAGTGGCACAGAAAATATACCGCCCGCTTTCGCGCGCTCGGCGCGCTTCGGCGGACAGGCCTTCACGGGCTTGCCCGCTGTAGCCTGTAAGGGCGGAGGCGGGTAAGGGTGAAATGGTGCGGTAAGAGCGCACCGCGTCCGTGGCAACACGGATGGCAGGCAAAACCCCGCACGGGGCAAGACCAAATAGGGTGGCGTTTGAGGGCGGTCCGTCCGAAGCCACCGGGTAGGTTGCCGGATCCTGTGAGCGATTACAGGACTAGAGGAATGGTCGTCCCGTCGTGTCGCTCGCAAGAGCGGGACGACGGACAGAATTCGGCTTATCGGCCGACTGTGACGTTTGATCTCCCATGGCGCGTGGCGGTGCGCCGTGCGACGCGGGTTCGATGAGGTAGCGGCGAGTCCACGGTATTGGAAGATATGAGCTTGTACTTAGTCACAGGTGGTGCCGGGTTCATCGGGTCGCATCTGGCGGAGGCGCTCGTCGGTCGGGGCGAGCGTGTCCGCGTGGTCGACAGTCTGGTGACCGGTCACCGTCGCAACCTCGCGCATCTCCAGGGCGTCGATTTCATCGAGGGAGATCTGGCGGACATCGACATCGCCAGGCGCGCGGTGGACGGCGTGGACGTTGTCCTGCATCAGGCGGCCATTCCGTCGGTACCTCGTTCCATCCAGGACCCGCTCACGTCGCATCGAGCCAATGTTGACGCGTCCTTGAATGTCCTGATGGCGGCACGTGATGCCGGTGTGAAACGGCTGGTTTACGCCGGTTCGTCGTCAGCCTACGGGAATACGCCCACGCTGCCCAAGGTCGAGACCATGCCAGCCGCGCCGCTGTCGCCCTACGCGCTCCAGAAGTTCGTGGCGGAGCAGTACTGCCAGTTGTTCACGCGGCTGTATGGCCTCGAGACCGTGGCGATTCGCTATTTCAATGTCTTCGGTCCCCGCCAGGATCCGTCGTCGCCCTATTCCGGCGTGATTTCGCTGTTTATCCGTGCGCTGCACGAGGGGCACCAGCCCACGATCTACGGAGACGGCGAGCAGACCCGTGATTTCACCTACGTGACCAACGTTGTCGACGGGGTGTTGCGCGCGTGCGCCGCGCCGACTGCAAACGGTGAGGTGATCAACGTGGCGACGGGCGGACGCATCTCCCTCAATCACCTGTTCCGGTCCGTCCGGGATCTCATGGGCGCAACAGTCGAACCGCTCCATGCCGCTCCGCGACCAGGCGATGTGTGCGACTCGCAGGCCGATATCCGGAAGGCGACCGAGCTGCTCGGGTACCAACCCACCGTCAGCTTCGAGGCGGGCCTGGCGAAGACGATCGAGTGGTACCGGGCCGCGCAGCCCGTCGTCGCCTAGCTGATGTAGCCGCCGCCGCCGCCGACAATCCAGGGAATCACAGAGACAGCCATGCAACGGGTCATTAATCTCTCACCAGGCAAAGCGCTATGTCGCTTTTGTGGCGATCGCGTCGCCATGAATTCGCTGTCGACCCATATCGCCGCGATGCATCCCCGCCCGCCAGCGAGAGACATGACGCCGACGCTCGTCAGGACACTGAGACCTGGCCGGCCGCAGGCCACCGCGGTTGTCGATCGCAACCGGCCGTCTCGCAGCCGGTAGAGTCCGGACCGTGAGGCCCTGGGAAGCGCTCGGGGAGACCACCACACCCGATGGCGCAACTCTGACGCTGACGCGTCACGCGACGGAGTACGTCATCCTCGTCGACGGCAAGCCCCTCATGTCGAGTCGCATGCACGGCTCGGAAGAGGCGCTGGCCGCGTTTGCCTGCCGCCGGGCACGTGCGCTGGATCGGCCATGCGTCCTTGTGGGGGGACTTGGCATGGGGTTCACGCTCCGCGCGACGCTCGATCTGCTTCCCTCGACCGCCGCGGTTGTGCTGGCCGAACTGGTTCCGGCTGTCGTGGACTGGAACCATGGCCCACTGGGTTCGCTGGCGGCACATCCGCTGAGGGACGCTCGCGTGCAGGTGGTGATCGGCGATGTCGCCGCGGCGCTTCGGTCGAGCGCCGGGCGCTTCCACGCCATCCTGCTCGATGTCGACAACGGTCCTTCGGCGTTTACCAAATCCGGGAACACTGTGCTGTACAGCAACCAGGGTGTGGCCGAGGCGAGCGCGGCGCTGGCGCCTGGCGGTGTGCTCGCGGTGTGGTCGGCCCGGGAGGATCGCAAGTTCGAGCAGCGTCTTCGTCACGCCGGGTTCACCGTGCAGGTCGAGCAGGTCCGCGCCCGACTGAAGAAGGGCGGGCCTCGTCACACGATCTTCGTCGCGCACCGGCCGTCTCTCGACACGCTCTAACGAGGTGGCGGCAACGGCGGTTGTCGATCGCGCCGCCGCCTGTGCGTTCGCCCTCTCTTTGCCTTTCCATAACTCCATTGCAGCCAACGGCTTGCGAAAACGATGAGCACCGCACCTGCGTGGCGCCCTGTTTGCCTTACCTCCAGCGGTCCCGGCGGGTCCGTCGTACACGGCGCCCGACCTCGCCGACCCTCGGATGTGCCGGGGCCGTTTTATGTCATGCACACACGATAAGAACAGGAGAACACGTCATGAGAATAATGATTGCGGCGATACTCGTGCTCGCACTCGGCGGAACGGCACTTCCGGCACGACAGGGCGGCCAGTCCCCGACGGCCAACACCGGCAACGCGGCGACGCCAACGACCGCGGCGCAGGTGAACGTGAATACGGCGACCATGTCCCAGCTGCAGACGCTCCCAGGGATCGGCCCGGCGACGGCGCAGCGCATCATGGACTACCGGGAGCAGAACGGTGGCTTCACCAGAGTCGAGGAGCTGATGAATGTCCGGGGTATCGGAGAAGTGAGTTTCCTCAAGCTCAAGGCCCTGGTCTCGGTGACACCCAGCCAGACGGAGCGCGCGGCGACGCAGTCGCGGTAGGCAGCGGAGCTGGACCGGTCACGGGCGTGTGCTGGTGCCCACGTGCGGGAGCGGACGCCTGTGTGGAAATCAGCACTGGGGGCCGCGGACGTGTCGACGATCCGCGGCCCCGCGCCCAGATGGCTCGCTCGAACGGGTACGGTCTCATCGAAGTGATGCTCGCGATGGGACTGATCGTCGTGTTGTCGGCGCTGGCGATCCCTTCAGCGCTGGCATCGGTCGACCGCGCACGCGCCGCTGCGGCGGCACGCTTTCTGGCGTCGCGGATGGCGATGGCCCGCTCGCACGCGGTCATGCGTGCCGCGTCGGTCGCGCTTCGGTTCGACGAGGACGCTGACGGCGTGGCTTTTCAGATGTTCGCCGACGGCAATCGAAACGGGGTGCGCACCAGGGACATCGCCTCGCTCATTGACCAGCAACTGGATCCCTCCGTGCGCCTGTCGGACCTGTTTCCTGGCGTCGCCATCGCCGCAGCAGGCGGAGCCGGGAGCGACCCGCTGCGCATCGGCTCGGCGAATCTGCTTTCGTTCTCGCCGCTTGGCACTGCGACGTCCGGGTCGGTCTACGTGCGGGGTCGCGATGGAACGCAGTTCGCGATCCGCATTCTTGGCACAACAGGACGGGTGCGGGTCGAGCGATACCAGGCGTCTACGAGACGCTGGGTTGACGCGTTCTGACGCTCCGCGTCGTCACGCACGGGTCAGTCGCTCCCGGTTGTCTGACGGGCTACGGGTTGCAGCCCGGGGCTGCGACCTGGGCCACGCCAGAAAGCGGTTTTCCACGCCGTGAGGCAGCGTCAACCCTCGGACAGGGATCGCGCGTGCTGCTTCCGCGCTGCACCGAGGAGCGTCGCGAAGTACTCCGATCCGTCCGCAAGAAACCATCCGGCGAATGCCGTCTTGGGTTCGGTTCCCGTGACGGGTGTCACGCGGTGCGAGAGAACGGGCGAGATGCGAAACAGGATGGCGCCACCCGGCACCGTGTTCGGCAGCTTGCGCACGACCGCGTGTTCCCCTCTCGTTCGGAGCTGAAGTGTTCCACCCTCGTAAGGGTGAGGCCCAAGGTTGACGCTCATGCCGACCATGCGGTGCGCGCCTGCGTCGCTGTGCCACGAGTCGAAGTGGTCAGTCCCGGGAATCATGCGGTATACACGGCCTTCGAATCGCGTGATCGCGTCGCAGCCGGTGACCTCTCGGATCCGCGCCAGGAACGCTGGCGCGTTCGCGACGAAGTGGAGCAGGTCGAGCGTCCGCACGTCTTCCAGGATCACCTCGCGCGCGAGCCCCTCGTGTTCGTGGCCTATCCATGTGCCGCGGCGCATGCCCTCGATGACGGACTTGACAAGCGTGGCGTCGAGCAGTCCTGGCATGTACGCCGAGTGGTGTGCCCGGAACTCATCGCGCAGGGCGGTCACGCGTGGGTCAACGTGCTGGGCGGCTTGAGCTTCGTGCGCCATATGTAGACCGTGATTGTGTCCCAGAACGCGCGTCCGTTTCGAGACGAGCGCAAACCGCGGAGCGGCGGACGGCGCCAGCTAAGCAACGCGCCAGCCACGCACTGTGCCAGAAGGCACCGCGGCTTTGCTGCTAGGTCACGCGGCGGAAGGCCGCTTCGTAGATGACTGGTGCTCCGGTGGTCAGCTGGCCTGGTCGCGGCAGGTTGTGCTCGGCCAATGGGACGGAGGACTCAGACGTGAATCCAGCAGCCTCCAGTTCGGAGACCAGTTGCGACTTCGTGAGGAAGCATTGAGGCTCTCCGGAAAACTGGGTGAACACGAACGACTCGCCCGGGACGGGCTCCGCGTCGGCGGGCAGCGTATTCCGGGAGAAGGTGAAGACGAACAGGCCCGCGCCAGTCCTGGCCACGCGCGCCGCTTCGCGCACCGAAGCCCGGAACTGAGCCGCGGAGCACGCAAGATTCCAGATACCGTGCGCGACCACGAAATCGCAGCTCGCACTGCGGACTGGCAGCGCGTCCATGGGGGCGAGCGCCAGCCGCACGCGATCCGCAAGTTGACTGTCGATCGTCCGCTGACGAGCGGCGCAGAGCATCGGCCACGAGAGATCGAGGCCGACCACCTGCCAACCGAGGTGGGCGAGCGGCAACGAGTTTCGCCCGGCTCCGCAGCCGATGTCGAGTGCGCGGGTATGCCCGATTCGCAGATCGCGGTTGGCGAAAGCCACCAGGTTGGCATTGGGCGGCGACTCCGCGAAGCCGGCAACCGTACCGGGGGTGCTCCACGCGGAGCCGGCGAGTGGGTCCTTCGGTCGTATCATGAGTCGTATGTCCACTATGACTCAAAGACTTCCGCCAGCCGAAGCGCATGCATTGCATGCGCTGATCACGCCCACCGAGGAAGGGATCGCGAGCCGCGTGCTGGCCAAAGCCACCGGCGGCAGCCTGACGCTCTTCGCGTTCGACACGGGGCAGGGCCTGACCGAACACACATCACCGTTTGATGCGCTCGTGCTGGTCCTTGAAGGGGCGCTGACCCTGACAATCGGGGGAGCCGTCGTGCCCGCCACGCCGGGGACGGTGGTACGAATGCCCGCTGGGATCCCGCACGCAGTCGATGCGACCGAGGCGTGCCGAGCCCTGCTGGTCATGCTGCGCGATTCAACCGCGCCTTCCCAGGCGGCGGCGCAGGGGTAGCAGGTTCCCGCGCGATGGCCGGCCACGCCAGGTCCTGAGACGCCACTACCCGCGAGGCGCTGTCGTGCTCCGGAGTTGTCGGAGCCGATGTCCCGAAACAGGCGGTATTCGGCGCCGCACGGTTGGCATCACCCTTGGGTATCGTTGCGCGTCGGGCGCGTGTCCAACGGGAGGTATCGATGCCGGAGATCGGGAATGCGGAATCGGTTGCGCTGTCTGGAAAGAGCGCGGAGGCGACGGAGGGGGTGCTTGGGCTTCGTGAGGTGGTCGTCGCGCTGGCCGCGGCGCTCGGGCGTCCCGCCGTCGAGGGCGGTCTCCCCGGGGTCTTCGAACGACAGATCGAACGCCTGCTGACGGTGCGCTCCGTGCGACTGCGCGAGATTCCCGCACGGTACCAGGCTCGTCTCGTCACTCCCACGCGCACCGCCGAGTCGATCGTCCTTGGGGTGCCAACCGCCGATCCGCGAGTGCAGGCGGTTCTCGAGGCGACCTTCGAGCGGGACCGTCGGCTGGACGGGGACGACACCGCACTCCTCACAGTGGCAGCAGAACTCGGAGGCCTTGTCCTCGCGGCGGCTCAAGCGCGAAGCCCGCAGCGGCAGACTCAGGCCGAAGGCGCGGAGCCGCTGATCGGGTCGACGCCTGCCATCGAGGCACTGAAGGACCGCGTTGAGCGCGTGGCCCGCACTGATTTCACCGTGCTGATCGAGGGAGAGAGCGGCACAGGCAAGGAACTGGTCGCGCGCCAGCTTCACGAGTTGAGTCGGAGGCGCACGGGACCGTTCGTGGCGGTGAACTGCGCTGCGGTAGTCGAGACGTTGCTCGAGGCTGAACTGTTCGGCATCGAGGACCGGACGGCCACCGGCGTCAAGGGGCGTCGTGGCAAGTTCGAGCACGCCGATGGCGGCACGCTGTTTCTGGACGAGGTGTCGGATCTGGCGCCGGCGGCGCAGGCCAAGCTGCTGCGAGCCATACAGGACGTCGCCGTGGAGCGGGTGGGTGGCACAGGCACGCGCCGGGTCGATACGCGCATCGTCGTGGCAACCAACCGACCCCTGGCCGACCTCGTCGAACAGGGCGCGTTTCGTGCGGATCTGTACTACCGACTCAGCGGGGTCGATATTCGGGTGCCGCCGTTGCGGCAGCGGCCTGAGGACATCCCGGCGCTGGCCGCCCACTTTCTCGACAGGCACCGTGTGACGCGCGACCTCTCGATCTCGGATCCGGCGATGGATGCGCTCTGCCTGCATGACTGGCCGGGCAACGTGCGGGAACTCGAGCGGTTGATCGAACGCGCCGTGGCGCTGGCGCCTTCGCGTCAGATCCAGCTGTCCGACTTGCCGCCGCGGGTGTGCGGGCGATACGCCGAGGTGCTGGCGCCATCGGTGAAGGCCCGCGAATCGATGCGCGCCTGGGGGAGCCGCTACGCCAAGCTCATGTTCGAACGGTGCGGCCGGAACAAGCGTGCCACCGCGCGGGTGCTCGGCCTCAGCTACCACACGCTGGAAGCCTATCTACGCTACGGCAGCGTCAGCCGGACGTCGGCCGCCAAGGTCCCGGACTGGGCGAAAGCCGGGGACCAGACTGACCAGACCGACCAGGCTGACCAGGCCGACCAGACTGACGGTCCGACGGATGGTCCCCGGCAGGCGTGAGTCGGGGGCCGCCGGGCAGTCAGCCCTCGCTCACGACTGGCGCGCCGAGCAGTAAGCGATTCTTGGGCGTGATGGCGGCCGGAATCGTCTGCGTCGACACTCGATAACCTCGCTGTTCGAGTCGTATCGCACGCCGGATATCGATCGCGAGTGGGGTGTCCACCCACCCGGTGATCGGGCCAGCGTCGCACGACATCCCATCATGGCAACAGGGCAGCACCGCCACCCGTGCGCGCACGGTCGACGCGCCGTCGAGCACGTGATCCGTGAGGCTGCCGCACGCGTGGCTCGACGCCACGACGTCCTCATGCGCAAGCCCGAAGGTGTCGAGGGACGCGCCGACATGGTGTACGCGTCCGAGCAGACGAGGCCATGTCGCACAGATCGCTTCATGGAGCACAGCGGCGGACGGAGGCAACCGCGGATCCACGACGCAGGCGGTGGCGGACGTGTCGTCGAGGAGCAGCAGCAGGTGGGCCAGCAGGCCGTGCCCACCGGCGACGTCCACGACGCGGCCCCCCCGGAAACGTCTGCGCACGCGACGAGCCACTTCCCACGCTTCGTACAGTTCCTTGCGCGGCAACACCCCGACCTCGCTGACCGTACGCGCAATTCGGTCAAAGAGCGTATCGCCGGAAAACTGCTTCAGATCCCGGTGCGTGAGGCGATTCTTGGAAGCGAGGGAGAAGGACACGTTCGCGCGATCCTACTCACAGTTGTGGTTACGCGCGTCAGGAATCGGGCCACTGAGATGCGGCGACGGCTCTGCTCACGATCAAGATCGCCGAGGAGAGCCTCGACCGGCATCAAGCGGCAGCACACCTTCGGCGCCTGGTCGGCCCGCAGAAGTAGCCGTCCCGTTCAAGTCACCAGGAACGACCCGGGGCGCGGGGTCCCACCGATCAGCGAGGCGCAGGAAAGACTCAGACGGACCGAACCAGAAAGAGTGCTGATTACGGGACAGCGTCACCTCCCGTGAGCGGGGCTGGGGGAGGCGACCTCTCCCCATACTCGGCGATGATCTGCCTGAGCAGCGGCGTGTCGGCGTTCTCCGGGTCCAGGGCGGCCGCCGTCTCGAAATGAGCGATACCTTCGCCTGGACGGTCCAGGTAGAAGTACATCATCCCTAGATTCTTCTGGGCGGCGAAGCTCCTGTCGTCGGCCGCCAGAGCTCTCTCGAACGTGTCGGCAGCCTGCGCGTGGAGATCCCGGTTCGCGAACGCCACGCCTATGTCGAGCGCCGTTCGAACGAAGGCTTCCCGTCCGGCGTTCTCGCGGCCATTCCCGAGCGTCCGGAGTGCCTCCGGCAGGCGTCCCACACCCCGGTAGGTATCCGCCAGGCGAGTCCGGGCTTCCACGTCCAGCGGCGCCAGTTGCACGGTCCGCTCCAGCAGGGACAGTGCTTCTTCGTAGTACGGCACAGCCTCTCTTCGCTCGCCCTGAAGGGTGTACGCGCGCCCAACTGCCCACGGGACCAATCCATCCAGCGTCCGATCGCCCGCAGCGTCCAGGATCGTGTCGACCAGGCTCCCTCCCTGATCCACCGCGGCATAGGCCAGGACACGCCTGTCGAAGCCCTGTCGAAAAAAAGCCTGGAAGCCCTCGCCGACAGGTTCGCCTACCAGCAGCGCCCGTTTGACCGCCTCCAGCGACGGGCTGACGTCTCCGATGTCCAGGAGGATCTCGGCGAGCAGCGACCATGTCGGAAAATATCCGTCGTCGAACGCCAGCGAGCGTTGCAGCTGGTCGATCGCCGCCTGGGTCTCTCCCCGCACGTAATGGGCATGGGCCAGGAGTTGACGAACATCCGCGTCGAACGGTGCCAGTGCAACGCCGTCCTGCAGGAAGGCGATCGCGTGTTCCAGGTCGTCGGCATCGACAACGAGGGCGAGACCAAGATAGAAGCGGCCGAGATTGGATACCTCGGAGGGGCCGTAGGGATTCAGTCTCCTTGCGTCGAGCACGGCTCGTTCCCCTCTCGCCCGAGCGAGCTCGCGTGCGCCCGACTCAACGCTGACATCCATCACGACGGCCTGCTGGGCTACGGCGAGCCTGTGGTCGTAGAACGCCTCGTCGCTGTCCAGCGAGAGGGCGTGTTCATGCAAGACGAGCGCTGCTTCGTACCTGCCGCTCTGCTGGTAGCGTTCGGCCTCCTTGAGGTACACGTCCGCACGAATCACGTCCACGTTCTTGAGCCAGATCACGCCACCGATCACCAGAGCACACGGGAGATAGACGGCTATCCGTGCACGCCGCGGTGAGGGCAGATCCTTCGCGCGCGACCAGGTGAGCACCGTCGCCATTACCGCCGTGACCATCGTGAGGAAGCCGATGTACACGACGACGTCGTTGGCGAGCCAAGCCGTGGTTGCCGCCACGGCGTCAGGCGTCGTCACGCTCTGCCAACGGGAGAGGGTGAACCCGTGTATCAGCGCATGGAAGAGGCCGCCACCCAGCGATGCGGCTGCGTAGATGGCTAGTGCCCCGGCCCTCACGGAAGCCTGCCGCTTGCCTGACCCGCCAGGTCTGGCTGATGCGACGGCCCACACCGCGCCAAGCCCGGCGGACCAGACGAGGACGAAAATCCAGACTCCAGCGGACGTCATCGTCACCGTGGGCGACACAAGGTTCGTCGTCAGCGTGATGAGCATCACCGCCACGATGAGGCCGAGGACAGACGCGTCGACGTAGGCTGGCATCGCCGGCGGCGGTCCATTCGTGTCCGCCACGGCGGCCTCCGGGTTCGTTGCGCGCCGGGTGAGCGCCACAAGGAGCCCCGCGTAGACCCAGAAATACGTGCTGGTTCCGACAGTAGAGAACGAGAACTGGACGGACAGAAAATGACCGACGATGCCTGAAAAGACTGCCAGGCCCAAGGCCTGTTCCATCCCGAACGGTTGCTCAACCGCTCGTCCGTCCGTCCCGCGCGCACCGCCAGACGACGTGGACAAGCACGCCGGCGACAACTCCGAAGGGCAGCGCGAGGCCGACGAATGTGAGGGGGCTGCCTGTTCGGTCGAGCAGGGCCGCAACGACAACCGCGAGCACGCCACAGGTCGCCAGGGTTACGATCGTTCTCCGCCGTCGGGACGCGCCGCCCACCCAGCCAAGCAGTTCGAGCGCGTAGGCGAGCAGGCCGAACATCAGGACGTAGTACGCCAGCACGCCCAGCAGTCCCGTGGTGACGGCCAGGTCGATGGTCTCGTTGTGCGCCCGATCGGGCCGCGCGCGCCGGCCTTCGATCAGGGCGATCTCCGGTGGGAAGACCACCGTCATGGCGGTCGGCTGATTCTCGGGCCCGTACCCCACCAGAGGTCTGATGGGGTGGTGACGGTCGGGCGGAGCCAGCGTGTCTCCGGGGATGCCTAGCGGTGTGGTCCGCAGCAGCAGCTCTGTCGCAGAGTCCCACAAGAGGGTTCGAACCCGCACTGTTGGCCCATCGGTCCGGATCACGCTGCTGAATCGCTCCACGTAGGGCGCCGAGCGGAGGGGCTCGAAGAGCGGCGACAACATCGGGCCGGAGGAGTTCATAGCCACAAGGAGCAGGACCCCACCGACCGCGGCGCCGAGCCACGGGGCCCACAGCCAGTGGCGAACTCGAGGAAGGGCCAGCGCCACGGCGACGAGTCCGGCTCCGGCAAGGCCAACCGCAGGTCCGCGGCTACCGCTGACGAGGATGACAGCCGCGTGAACCGCGAGCAGCACGCCGTACAACAGGGCGGCGACAGGCCGAGGTTTCTGGACAGCGCCATTCCGCACAGCGCCATTCCACATCGCGCCATCTGTCACACCGGGAGCCAACGACTCGAAAACCCGAGCAAGCACGAGCGGAATGACGAGGACCAGGTAAGAGGACAGGAAAAGAGAACTTCCGAGCGTGCCCACGATTGCCGTGCTCGTGGTGACCAGGGGGCCGAGTCCGAAGTGTTCGGAGATGCCGTAGGCGGCCACGGGAACGCTGCCCAGCAGAATGGCGGTCACCAGTCGATCGATCTGCTGGCGGGTCCTGAGGTGTTCCGCGACCAGTCCGAAGAGCGCCAGGTAGCACAACGTCGAATACGTGCCCTGCAGCCTGCTGAACGAGCCCCAGAGGCTCTTCGATGGGTTGAGCGAGAAGAGCGTGCTGACAACGTAGCTCGCGGCGAAGAGCAGTACGGGCACGACAAGCGGCAGGGCCAGCCAGCTGCGCGAGCGATCGATCACGCGTCCGCCCGGCCTCCGAACGTGTTCCTCCACGGTCAGGACGACCCACGCCAGCACCATCATGCCGACGAGGGAGCGAAGCAAGGCGACCTTGACCGGTTCGTAGATCTGGGTGGCGTGGACGTTGATGGCCAGCGGGGGGACGATCACCGAGGCTAGCCAACCGGCCTCTATGATCCCGCCGCACATCACGGAAAGTTTTGTTCGCAAGGGTGAGTCCCTGGAGCTACAGGCGCGTCAGGAACCATAGCATCGGCCCGGCGCTATTTCATCGCTGTTGGTGTGTTACTCGCGGCGTGATGATGGGAAAGTTGACCGCCAAGGATCCGGCAATGGGCGTGGTCCAGGGCCCGGCTGACCATGCCGACCAGACTGACGGTGCGACAGACGGGTCGGGGGAGGCGCGAGTCGACGGGCGCCGCGGAACTCCCCGATTGCCTTGAACGATGTGGCGAGTACGGCTACAGTTGAAAGGGGCGTCGCGCGTGGGGACGCAGTTGGGCGACGTCGAGATACACCGAATGCCATTTGCCGAACCAGTGCCGCCAGTCAGCGAGCGCCGCAGAACCGCTCGCAGGCCCATCGAACCGCTGTCGGTACGGCTGGGAAGAAACCGTCATGGAATCTGCGTGGATCTCAGCGCGAGCGGGGCGCTAGTGCAGCTGCCGGTCGCGCCGCCAACCGACCGACAGTTCACGGCGCGATTCGAGTGGAACGACACGATCGTGGCGCTGCAGGCTCGTGTCATGAGGTCCGTGGGTCGGGCTGTACGACTTGAGTCGGCCACGCTGGCACGGACTGAATACTCCGTCGGGCTCGAATTCGTCGACCCGACGCCGAAGGCCGTGGGCGCCATTCAGCAGATCATGGCCCACGACTAGAGCGCTTTTCATTTCGGTCTGGGGCTTCTTGCGGGGACCAGCCTTCTCGAAAAGCGCTTTCCCGCGTTTTTCGGTCTTCACCGAATCGAAAAACGCTCTAGCGGAGCAGGGGAGCGGCACCCGCGCCGCCCGTGCGATCGTCGATCTCATCTTGACCGACCTCTGGACGCATAGTACGGTAGATCTTTCCGGGCAATTCGATCGGCGCAAACCCTTCAAGCCATTCCATTCGTTTCCATGACCGACGCGGCCGACACAGACATTCGTAAGACCGCGCTGAACGCCCGCCACCGTGCATTGCAGGCGCGGATGGTGCCGTTTGCGGGCTGGGACATGCCGCTCGAGTATGCGGGGATTACCAGCGAACACAACGCGGTCCGTACCAGTGCCGGGTTGTTCGACGTCAGCCACATGGGCGAGATCGAGATCGCGGGGAAGGATGCGCTGGCGGCTGTCCAGCGGATCGCGTGCAGCGATCCGGCGCAGCTCCAGGTTGGGCAGGCGCAGTACTCGGGGCTGTTGACGCCCGAGGGCACGTTCATCGACGACCTGATCATCTATCGAATGGCACCGAGCCACTTTCTGCTGGTGGTCAACGCCGGCAACGCGGCCAAGGACTTCGCGTGGATCAGTGAGCAGGTGAAGGCGGTGGGCGCTGCCGCAGCCATCGATTCGAGCAGCCGGTACGCGTTGATCGCCATTCAGGGGCCGGCGTCGCTCGACGTGCTGCAGCCACTCACCGGCGCAGACCTGGCGGAGATCAAGCCTTTCTGGTTTTCGTTTGGAGAGGTGGCCAACGCGCGCGCGGCGATCGCCCGCACGGGCTATACGGGTGAGGACGGCTACGAGATCTTCGTGCCGCCCAACATGGCCGACAAGGTCTGGCAGGCGATCCTCTCGTCCGGTGAAACGGCGGGAGTCGTACCTGCCGGACTGGGCGCGCGCGACACGCTGCGGCTCGAGGCCGGCATGCGGTTGCACGGCAGCGATATCGACGAGACCACGACGGTCCTGGAAGCCGGCCTCGGATGGATCATCGGGTGGACCAACGAATCGTTCATCGGCCGCGATCGACTCCTCGAGCAGAAGGCAAGCGGTGTCTCGCGGAAACTGGTCGGTTTCGAGATGGTCGATCGCGGCATTGCGCGGCACGGGCACCCGGTCATGCTGAACGGCGCGTCGGTGGGCGTGGTGACAAGTGGCACGCAGACGCCGTATCTGGGGAAGGCCATCGGGATGGCCTACGTGCCGGTCGAGCACTCAGCGCCTGGCACGACCATCGCGATTGATATTCGTGGCCGCGCGGCACAGGCGCGCGTCGTGAAGATGCCTTTCTACAAGAGAGGTTCACGCTAGGAGCACCCGGGGTGCCTGAGAGGACGAGAACAGATATGGCGTATCCCGATGATCGGAAGTACACGAAGGACCACGAATGGATCCGTCTCTCCGGCGACCTGGCGGAGGTTGGCATCACCGACTACGCGCAGCAGCAGCTCGGCGATGTGGTGTTCATGGAACTGCCAGAGGCAGGTAGCCACCTGACGGCTGGAGAGTCGTTTGGCACGATCGAATCGGTCAAAGCGGTGTCCGAGCTGTTCGCGCCGGTCGCCGGCGAGGTGGTGGAGGTGAATGACGCCCTGAAGAACCGCCCGGAGACCGTGAACGGAGACCCGCACGGATCGTGGATGATCAAGATCCGGGTTGCCGACGCGGGCGCTGTTGCCGCACTCCTCGACCATGCGCAGTACGAGGGTCTACTCGGCTGATGGACTCGCCGGATGCCAACGACTGGTTCGCACCACGTCACATAGGACCGTCTCCCGATGAACGCGATGCGATGCTCGCGGCGATCGGCTCGTCGTCGCTCGACGCGCTGATTGACGAGGCCCTTCCCTCATCGATCCGGCTGACGCGCCCCCTCGACCTCCCGCCGGCGGAAAGCGAACACCAGTACCTGCGGCGACTGGCGCAACTCGCCTCGCGTAACAAGACGTTCCGGTCCTACATCGGTCTGGGCTATCACGACACCATCACCCCCAGCGTCGTGCTGCGGATGGTGATGGAGAACCCGGGGTGGTATACGCCCTATACGCCGTACCAGGCCGAGATCGCGCAGGGTCGCCTCGAATCGCTGGTCAACTTTCAGACGATGGTGTCCGACCTCACCGGGATGGAGGTGGCCAACGCGTCACTGCTGGACGAGGCTACCGCCGGGGCCGAAGCGATGACGCTCCTGCACCGCGTCCGGACGAACAAACGCGGGGATGGGGCACGCGCGCGTTTTCTCGTGAGCGATCGCTGCCTGCCGCAGACGATCGATGCCGTGCGCGCCCGTGCCGAACCCCTGGAGATCGGCGTCGAGGTGGGCCCGAGCGAGCAGATGACGTTCGACGCGGCTGGCGGCCAGACGCCGTTTGGCGTCCTGTTGCAGTATCCGGACGAGGTCGGTCTGGTTCAGGACCTGACCGCGTTCGTGGCCCGGGCCCACGAGGCGGGGGCGCTGGTGGCCGTGGGGACCGATCTACTGTCGCTCGCGCTGCTCACGCCACCGGGCGAGATGGGTGCCGACGTGGTGTTCGGGAACTCGCAGCGCTTTGGCGTGCCCCTCGGATACGGTGGACCGCACGCGGCATTCTTTGCCTGCCGGAACGCGTTCGTGCGTCAGATGCCGGGACGCATGATCGGCGTGTCGGTGGACGGACAGGGCCGCACGGCGTATCGGATGGCGCTGGCGACGCGCGAGCAGCACATTCGCCGGGAGAGGGCGACGTCGAACATCTGCACCGCGCAAGCGCTGCTGGCCAACATGGCGGCGATGTATGCCGTCTATCACGGGCCAAAGGGTCTGAAAGCCATCGCGGGCCGCGTGCATGCCGTGACGCGCATCCTTGATGGCGCGCTGACGACGCTCGGCATCCGGCAGACCAACGCCCACTACTTCGACACGCTGCGCGTGGAGGTGCCGTCAGGCATTGACGCCGTGCGCACCGCGGCGCTCGCTGCGGGCATCAACTTTCGATACATCGACGGGCAGACGGTCGGCATCGCGCTCAACGAAACGGTGTCCACAGCCGATCTGCGCGACATCATCGCCGTGTGGGCCGCCGCCACCGGACAGTCGGAGGCGCCGTCCATCCCGACGCAGGTCGGCGAGACCGACGACCTCCCGCCGTCGCTGCGGCGGTCAAGCGGGTTCATGACCCACCCGGTGTTCAACACGCATCGGTCGGAGACGCAGATGATGCGGTACATCCGCCGTCTCGAGCGGAAAGACATCGGACTCGACACGTCGATGATCGCCCTGGGTTCCTGCACGATGAAGCTGAATGCCGCGACCGAGATGCTGCCGGTCACGTGGCCGCAGTTCGGCCGTATCCATCCGTTCGTGCCAGTGGACCAGGCGGCGGGGTACGCCGATATCTTCCGCGACCTGGAATCGGCGCTGGAGGAGATCACGGGATTGACCGCCGTGTCGCTCCAGCCCAACTCCGGGGCCCAGGGAGAGTTCGCCGGCCTGATGGTGATACGCGCGTATCACCTGGCGCACGACGGCGGTCACCGAGACGTCGTGCTGATTCCAGCCTCGGCGCACGGCACGAACCCGGCCAGCGCCGCGATGGCCGGCATGCGCGTCGTCGTCGTCGCGACGGCACCCAACGGCAACGTGGACGTGGCCGACCTGCGGGCGAAGGCGGCCGAGCATGGCGACCGCCTCGCGTGCCTGATGATCACGTATCCATCGACGCACGGCGTGTTCGAGGACGAGATCCGGACGATCTGCGACGTGATTCACCAGCACGGCGGGCAGGTGTACATGGACGGCGCCAACATGAATGCGCAGGTGGGACTGACGAGTCCCGCCGCGATCGGTGCCGATGTCTGCCACCTGAATCTACACAAGACATTCGCGATCCCTCACGGTGGCGGTGGTCCCGGCATGGGCCCCATCGGCGTGGCGGCGCATCTGGCGCCGTATCTCCCCGGACATCCGCTGATCAAGACCGGCGGCGAGCAGGCGATCCGTGCGATCTCCGCGGCGCCCTGGGGCAGCGCCAGCATCCTGCTGATCTCGTACGGGTACATCCGGATGCTGGGGGCGGGTGGCGCGACTGACGCCACGAAGTACGCGATTCTCAACGCCAATTACATCAAGGCGCGGCTCGAGGCGTACTATCCTGTACTGTACACGCGTGAGAACGGCCGCGTCGCACACGAGCTGATCTTCGACCTCCGTCAGTTCAAGGCCGGTGGGGTTGAGGAGATGGACGTGGCCAAGCGCCTGATGGACTACGGGTTCCATGCGCCGACGGTCTCGTTTCCGGTGGCAGGGACGCTGATGGTCGAACCGACCGAGAGCGAGGACAAGGCGGAACTCGACCGGTTCTGCGACGCGATGATGCAGATCCGAACCGAGATCGACGAGGTCGTCAGCGGGAGCGTGGACAGGAGCGACAACGTGCTCAAGCACGCGCCGCACACGGCGGAGTCCGTGTCAGCGACTGACTGGAGCCACCCTTACACCCGCGAGCAGGCGGCGTTTCCGCTGCCCTTCGTGAAAGCGAACAAGTTCTGGCCAGTGGTCGGGCGAATCGACAATCCCTACGGCGATCGCAACCTGTTCTGTTCGTGTCCACCGGTCGACAGCGCCGGCTGATTCTCCTGCACGGCGGTTCTTCGGTCGCTGATCGGGCGAAGCGTGCTCGCCTGGGTAGGCGTGGGCCTCCTGCGGTTCCCCGCGCGCTACGCGCTCATGGCATCCGCTTTGGCGTGTCGGCGGAAGGCGGCGAGGAGCGCTCCGGTCACCGGGCCGGGTCGGCCGTCGCCGATCGGCCGGTCGTCCACCGTGACGATCGGCACGGCTTCGCGCGTGGTGCTGGTCAGAAAGGCTTCATCGGCGGAGAACAGGTCGTCGTCGTGTAACACGACCTCATGCACGGCGACACCGATCTCCCTGCCCATGTCGAAGATGAACTCACGTGTGATCCCGGGGAGCAGGCCCGAGGTCAGCGGGGGAGTCAGCGCGGCGCCGTCCTTGACGATGAACAGGTTGGCCGTGGTGCACTCGCTCAGTTCTCCGCGGTAGTTCCGCATGATGCCTTCGAACGCGCCACGCCGGATCGCCTCCTGTGCCGCCAGCGCACTGTTGAGCAGGTTGTTGCTCTTGATCATCGGGTTCACCGTGCCTGGATGATTTCGGACCACATCGACGATGACGACACCGACGCCCACGTGGTACGCCTCAGGCGCGGGGTCGACCTGCGTCTTCACGATAATGATGACTGACGGCACCGGTGTCGCCTTGAGGTCGTAGGTGAGGTCTCCGACGCCACGCGTGACGAGCACGCGAATATAGGCCTCCCCCCCGCCGAGGTTGGCAGCGGCCATCGTTTCCTGGATCCCCGATGCCATGTCGGCGTCCGAGAACGGGAGCGAGAGGTTGATCATCCTGGCCGAGTTACGGAGCCGACGCATGTGCCGTGCGTACAGAAACGGGCGCCCGTGGTAGGTTCGGAGTGTCTCGTAGATCCCCTCACCGTAGAGCAGGCCATGATCGAAGACGGACACGACGGCATCGCGGTCGCCGGTGATGCGGCCATTGACGTTCACGGTCGCTGACATGGTGAATGGTGGGTGGATAGTGGTCGTTTGCGGACTGTCGTGTGGTTGCGTGAAGTGTACTACAGCGGATAGGCTGATCCACCGGAGCAGACATGCGCATTTTCAATGCCGCGCAGATGCGCGAGGCCGATCGGTACACCATCGACGAGGTAGGCATACCGTCGCTCGTGCTGATGGAGAACGCCGGACGCCAGGTCGTGGCCGCGATCGAGGCCGCCTACGAACCCCTGCTGGACGAGCGCGTCGGGATCCTGTGCGGCAAAGGCAACAACGGCGGCGACGGCTTCGTCGTGGCGCGCACGCTGATTCAGCGCGGCGTCGACGCGACGGTCTTTGTCATCGGCACGGTCGCCGACGTGCGCGGTGACGCGCGGATCAATCTCGACATCCTCGGCCGGCTGGGCGTGACGGTGGTCGAGGTGGCCGACGAGCAGACCTGGGAGCTGCACTTTTCCGAGATCTCCCAGTGCAGTCTGCTGGTGGATGCCATCGTTGGCACCGGTCTGACCTCACCACTTGCCGGGATGATGGAAACGGTCGTCGCCGATATCAATGCCTCGGGCATTCCAGTTGTCTCGATCGACCTGCCCAGCGGGATCTCAGCCGACACGGTGCACCTGGTGGGCGACTGTATCGATGCGTCGATGACGGTGACCCTGGTTGCCCCGAAGCTGCCGCTCGTCGTGCCTCCCGGCGAGCCGTTCGCCGGCGACCTCGTGATTGCCGACATCGGGATTCCCCCGGACGTGATCGAGGGCTTGGATGGGCCGCGCATCGACTTGCTCACGCCCGGGCAGGTGCGTGCGCTGATCGAGCCGCGAGCGGAGGAGTCGCACAAGGGCGATTTCGGGCGCGTCACGATCGTCGCCGGGTCGAGAGGCAAGTCGGGTGCCGCCTGTCTGGCGGCGATGGGGGCGCTGCGATCGGGGGCGGGGCTGGTCACCGTCGCGACGCCCGCTGGATGCCAGCCGATCCTGGCGTCGATGACGCCCGAGGTCATGACCGAAGCGCTGGCCGAGTCGAGCGAGGGCGCCGTTGTCACCGCGGCCCTGGAGACGGTGTTGGCATTGCGGCACGACGTGATCGCCTGCGGTCCTGGACTGGGCCTGGGTCCTGGGGTTGCCGCGTTCGTGCGTGGCCTGCTCGAGCGATCCACCATCCCGCTGGTGCTCGATGCCGACGCGCTCACGGTACTGGCCGACGATCCGTCGATACTGGAGGGCCGGGGCGAGCGTCCGGTGATCATCACGCCCCACCCTGGCGAGATGGCTCGCCTGGTGGGGATGACCGTCGACGAGGTCCAGAGCGACCGCATGCAGGTCGCCACCGGCTTTGCGGCGACCAGGGGCCTGTACGTGGTCCTGAAGGGGCACCGTACCATCATCGCCACCCCTGATGGCCGCGTGTATATCAACCCGACCGGGAACGCCGGGATGGCTACCGGTGGCACCGGCGACGTGCTTGCAGGCATGATCGCCGCGTGGCTCGCGCAGTTACTCGACGCCGAGGCCGCGTGCCAGCTCGCGGTGTTCCTGCATGGTGCGGCCGGAGATCTGGCCGAGGACCGGCATGGCGCAGTCGCGATGATCGCAAGCGATCTGGTGGCGTGTCTTGGGCCGGCGCTCAAGGAGCTGGCCGCCAGCGAGCACGAAGACGCCTCGTAGCACGATGATCCTCAGGTGGTGACGGTGTTCGACACGACGTCCGAGGACGAGACCCAGGCTGTGGCGCGTGACCTGGCGGCGCGTCTCACGCCTGGCGACGTGGTTCTCTTGTCGGGCGATCTCGGTGCCGGCAAGACCGCCTTCGTACGGGGGCTGGCTGTCGGGTTAGGGATCGACTCCGGGGAAGTGAGCAGCCCGACGTTTACGCTGGTGCACGAGTACCGCGGCGGTCGCCTGACCCTGACGCATGTCGATCTGTACCGCTTGCATCACGCCACCACGGACGAACTTGGACTGGAAGAGGAGGGGGTGGCTGATGGCGTGCTGGCGATCGAGTGGCCCGATCGTCTGACCCACGCCCTAGCTGGCGCGATCGATGTGCAGATGGCGCTGACAGGGGACACCGCGCGACGGATCACCATCACAGTCCGTGGTGAGAGTCCGCCGTCGACCTGACGCCGATGTGACGAGCCAGGCGCTTCTGAAATCCGCGCCAGACGAGTGAGGCACCACGCGCGTCCAGGGCACTCGCCCCTGCGTGCTACTCCATGCGGTAGTTCGGCGCTTCTTTCATGATCGTGACGTCGTGCACGTGGCTCTCGCGGGCGCCCGCAGCGGTGATCCGGATGAGTTTCGCCTTGCGCTGCAGGTCGGGAATCGTCGCGGAGCCGCAGTAGCCCATCCCGGCGCGCAACCCCCCCACGAGTTGATGGATCATCGCCGCGACGCTGCCCTTGTGCGCGACGCGGCCCTCGATACCCTCGGGGACAAGTTTCTCGGCGGCGCGGCCTCCCTCAAGATCGAACTCGTCCTGGAAGTAGCGCTCGCGGCTGCCGCGGCGCATCGCGCCGATCGAACCCATGCCGCGGTATTCCTTATAACTGCGTCCCTGAAACAGAATGACCTCGCCGGGGCTTTCGTCGGTGCCGGCAAAGAGATTGCCGATCATCGTACAGCCGGCGCCGACGGCAAGCGCCTTGACGATGTCGCCCGAGTAGCGGATACCCCCGTCGGCGACGATCGGGACATTGCGCGAGGCGGCCATGCGCGCGCACTCCATGATGGCGCTGACCATCGGCACGCCGATACCCGCAACCACGCGGGTCGTGCAGATGGAGCCGGCCCCGATCCCGACCTTCACGGCGTCAACGCCCGCGTCGATCAAGGCGGCGGTGGCCTCGGGCGTGGCGACGTTGCCAGCCATCAGGTCGGTGTCGGGGAACGCCTGGCGCATGCTGGCCACCATGTCGATGACGCCCTGCGAGTGGCCGTGAGCCGTGTCGATGACAAGGACGTCCACGCCGGCGCTCGCCAGCGCCGTGGCGCGTTCGAGCGCGTCCTTGGAGACGCCGATCGCCGCGCCGCAGCGCAGTCGGCCGAGGCCATCCTTGCAGGCGTTCGGGTACTTGATCTGCTTCTGGATGTCCTTGACGGTGATGAGACCCTTCAGGCGGTAGTCCTCGTCGACCACGAGGAGCTTCTCGACCTTGTGACGATGCAGGATCTCCCGCGACTCGTCGAGGGTTGTGCCGACGGGCACCGTGAAGAGCGGTGTCTTCGTCATCACGTCGTCGATCGGGCGATCGACGTTGGTCTCGAAGCGCAGGTCACGGTTGGTCAGGATCCCGACCAGGCGACCCTCCTTGCTGCCGTCCTCGGTGATCGGTACGCCCGAGATGCGATAGGTCTGCATCAGCTCGAGTGCTTCGAAGATCCGGTTCGTCGGGCAGAGCGTGATCGGATTGACGATCATGCCGCTCTCGGAACGCTTCACGCGGTCAACTTCCGCCGCCTGCTCCTCGATCGACAGGTTCTTGTGGATGACGCCAAGCCCGCCCTGCTGCGCCATCGCCACGGCGAGCTCGGATTCGGTCACGGTGTCCATGGCGGCGCTGAGAAATGGCACGTTCAACCGAATGTTGCGCGTGAGCCATGTGGAGACGTCGACCTGTGTCGGCAGCACCGTCGAGTGCTGCGGCACGAGCAGGACATCATCGAAGGTGAGGGCGGTCTTGATGCTGGCGGCGGCGGGGGTGAGCGTTAGATGGTCTGTGTTCAGAGGCATGGCACGCCCTTCACTATTGTGCCCCGTGGCACTTCTTGTATTTTTTTCCGCTTCCACACGGGCACGGGTCGTTGCGACCGACCTTCGGTTCCTCCCGGCGGACCGTCTTGACCACGTCGTCGCCTCCGGTGCGGGCCGGCCGCCGAGCGCTACCAGGCGGGCCTGAGGGTGCCGCCGCGGCCGCGCCGGACGTCCGTCCGGCACCGGCGAAAGCCGGCGGGGCCTCGGCTGACGGATTGTTCAGCGTGAGCGGCGTCGCGCGCCGGGGTGCCGGGCGTGGGACCTGCTCGTTGTCGACCGGGCGCAGCCAGAACAGATAGCGCACGATCTCTTCCTCGATGCGCGCTTTCATATCCTGGAAGAGGGCGAAGCTCTCCTTCTTGTACTCCACGAGCGGGTCGCGCTGGCCGTACCCGCGGAGGCCGATGCCTTCCTTCAGGTGGTCGAGCGAGTAGAGGTGGTCCTTCCACTGCGTGTCGACGATCTGCAGCATGATGTCGCGCTCGACACGTCGCAGGAGATCGACGCCGACCGTCTGCTCCTTCGCTTCGTAGGCGCCTTTGATCTTCGCCCACACGGCGTCAACGATCGCGTCGGTGTCGAGTGCATCGAGATCCAAGGCGTCGAGGTCTTCCGCCTCAAGGCCGAACACCCGTGAGATCTCGCGGGCGAGGGCAGGTACATCCCAGTCCTCGAGATCCATCTCCTTGCCGGCATACCGTTCGACCTGTGCCTCGAGCAGATCCTCGGCCAGCGCCAGCACGTACCCGCGGGTATCGACCCGTTCCTCTTCGGTGAGATGGATCGTGCCCTCGAGAATCTCGCGGCGCAGCGTGTAGGCGCTCTCACGCTGCTTGTTCATGACGTCGTCGTACTCGAGGAGGTGCTTCCGGACCGAGAAGTTCTGCGCCTCAACCTGTGTCTGCGCGCGCAGGATGGCCTTCGTGACCATGCCGTGCTCGATCGGTACACCCTCTTCCATGCCGAGGCGTTCCATGAGACCCGAGATCCGATCGGAGCCGAAGATCCGCATCAGGTCGTCCTCGAGCGACAGATAGAATCGCGAGGAGCCGGGGTCGCCCTGTCGGCCAGCCCGGCCGCGCAACTGGTTGTCGATGCGTCGCGCTTCGTGCCTCTCCGTGCCGAGAATATGCAAGCCGCCGAGGCCGATCACCGACTCGTGTTCAGCTTCGGTCTCCTGTTTGAAGTGCGCGAAGATGCGCTCCCAGTCCCCGCGCGGCACACGATAGAAGGCATCGATGTGAAAGAAGTAGATGAACTCATCATCGTCGACGAACTTCTCCTCACCCTTGCCCAGCCGCTCGGCCAGTTCTTCGCCGATGGCCTGCTGGCGTGCCATGTGTTCCGCATTCCCGCCGAGCAGGATGTCGGTTCCGCGACCGGCCATGTTGGTCGCGATGGTGACCTTGCCCTGCCGTCCGGCCTGGGCGACGATCTCAGCTTCCTGCGCGTGATACTTCGCGTTCAGCACGACGTGGGTGATGCCGCGCTTGTGGAGCAGCCCGGAGAGGCGCTCTGACTTCTCGATCGAGACCGTGCCGACCAGCGTCGGTCGCCCGGTGGCCTGCTGTTCGAGGATGTCGTTGACGATCGCCTCATACTTCTCGCGTTCGCTGCGATAGATCAGGTCCGGTTCTTCGATCCGGGTCAGGGGGCGGTTGGTCGGGATGACCATGACCTCGAGCTTGTAGATCTTGTTGAACTCGGCGGCTTCGGTCTCAGCCGTGCCGGTCATCCCGCAGAGTGTCTTGTATTTCCGGAAGTAGTTCTGGAAGGTGATGGTGGCGAGCGTCTGGTTCTCTCGCTCGATCTTGACCTTCTCTTTGGCTTCCACCGCCTGGTGGAGCCCGTCACTCCAGCGCCGACCAGGCATCAGGCGGCCCGTAAACTCGTCGACGATCACGACGCCGCCATCCTTGATCATGTAGTCGACATCGAGGCGGAACAGGGCGTGCGCGCGCAGTGCCTGGTTGATGTGGTGGAGCGTCGGCATGTTCACCGGGTCGTACAACCCGCCGGAGTCAGGCACGAGGCGGTGGGCGAGTAATCGCTCGGCTTTGGCCATCCCGGTCTCGGTGAGCGTCACCGTCTTGTGCTTCTCGTCAACCAGGTAGTCGCCGGTTGTTTCGAGTGCCTCGCGATCCTCGGCTTTGACGTTCCCCTGCGTGACGGCGCCCTTCTTGAGCTTCGGAATAATCCGGTCAACCTCGTAGTAGGCGTCGGTTGATTGCTCGGCAGGGCCGGAGATGATGAGCGGCGTCCGAGCCTCGTCGACCAGGATGCTGTCCACCTCGTCGACGATCGCGAAGTGATGCGGCCGCTGCACCATCGCCGTGAGGTCGAACTTCATGTTGTCGCGCAGATAGTCGAATCCGAACTCGTTGTTGGTGCCGTAGGTGATGTCAGCGTTGTAGGCGACCTGGCGCTGGGCGTCGGTCAACTCGTGCTGAATCACGCCGACCGTCATTCCGAGGAAGCGGTACAGGCGTCCCATCCACTCCGAGTCGCGGCGCGCCAGATAATCGTTGACCGTGATCACGTGCACGCCCTTGCCACTGAGGGCGTTGAGATAGGCGGGCAGGGTTGCGACGAGCGTCTTGCCCTCCCCCGTCTTCATCTCCGCGATCTTTCCGCTGTGCAGCACCATGCCGCCGATGAGCTGCACGTCGAAGTGTCGCATCTTCAGCACGCGGAGCCCGGCCTCGCGTACGACCGCGAAGGCTTCAACCAGCAGATCGTCAAGCGAGGCGCCATCGGCGAGTCGAGCGCGGAACTCGGTTGTCTTGTCGCGCAGTTGCTCGTCGGACAGCGCCTGGATCTGTGGTTCGAGCGCGCCGATCTCCACGACGCGTGGAGACAGGCGCTTGAGATCCCGCTGATTCTGAGTGCCGATGACCTTGGCGAGGAGTTGACCGATCATGAGTGGTGGCGGCGGCGCTCAGTCAGCGCGGATGTCATAGGCCTGTAGCTCTCAAGTAACCGCAATCAGTACCCGCGTACGTTGATGTGGGGAATACGCGACCATCAGTTCCCTCCTGCCCACCGGAGTACACGACTGAGCACCTCGGTACATGTGACATCCGCGTTGGGCGGCCCGCGCAAGGGATATCCACCGATTGTAGCCGTGGGGCCACTGATCGGCAAGGAAACCACACGAGGTCAGGGACTTACCGAGCGAGCGGCTTCTGCGTGAGGAGTGAGAGTGGATTGATGAGACGGCCGTTGGCGACCACCTCGTAGTGCAGGTGATAGCCGGTCGCGCGACCCGTCGCGCCGACACGCGCGATGATGTCGCCACGCTTGACCGTGGCGCCCGGAGAGACCAGGTACGTGAGCAGGTGCCCGTAGCGCGTTTCGAGGCCGAAGTCGTGGTCGATCACGATCAGGTTGCCGTAGGCGCCTTGCCGCCCAACGTGCTTCACGGTTCCCGCGGCGGTTGCGTAGACTGGCGCTCCGCGCTCGCTGGCGATGTCCAGACCGGAATGGTATTCGGTTCCGCCGGTGATCGGATCCTTGCGCGTACCCATGGTTGACGAAAGCCAGCCAATCGACGGCCACATCGACGGCGTGGCGTCCGCCAGCGCATTGCGTCGCTCGACGGCGTGAGAGACCACGCTGAGTCGGCTACTCAGGCTCTCAAGCAACGAGCGCAGCAGGCCGAACGTGTCGTCAGGGGAGGTGAGCGCCGACAGTGTGCGAACGTACCCTGGGTCGGCCTGCGACCCGATGGCGCCGGCGGGTGCCACGCCCGGCGCCGCACCGCCCATCGCGCTCGCTTTCACGATGGCAGGGAGGCGGTCCATGGCCCGGGCGAGATTCGGGTCGAGATCGGATCGGTCGCCGAGGTCGGCGATCGCAAGTTGCAGCTCGCCGATCTGCCCGGCGAGCGCCTCGGTGGCCCGGCGGTAGTTCTCGTTCTCGAGTCGAAGCGTCGACTGGCTGGCACGCAGGCCGGCGGTATTGCCATGCGCCTTCCACGCGGCGCCCATCCCGATGAGGATCGGTGTCGCCAATACCACGCAGATGGCGATGACGACGGGGCGCACCGGTACCGTCGCCCGGTGCACGCTGCCGGTGCTGCGATTGGCCACAAGTATCGTGTATCGCCCTGAAGGTTTCATCGTTCGAATGTAAATATGTGGTGATTTACCGCCGCCAAAGTTCCCTGATGGATGGGCGAGGTTACCACAAGTCTGACAGCGTCTTCCACCGGGGAACACGATGAGGCGATTATGTGGCGAAAGTGAGAGAAATCTACGCCGGCGGTGTGTCCGGCACCTCAACGCGGACGCTGACCGCGTGGCTCGCGCCCTGCTCGCGAGCCAGGTACCGCAGCAGCGCCAGCAGAAAGAGCAGGACGCCGGCCATTTCCATCCCTTCTTCAACGACCGTCGTCAGGTTGTAGGTCATCGTGTCGGCGTCCATCGGTGCTCCGACCATCTCGACTCCCACCGCGCCTCCCACGTAGATGCCGCCAGCGAGGACAAAGACGGTGCGCGTGGCTGCCGGAAGGCTCCACAGAAAGGAGAAAAACAGCAACCCGACCGCGACCGCGAGGATTCCGCCGGGGATCGCCCACGACGTATCGGTGACGGTGTTGAATGACTCGTGCAGGCCCGCGACCTCGTCGATGCAGAGGACGAGGAACCCCAGGGCCAGCGACTTCCAGTGGATCCACCAGCGGTTCGAGGCCGCGCGTTTGGCGGTCGCAGCGACCCACAGCCAGAACGACGTCACCCCCAGGAGGAAGCCAGAGAACCACGTTGGCAGGTTGTTCTCCTCGTCGACGTCGAACAGCTGCCGCCACGGAATCCATTCGAGCTCCTCGATCTGGTAGTGATAGATCGTGATCACCGAATGCACGAGCAGCAACGCGAAGGCGGTCAGTGCCAGACCGGCCACGAAGCGCTCGGCATCGGTCACGATGGTGTAGGTGGCCTTCACCGAGCCCGGCTCTCTCTGTGGCGCGTCCATGTGGTGCTCCTGTCTCGCGGCAACTATATCAACGCTGTTCCGGATCGCTCCAGCGTCCGCGCCCGAGCGGCGAAGGGATTCGGGCGCCCTGGCGCGAGTGGCGCTGTCGGACGTCAGAGCTTCCGATACACTACCGGCAGGGTGTGGAACGCAGGATCTGGGACGGATTGTCTATGACACTCGAAGCCTTCGGATGGCCAGCGCCGCGATGGTCTGGCGTGACGACCACTGTGGCGATCAGCGTTTTCGGCGTCTTCGGCGCCGGAGTGACCGGGCATCCAGGGGTGGCGGCGCAGGGGCTGCCAGAGCTGACGGTCAGTCTGGTCACCCGCGCGATGCAGCCCGGCGAAGTGGTCCGCGTGGACGTGAGATGCGCATGCGGTCGCGTCGCGCCGCGAGCCTCGGCGCTGGACCGTGACATCCCGCTGGCGTTGTCTCCCGACGGCACGCGGTGGCAGGGGCTGATCGGCATCGACCTCGATGTGGCGCCAGGGGAGTATTTCCTGCTGGTGTCGGCTCCGCATCTCAGGCCCCCTCCCGCCCACCAGATGTCGTTGCGGGTGGAGCCGAAGCTGTTTCGCACCCGAACGCTGACGGTGGCCCCGGAGTACGTCGATCCGCCGGCTCCGGTCGTCGACCGGATCGTGCGCGAAGCGGCGCGGCTCAACGGCATCTACAGGACCAGCACGCCGAGGGTGTGGGACCGACCTTTTGTGCCGCCGCTGGCGACGCAGGCCTCGGCGAACTTCGGTTCGCGCAGCGTGTTCAACGGCCAGCCCAGAAGTCCACATGCCGGGATCGACTTCGGTAGCCCAACCGGCACCGTCGTGACGGCCCCTTCGGCGGGGAGTGTGGTCGTCGCTGACGATCTGTATTTCACCGGCAACACGGTCGTCCTCGACCACGGGGCGGGACTCTATTCGATCTTCGCGCACTTCTCGGCGCTGGCGGTCGAGGAGGGGGACCTCGTCGACGTCGGCGCAACGCTTGGTCGCGTCGGCGCAACCGGGCGCGTCACCGGCCCGCACCTGCACTGGAGCGTGCGTCTCAACGGCGCCCGGGTCGATCCCATATCGCTCATCGAGGCGACCCAGGACTAGCCGTCCGCTCCGGAAGTCCGGCGTAGCGACTGACGCGCCGAACCAAGGGGCGTCACGGCGTAGGATACGAGTGTGGGCAGGTACATCGGGCGATACGCCGCGGTTGCCGTTGCGCTGGGCCTCATGGCGACGGCAATTCTGTTGTGGGTAGTTTCCAGCGATCGGGTGCCGGACCGTCAGGAGGCGTCGGGTGCGTCCACTGAGGCCGTGTGCCAGGTATCCCCCGGTATCGCGATCGCGGATTCCGCGGACGAGCGATTGCTCCGGCATGTGCTCGACCGGACAGGGTACGGTCCACGGCCCGGGGATATCGAGCGACTGCGACAGGTCGGCGTGGAGGCATATCTGGAGCAGCAGCTGTCTGCCGACGGAGCGGACGCTGCGCTCGAGGAACGGCTCGCGACGTTCGAGACCCAGCAGATGAGTCGGCCCC
>JAQBVV010000148.1 GCA_027622905.1 Acidobacteriota bacterium
GCGCGGCAGTACAAGCGCAATCTGACAGACCGTGGTTCAGCGAGAATGAACCTGACAAAGTAGTGCTAAGCATGCGTGCCGTTTTTGTTCATGGCTGGAGCGTCACCAACACCAGCACGTATGGCGGCCTCCCCGCCGCGCTCGTCAAGAATGCGCCCGCGAAACTCGACCTTCAGATCACGCATCTCTATCTCGGCAAGTACGTGAGCTTCGCCGACGAGGTAAAGGTCGATGACATCGCTCGCGGAATGCAGCACGCCATCGCCACCGAGGTGCTGCCGAAACTCGCCAGGGGCGAGCGCTTCGCCTGCATCACGCATTCTACTGGCGGACCGGTCGTGCGCGCGTGGATCGACCTCTTCCATCGCGGCGCACTCAAGAAGTGTCCGATCGGGCACCTGATCATGCTTGCGCCGGCCAACCACGGTTCCGCGCTTGCGCAGCTCGGCAAGGGTCGCCTCTCGCAGATGAAGTTCTTCGCGGGAGGCGTCGAGCCTGGACGTGGCGTGCTCGACTGGCTGGAGCTGGGCAGCGATCAGGGCTGGGAGCTGAATCGCGAGTGGCTCGGCTACAACTGTGTCGCCGGCGGACTGTATCCGTTCGTGCTCACCGGACAGAAGATCGACCGCGCCTTCTACGACAACCTCAACTCGTACACCGACGAGGCCGGTTCCGACGGCGTCGTGCGCGTGGCCGCCGCAAGTCTGAACTACGGTTTGATCCGGCTGGTCCAGCACGGCAGTAACCTCAGGATCAGCAAGGAGGACCGCAGCGCGACAACCGCGCTCGGCGTACTGCCCGGGCTTTCTCATTCCGGCACCGATATCGGCATCCTCGGGAGCGTGGATGCCGAGGACGACCGCTCTCACCCGACGGTGCACTGGGTTCTACGGTGCATGGAGGTGGGTAGCGTCACGGCCTATCGACGGGTCGTCAGGGAGATGAAAGACCTGACCGCCAACACCCAGCAGGATGAGCGGGTGGAAACGGAACGGAAGCTGTTCGTCTTCAATAGACGGTTCGTCACCAACCGATACTGCATGCTCGTCATCCGACTCGTGGACGATCGTGGCAACAGTCTTTCCGACTACGACGTGCTCTTCACGGCGGGGCCCACATACGACCCGAACCACCTGCCGCCAGGTTTCTTCGTCGATCGCCAGCGCAATCAGCTCAACCGCGGGAAACTGACCTACTACATCGACTACGACGTCATGCGCGAATGGCTGGACAGGCCCGAACTGGGCGGGAAGTTTGGCGTGCAGATCACGGCGCGCCCGGCCAAGGGGTTCGCCTACTACACGGTGGCCGAGCACCGCGGCACCTTCGCCGCGCTCCGGCGATACTTCGAACCGAACCAGACCGTGATGGTCGAAGTCGAACTGCGGCGCCATGTCGCCGAAGGCGTCTTCCGGCTGACCCAAGACCTGGCCCCGGAGGATTTCAAGAAGCAGCCGAAGGGCGCGGATCTGCCGTAGTCCGGGTGCGTATGCGTCGACGTATCACCAGGACGCTACACTGTGCGCATGCCTGTTCTACGCAACGGCGACGACTCGCCGTGGATCGGTGAGGCGCAGAAGCGCCTGAAGCACTACGGCGCCTACACGAAGCGGATCGACAACGACTTCGGCGACGGCACGGCCAACGCGGTGCGGGCGTTTCAGCTTTCCCGGCACCTGGCCGTGACCGGCGAAGTGGATGCCGACACCGCCCGCGCACTCGATCTGACGCACCTGGTGGGACCCGCGAAGCGGCCGGTGCCCGAAGCTGCGGCGCTGCTCTTCCCGGGCGCCCGCTTCGCCAACGTCGCGGCGCACCTGCCGTACGTCGTGCGCGGCCTTGTCGCTCACGCGCTGACTGACAAGCCGATGCTCCTGATGGCGCTGGCCACGATCCGGGCCGAAACGTCGGGGTTCCTCCCCATCAGCGAGGGTCGTTCGAAGTACAACACCACGCCGAGCGGTCACCCGTTCAACAGGTACGACAATCGCAAGAAGAGCCTCGGGAACCTGGGTCGGCCTGACGGTGAGCGTTTCAAGGGCCGGGGATTCGTCCAGCTCACTGGGCGAGCCAACTACACGAACATCAGCCGACGGCTCGGACTGGGCGCGCGGCTCGTCGACGAACCCGAACTGGCCAACGACCCCGAGATCGCCGGCCGCATCCTGGCGGCGTTTCTCAAACGGGAAGAACGACGCGTGCGGGCAGCCCTGAAGAAGAAAGATCTCGCCGCAGCCCGCAAGGTGGTCAACGGTGGCGTCCATGGCCAGAACCCGTTTCGGATAGCCTTTCTGCGCGGCGAAGAAGTCTTCGCCGGTGGCCTCACGCTCACCCGCAGCTGAGAGTCGGCGTCCACGCCCATGCTACGTGCCGGCGTACTGCGCGTCGGTGACCTTCTCGAACCACTCCGTGGCGGCGTCGAGGTTCAGCGCGAGGTGGGTCATCGGCGCATCGACCGCGGCACCGTGCCAGTGGCGCTCGTTCGCGTCGATACGAATCGCGCCGCCGGCAGCGACTTCCTGCACCGGCTCCCCTTCCTTCTGCACCCGACATCGTCCTTCGATGACCAGCAGCAGTTGCACGCCACTATGGGCATGCCACGCCGTTCGGGCCGACGGCTGAAACGTAACCCGATACATGCGCACCTCCGGTCGTTCGGCGAGATCCATGCGCGCCATGGTGGCGTCCCCGGAGAAGCGCTCCGGATCGGCGGGCTGGGGCTGATGCTCCTGGGAATGAAAGAGTTCCATTTTCGACTCCGTGGTGTGGCCTCCGTGGCCCCTCTAAGGTTAGCAGCGCGTGGCTAGACGTCCGCCTGCAGTCCGGCCGCCGAGCGTGCCGACGTGCTCGCCCTGCGGGCGCGGATGTCGTTCACCATCTCGAGCGCGGTCCGCGGGCTTGGTGACAGCGCCGCTTCGCTGACGGCCAGCGGTGTCACCCGGCTGCCCCAGCGCACCAGGTGCGCGCAGAAGGTCAACCCCGCGCCGAACGCCGGCATCAACACGAGCGCTCCCGGGCGGACACGACCCGTCTCCACCGCTTCGGTCAGCGCGACGGGCACTGTGGCGGCGCTCATGTTGCCGTAACGCTGCACGGTCAGCATGACCTTGTCCATCGAAATACCGGTGCGCCCGACGACCGCCTCGATGATCCGCAGGTTCGCTTGATGCGGGACCACCAGATCGATCTGATCGGGAGTCACGCCGCACTGCTCAAGCACGGCTGCGCTGGCCTGGCTCATTCCTCGTACCGCCCGCCGGAAGATCTCCTGCCCGTCGAAATCCCACAGCGTGTCGCCGAGCACCACGTCGCGATTGGCATAGACGCAGCCGATACCGCGCACGCGCAGGCTGGCCCGACCTTCGGCATCGCAGCCAAGCCGTTCGCCCAGGAGCCCCTCGTCGCTCTCAGCCGCCTCGAGCACGACCGCCGCGCAGCCATCGCCGAACAGCACCGCCACGTTGCGGTTGCTCCAGTCCATGTAGGGCGAGATCAGCTCCACGCCGATCACCACCGCGCGGCGCACCACGCCGGTACGAATCATCGCGCTGGCCGTGGAGAGGCTGTAGAGAAAACTGGTGCACGCCGTGTTGATGTCCATGGCGGCTGCGCGTGTCGCGCCCAGCGCCGCCTGCACACCCGACGCGGAGTTTGGCACCTGCTCCCCGTTGCTGCAGCTCCCGTAGAGGATGAGGTCAATGTCGCCAGGCTCGAGGCCAGCGCAGGCGATCGCCCGACGCGCGGCCACCGTCGCCAGCTCAAGCGCAGGCACGTGCGAGACACAACGCTCCTTCATACCCGTGCGGCTGGTGATCCACGCGTCGTCGGTATCGAGAAACGTGGCGAGGTCGGCGTTGGTCAGCACGGCCGGGGGCATGCACGTACCCCAGCCAGTGATAGCGGCGTTGGTCATCTAAGGTCCGTCAACGGGTATCCGAGTAACCGTGTCCGGATTGTAGCGCAGGGTCGATCGACTACTTCTTCTTACTCTTCTTACTCTTCCCGTTGTCTGAACCCTTCCCCTTTGGCGGCCACGCCTTCGGACGACCGTTCTCATCGACGACAAGTGCCTTGGTCCCGGCCGGCAACACCTGGAGCGTCTTGAGGAACTCGACGATCGAGTCCTGCTCGTAGGGCACCAGCGCGTCAAACGCCACCCGCGACGCAAGGGCCTCACCGTTGTGCGCCAGGATCGCGTCGCGCAGCGTCGTGTACTGGCCGTGGTGGAAGAACGGCGGCTCGTTGGCCACGCCCCACAGCTTGCGCGTCAGGAACTTGCCGTTGCCGGCGAAGAATTCCGGCGAGCCCGCCGGCTGATTCATGTCCAGCGCTTCGCGGTTCGGATCGCCAGGACCGCTGGTGATGTCGTGAAGCTTGAGGTCGGTGAACGCGGGCACCAGTACCCCACCACCGCGAGACGTCAGACGTGGGGCCGGCAGTTCCCGGCTCGTGAGATCGACGGACAACGTGGGGCCGTCGCCCACTCGAAGGTTTCCGGCGGGATTGTAGGGATTCGGCTCGGTGAACACCTGGCTTCGGAGCGGAAGGCTGGGGATGTGGCACGAAGCGCAGCCCACCTGCCCGAATCTCGACTCCCCCACGAGCACCGCCGCCTCGACGTCCGGGTCGTTCGGAATCACGCGCCCCGGCACCGCCATGGTGGCCTGAAAGATCGTGACCGCCGTAATATCGGCGCGGGTGATCTCGTTGACGAAGCCATCATTATCGGGGTCCACGTAGTCGCCGAATCGCTCCGTCGATTGAATGCCGTGGTGATGGTTGAACGCGTTGTTGGTGAACTGGCGAATGGAAACGACGTTCCCCGCCTGGTGAAACGGACGGACGATCAGGTTCGGCGGATCCGCCGGCCCGGTCGTTGCCAGGCTCGGTGCGGCGAGGCCTTCGACACCGGTCGTCACCCAGTCACCACTGGGCCAGCGCTGGATCGTCCCGTACGAGACGCCCTTGGACCGCAGCGCGGTCGAGCCTCCCGGTGGGGTCGCGTCCCGCAACGCCTGGAGATCCGCGGTGATCTCGCGAGCCAGCAGTTCGATGTACCCCGATCCGAACATTCCCAGCGTCGCCCGGGAATTGGCGATGTTCTGCAGTCCGACCGGCAGCCCGTTTTCGTCAAACGCGCCGCCCGTCGGCGCGGTGTTGAACCCGTCGAACGTCGCGAAATCGAAGCGCTGACCAAGGACGAAGACGTTCGCCACGATGTCGCCTCCGCCGCCTGGGATACCGCGCGGGGCATTGTGACACCCGGCGCACGAATTCGCGTCGGGCGCCGAGACGCGATTGAAGTTTCTCGGGAACACCAGCGGGTTGCTCGGGACGGTCAACGGGGCGCCGGTACCCTTGGTCAGCGGCCGTCCACCGCCTTCCTGATTCGTCCATACCGCCGTGAACAACTGCTCTCCGTAAGCCACCAGCCACCACAACGGGCTGGCGAACTCGTCACCATCCTGCAGATGGCTGGGCACCGACACTTCGCGGCCAATCGAGCCGCCGCTCTGAGTGGCCACCGAGACGGCACCGGCAAACACCACCGCCATCACCGTTCCAACGCGTAGAAATGTCTTCATGAGGCCCCTTCCTCTGTATCAGCGCACGCGACCGGACCGCCGCCGTTATGCAGCCCAGCAAGCTGGCGCGGCACGACCGCGATCACCGACAGTCAGCCAACGGGCATGCCGGAGCGTTTTTCAAGACTGTCAAAGGGGAGGGCGAGGTGCGAAGGATAGCACAATCGGGCTGAACGAACCACCCACTCGGATCGACCCGTCAGCCCACGATCTTCGCTCGTCGTGCCTTGACGTTCGGACGACACTCGCCGCGCAGCGGACACTGCGAGTCCTTCTGCGCCTGGCCGAACCCGCAGGCTCCCATCATCCCGACGTGGCAGAGCGCGAAGTCGTAGCGCACCGGATCCACCGGATCGATCGCGCGCAACGAGGCGGTGATCTCCGCGGCCATCTTCCACCCGGGACTCCGGTAACGCGTCAGCCGAAGACACTGCCCCAGTCGAAGGATGTGCGTATCGAGTGGCACGATGAGGCGCGACGGCGACACACCTGACCACACGCCGAGATCGACGATGTCCTTTCGCACCATCCAGCGCAGAAAGAGATTCAGGCGCTTGCAGGCGCTCCCTGCGGACGGCCGAGGGAAGAAGTTGTAGACGCCGGGGCGCGTCGGCACCCGGCCGTATGCGCGCCGGACATCAATGGCAAGCGCTCTGGCCGAGAACGCCTCGAGTCCAGGCCCGATGTCCGGCGCATCCGGAACGTCACCAGCAAGGAAGAATCCCTCGATCGAGCCCGATTCGTGGAGCATCCGCTGCAGGATGAGCATCAACGCGGAGAGATCGCGGCCGCCGATCCACCGGTGCACGAGCGGCGCCAGCCTCCGGCCATCGTCGACGGGATCGAATGCCCGCACGAACGCAGCGGGATGCTGCCCCATGATGGCCAGGAGCGACTCGATCGAATGGAGCACGCTGGCGACCCGCCCGAACGCAAGACCGGCCGCGCAAAACCCGACGACCTCCCGGTCCTCCGCCGCGGCGTAGCGACGAACGATGTGCACCGGGTCGCTGGCTGAATGTGGATGATCGAACGCGCGATAGAGTTGCTCGAATGGCTCACGCAGCTGCGCAGGACTGCGCCGCACCCGTCTGCCTTACGCTTTCGCCAGCCGGTGCAGTGCGTCGCCAGCCAGCCGGTTGACCGTCCACTCGTCCATGCCCCGTGCACCGATGCTCCGGTAAAAACCGATCGCCTGCTCGTTCCAGTCCAGGACCGACCACTCCATGCGGCCACAGCCACGCTCGACGGCTATGCGGGCGAGGTGACGAAGCAGCGCGCCGCCGACTCCGCGGCCGCGCCACTGGGAACGCACGAACAGATCTTCCAGGTAGAGGCCCGGACGCGCGAGAAACGTCGAGTAGTTGTGGAACCACAGGGCAAAGCCGACGGCATCGCCTCCCACCTCGGCGACGATCGCCTCCGCACGGGGTGTCGGGCCAAACAACGACGCGCGAAGATCGGCTTCGGTCGCCTCAACCTCGCTGGCGAGCCGCTCGTACTCGGCGAGTTCCGTGATCAGCTTCAGGATCACGGCGACATCCTCGACCTCCGCCGGCCTGATCAGGACATCGTCGGACATGACTAGTCCCCTGGAACCGTGATGCCTTGGACAAGTCCCGGAGCGCGGCGCCCGGCTGGCAAGGCGCGAGGAGGGAGCAGCCAGGTGGGCTGTGACCGACGCAGCAACGCCGCCAGGCGGACGCCTCGCCAGGAAAACTAGAATCTCAGGAGTGCTCCTACGTAGATCCCTTCCAGTTTCAACGCACCCGCTTCTTCGTCGGACGAGACGCTGAGGTCGAGCGACCGGTACCCGACCTGTACGCCGAACTGCTCGATGAAGTTCAGCGTGCCGTAGACGTCCACATCGACATACTCGCCGGTATGGCTCTCGATCAGGTTGCTCGGCAGCCGGACCCCGCTGACCTCGGCGGTGATACCGAGGAACCGGACCGGGTAGATGCGCAGCACCGCGCCGATCGCCGGAATGGGTCCCCGCGTGCGTGTGAACTCTCGCCCGAACGGCGTGTCCAGCGAAGCCTCCACATCGGTGTACTTCGCCTCGATGATGATCCCGAAGTATCCACGGCTCCGGTGCACGACGTCGTACTCATAGCCGAGCCGCCAGGCGGTCCACGAGAGCGCCGCGGTGACCGGTACCCCGATGTCGTACGCGATGCCGCGGAAGACCAGACGACGCTCGACAATCGTCTGGGTCGAGTAGCTGATCGGCACGTAATCGATCCGGAAGCGATGTTTTCGCCCGGGCCGCAGTCGCAGACGCAACTCGCCGAAACGTTCGGAGCCGATACCCAGGTCATTCACGAAGTCGATGTCGGTGCCGGCGATGCCGAAGGCATCACTGGCGATGCTGATCTCAGGTGTCGGCGTCCACAGGCCCCCAAAGACTTCCACGTGGTAGCCCTCGCCGATCGGCAGGTCCGAGGGCTGGGCGA